>NZ_LT992558.1:787272-820893 GCF_900258435.1 Carnobacterium divergens | reverse complement strand
TTTCCTTCACTTACTTTACCTATATCCAACTTGTAACTAAAACCTGAATTCTTATTTTTATAGTGTGGGTAAACATTTGCTACATCTAATCGTTCAAGTCCTAATTGTGCTTCCCCGATGACTTTTCCATCTACTAACATTTCAACTTTTTTCACACTGTTTTGAGATAATCCCCAACCTTTAATAATGTAACCATCTTTTAAAATAGTTCCATTTATTAATGTATCTACTGTTAATAAGTTACTAAGAACAGGTACTTTAATATCTAACTGTGAGGTCGATGTTTTCCCGCTTACTGTTGTTATACTCACTTCTAGCTTATGGGCGCCACCAGTAAGTGTTGAGGTATCTAATTGATACTCATACCCCCCATTTTTTTGATTAAATGATGGATAAGCGTGATACACATCTTCTCTTGGAAGTCCGTACGTAGCCACTCCTGTTTCTTTACCATCTACGGCTACTTTAACCGATGCAATTTTTTCACTTGCAATTGCCCAACCTCTGACTTTATAGATTCCTGAAATCGTTTCATTTCTTTCTGGACTATCAATTAAACTTATTATATCTACTTTAGGTTTTTCAACGTTGTATTTATTCTCGACCACTTGTCCGTTACCAGTTGTCATTCTTACTGTGAAGACGTGTTTTCCTTCACTTATTTTGCCTATATCCAATTGGTAGCTGTAACCTGAATTTTTATTTTTGTATTGTGGGTAAATATTCGCTACATCTAATCGTTCAAGCCCTAATTGTGCTTCCCCGATGATTTTTCCATCTACTAACATTTCAACTTTTTTAGCTTGGCTTGCAGATAAACCCCAGCCTTTAATGACTAAATTGTCTTTTAATACTGTTCCATTTGCCAAAGTATCCACTGTTAATATATTCGGCAGATTAGGATTTACTTCTACATTAGTTTCTGGAACTAAAATAGTTGAAGTCATTTCAGTTGTTTGTCCTGAATTTGTTGATACAGTTACTTTAAGTTGATTAGTTCCAGTAACTACATTCTCACTATTAATATTATATTCGTATCCTGCTGACTGGTTATTATATTGTGGATAGGCATTATAAACATCTGGGCGATTTTTCCCATACTCAGCATTACCAACAGATTGGCCATTTATACTAACAGAAACATCCTTAACTGAATCAGTTGATAACGCCCAACCTTTAACAAATATTTTATCTTCCTTAATGACTGTATCCGGCTCTGGAGTTTCTAAATTACTAATGATTTTTGCCGGCTCAGTATCATCAAATCTCGTTAATTGATAAGTTTGGATTAAGTTATCTAATTTTTTATTATAGTCTAAATCTGACGCGTATTTACCTGTTAAAAACTTAGTCGCATCTTTGTAACTTTGTGTGTTACTTTTCCAAGCACCTGAATAATAATTAGGATTCCAACTGGAACCATTTTCAATACCTGGACCTAATTTTAACTTATTTACATAATCTTGCAAAGACTCTGTATAGCTTGGATATTTTCTGAATTGTGCATTAACCGTTACTGTTTCACCATTAATTACCTCTAGCGTATCTTTCATCACGTATTGACCATTAAAGGTACCTTTAATGCCAAATAAATTGTGTACTGGAGAACTTCCTAACTCACTTGTTCCATACTTTGACTCTAGAATTGCTTGAGCAATCATTACAGAACTATACAAATCATTACTATTTGCCAAACTTGATGCCATTCCAGAAATTTCATCAATAAACGCAGGAATAGAGGCTGCTTTTGTCATAGCATCGCTCATGGTCTCATTTCTTAACTCATCTTGAGTCTTGAGAGGTTCTTGATTAGTTGCTGTAGTCTGTTCTTCTTGCCCCTGATTAACATTTGACTCTAAATTTTCTTTTCTTGGTATTTCATTATCTGTATTTTCAGTTGAGATGGGACTATCTATTTCAGCTATCTGATCTGTAGTTGATTCATTGGCTTGCGATTCTTGGTTGTATGAGCTATTAATTATTTCCGTTGCATAAACAATTGTGCTCAAACTAGGAAATAGAACTGACATTACTATAATAAATACAATACCTAGTGTAATTTTTTTGTTTTTCATTTTTTCTCCTCTTTATTTCTTAGTTTTCTATACTATAAAATTTTTCTTTCAAACTATATTTATTGCCAGCAATTAAATCGTAATGAATGATTTCATATTCTTTTAATGTAGGATAACTGTCCTCATTAAATAGTTCAAATTGCTCACTATTAGAATTTAACTGAATGTTTTTAGTCAATCCTTTGATTTCCTTATTTAATGTATTTACTAAGGCATGAAAAGGCGTTTCTTTTACATTTAATTCATTCAATACATTAGGAGTAAGGTAATTTAAACTTTGACTCCCTATATCACTATGTTCTGAATCAAAATTCTTGTAGATGAATAAAGGGGTTGAGTGTACTAGTTCTGCATGTTCTCCATCAATATCAGAAAATAGACCTTGCCCTGGATAATGATCTCCCCAAAATACAATCATTGTTTTTTTATCCAACTGATCAATTTTTTCAATGAATTGTTCCATTGCTTTATCAGATTGATTTATCCCTTTAAAATAAATTTGCATTCTTACTTTAATATCATCTGTCAATAAGTCAGATGTAACCTCAAATGGGTTTTCATCATAACCTGCTGAATACGGTTGATGGTTTTGCATCGTGACTAAGTGAACAAAATGATCTTTATCGTCTTGAGTCAATACATCATACACTTGATTAAACGCCGATTCATCTGATATCGCTCCCCCAGGCGGAAATATGTCAGTATAAGTCATGTCTTTTTGGTCCATAAACTGGTCAAAGCCCATTGAATTATAAACCTCAACACGTTTGTACATATTCCCGTCAAATGGATGAATGGCCGTTGCAGTATAATTTCGATCCTTTACGTAAGAAACAATAGATGGGAAACCATTTATCTTAGGAACTACTGATTGATAGGGAATAACTTGTAGAAAATAATTTGAAAAACTTGTTAAAGCTTCAAATTCCATGTTAGCTGTCCCACCACCGTACTCTGGCACTAATGCTTTCCCAGAAATACTTGATTGTAGTAGTTCATGAGTGAAAGGAATTGGATCCTCGTTTTTTTCATAAAATAAATCTGTATCCCTTGGATCAATAAAAGATTCACTCATCACATAAACAATATCAATATCTGACAATTCCTCTTTTGATTGATTTTGTTCCTTTGCTATTTTTTTATATTTTTCTACAATTTTTAAAACTGAATCTTTAGAATACCCCTCAGGCTTTTTAATTGGTTGAACTCTAGAATTATTTAAGAACGACAAAACAAATCCATTTACTCGATAATTATCAACTTGGCTCCAATCAATAAATTCAATATCCATCTTCTTTTGAATTTTATTCATTGTTGATCCTTCTTCATTAATATTTATAAATAAAAACAATACAAATACAGAGAAAACTAACAATATACCTCTCAAAGGATAGATTATTTTTTTGTTAAATTGAAGATTTATTGTTTTTTTTGCAGCTATAAATAAAAGGATACACACTAGTATTAAAGCTAAAACAACTATCACTATCTTAATTAATTCACTTCGATCAATCATTGTCATTAACAATTTTATTTCACGAACCATAAAAATATCTTCTGGGTAAATAGCTACGTCTCTTGCTAAAACTTTTTGATTGTTAGCAAATGCTAAACCTACTACCACAATAAAAAGTAAAAATTCAGTTATGATGGTACTTCCTATTAAAGATAGTAAAACTAAAGAAATTGTCAAAACTAAAACATAGCTTAACCAAAAAATATTTGTATTATTATTGAAAAATTCTTGTGCCAGTGTAAAATCAAAATTGTACTGAGATGCTTGAATGATTAATACATACAAACAGGGGAGCAAAATCACTAATAATGATGAAATAACTATATAAATTTTTTTCTTTACATTATTCAAAACCCTTACCTCTTAATAACTAACTCGTTATTTTCCTTTTCATTAATTGCATTTCATTATAACAATTAACATTCAACATTGATAGCTTGAAATTTAATTGACTTTAAGTTGTAATAAAAATTTGACAAGCTTGTGAATTTAATAGTTTATTGTTCCTTTTAATAATTTGCTTTACACAAAACTAAATTAAATAAAAATAGTTATTTTAAAAAAATCATGTAATTGAAATTTTTAAAGTGAAATAAAAGACAAAAAAGAGTTGGTTTGATTCCAACTCTTTTTAACTAAATTTATCACTCGATCAATTTTCTAAAAAATTAATGATTTAAATAATCTTTAGCAATTTCTTTATAAACCTCAATCATATCCAAATAATTAGCAATCCCAACATATTCATTCACTTGATGAGGGGTTTCATTTCCTGGTCCAAAAACAATAATTGGGAAAGTATTTTTTGCTTTAATAAATTCAGCTGCATCTGTTGTTCCCGGCATACCAAGTAACGGTACTTTTTGTCCTATTTTGGTTTCAGCTATTTTTTGAGCGATGGTTGCAATATCTGAATCTCGTTCACTTTTAACAACTAATTTGTTGGCTTCAATCGTTAACTCGAGATGGTACTCTTTTTCTTTATTTAAATCGTCAATAATCTCGTTTAATTTTGCCACTGTTTTTTGATTGTCATACTCTGGAATTGTACGGATATTTCCTTCTAACGTTGCTTTTTCTGGAATACTATTAATTTGTTCGCCACCAGATATCATCGTTACATTATAAATGAAATCGCCTAATACATCGTTTGTGTAAACAGTCTTTCTAAATTCATTGTTCGCTCTAGTATAAAATTCAACTAAATGATCAATCGCATTAATGCCTAATTTTGGCATTGAACTATGAGAACTTTTGCCTTTAGAGGATACGCTAAAATTAATCGAACCTTGATGTGAATAAATAATATGATATCCAGAAGGTTCGCCAATAATCATTGACGTCACATCATCTGCATACCCTTCTTTTGTTAACTGTTCAGAGCCAAGTTCGCCAACTTCTTCTCCGACAGTTGCTAACAATTTAATTTTCCCATTCAATTCAGCCTTCTCTTCTACTAATTCAATCATCGTGATGACCATTGCTGCTAATCCGCTCTTCATATCACAAGCGCCTCGACCATAAATATTACCATCGCGTTCGTCCGCAGCGAAAGGGTCTGTTGTCCAATCCGCTAAATTACCTGGTGCCACAACATCCATATGTCCAGAAAAGGCTAGTACTTTTGAACCCTCCGTTCCAATTTCAACCACTAAATTGTCTCGATTTGTATCATAAGCGACTTGTTGCGTTTCAATTCCGTATTCATTAAATAGCTTGGTTAAATAATCTGCAACAGCTTTTTCATTGCCATTCACAGATTTTATATTGATAATATCTTTCAAAATTTGAATTTTTTTTGCTTTTTCCATAGCGTATTCCTTCTTTCTTTTTATAGGTTCATTATAACTCCAATAACAGGTGTTTACAATTTTCTACTCTTTCTATACAAACGAGCTACCACATGGATCAGAATTTAATTATCTTTTTATTTTCCATCTTATTTGACAAGTATCATGTAATCCATCTGTTAGCTTCTATAAACAAAAAAAGATTTCTCAAAATGAGAAATCTTTTTTTGAATGACTTAAAAATTACATCATGCCGCCCATCATAATATAATAACCTCATTATATTTGATTATGTTAATACCTTTGTTTATAGACTTCTGATAGTTGGAAACTTACTATTCTTTTCATGGTTGTTAGTCATTAGTTTCATACTAATGCCCTTTTTCTGCCCTTTTTTTATTTCTTCCAACTTTTCTTTAGCAGCTTGTTTTATGATCTCGGATTGCCGAATATCTGCAATCATGTAGGCTCTTTTAAATTCTAATACAGCAATATCTATATTCCCTAATTCTCTATGATTAAATGCTTTTTCATAATACAGTTTTTCTAAATGCGCCATTCTGTTTTCGGATACAGCTATGTCGATTCCTGTTTTACAAATCAAGATAGCCTTTTTATAGTTTGATACACCAGAATAAAATTTGGCAGTGTTATACAAAGTCAGCATCGTCTTATTCATATCCTCGGCATCAATCAATTCTAACGTTTCTAAAGCAGAAAGTGATTCATCAAAATATGGTTTAGCACTTTCTATCTCACCTTTTAAATAGTAGGCAATTCCTAATGAGTTTACAGTTAACGCATCAACAAAAATACTTTTTTTATCATAGCCTAAGTTTAACGCTTCCTCAAATATGGGTATCGATCTATCGATTTCATTTTTTCCTAGCAATAGAGTTATACCAAGTTGATGCAAATATCGTTTCTTTTCAGAAATATCTATTACTTCTAAAGTATCAATTCCTTCTATTAAAATGTGGTAAGCTTTCAAATACTCAAAACGCTCGCAAAGATGCGTTACTTTTTTATAACATTTTTCTCTGTTGTAACACATTACAAGCGCCTCCTTAATTTGAATTATATGTGTATTCGTTGTAAAATATTATTATGTACTTAAAAAATTTAAGTTTGGTGGTGATTATATGTTTCCGTTCGGCGATCTTCCTTGGGGTGGATAATCCTCAAGCTCTTAAACAAATTTGTTTAAGAGCAATTTTCTATTCCTTATTACAAATTATAGCATGATAAAACAACTGCTAACACTATCATAATCGCTACTAAATTACATAACGCATAGTTTATAACAAGGCTAATTACTATCTATATTACAATAAAATTGATAATTGTCTTTTTTTCAAAAAAAAAATATCAAAATCGTTACTTAATGAATCCTTTTTGTTATCAAAACGCTATCATTATAAGTATCCATAATTAAACCTATTAATTTTTAGGTATAGATTTATAAAAATTTGAATTAAATAACCACATTATAAAAAGTGACGATTTTGTGACACCTTTCAAACAGCCATTATACAAATCTTTACCAACTAATTTATATGAGAATCAGTGGTAAAGCTAATGAAGTTACTGGTGACGTAACTGGGGATAAATGATTAAAGCCGAAGTTTTTTTGACCAAGCTGTTGGCAAAGTAAAAGAAGTTGCTTCTGATATGAAAAAAAAAAAAGAAGACATGGTCGATGACGTGAAAGAAAAATTCGATAAAAAGTAATTTAAAAAGCTTCTCAAACCAATTAGGAACGAGAAGCTTTTTGCTAGTTTAGTTTCACTGTTGCCTCTTCTGAAGAAAAAGAGCCTTCTTTTATCAATAGGTCAAACTTTTTTGACTCCGCTTGATTTTTAGATATATTAAATACAACGAATCCTTGTATTTTTTGATCTGGATTTAACTGATTATATCTAAAAGGATTTGAACCTGCATTAGCATTTCCACTTCTAGTTGAATCTGCTTCAAACGATTTGTCACCTATTTTGAGAACAAAGCTATCTTCAAAAGAGGCCTTTTCAGACTCCTCACTCTTACTGGTTACATCAATAGATACAATTAAATCATTTCTTCCTTTCATATCATTGCTGTTTCTAATTTCAAAATTATTCACCTTGTAGTTAACCTTGCCAATACTTATTACGTCACCTATATTATAGATAATATTTTCATGATTATTTTTTGTCATAACTCCCGCAAAGATTACTAATACAACTGCTAGTACGATTCCTAATATCTGCTTTTCTTTCAAAAGATAGCCCTCCATTAATTTATTCATAATTTATTATAGCATTCCAAAAATTTATTATCTAGATTATATTAATAAAAAACACAAGAAGAAAAACATACAATCTATTAAGGATAAGAAGTTTATTTAAATTATCTATGTACACCAACTACTTAAATATATATAGATAAAAAAAGCAAAGACCCCTTAACAACAAAGGGGTCTTCTTTATATTCCTACATCATGCCACCCATCATACTTGGGTCCATTCCAGGAGCCATTGGTGGCATGTCTGGAGTTGGTTGGTCAGCAACAACAGCTTCTGTTGTTAACAATAATGCTGCTACACTTGCTGCATTTTGCAAAGCAGAGCGAGTCACTTTAGTTGGGTCTACGATTCCAGCTTCAACCATGTTTACCCATTCACCATTCGCTGCATTAAAACCAATACCTAAATCAGCATGTTTTAATTTATCCACAATTACCGAACCTTCAAGTCCAGCATTGGTTACGATTTGACGTAATGGTTCTTCTAACGAACGTAGGACAATTTTAATTCCTGTTGCTACGTCGCCTTCTGCTTCAATTTCAGCCACTTTAGCTTGTACATTCACTAAAGCCGTTCCACCACCTGCTACGATTCCTTCTTCAACAGCAGCACGTGTTGCATTCAAGGCATCTTCAATGCGTAATTTACGTTCTTTTAATTCAGTTTCAGTAGCTGCTCCAACTTTAACAACGGCTACCCCTCCTGAAAGTTTTGCTAAACGTTCTTGTAATTTTTCTTTATCAAATTCTGAAGTCGTTTCAGCTGCTTGTGATTTGATGATAGCTACACGTTGTTGGATGGCTTCTTTTGCGCCGCCTCCTTCAACAATTGTAGTCGCATCTTTTGTTACTACAGCTTTTCCTGCATGACCTAATTGATCAATTGTTGTATCTTTCAATTCTAATCCTAAGTCTTCTGTAATAACAGTACCACCAGTTAAAATTGCGATGTCTTCTAACATCGCTTTGCGACGATCACCAAATCCAGGAGCTTTGACTGCAACAACATTAAACGTACCGCGTAATTTATTTAAAACAAGGGTTGGTAAGGCTTCCCCATCCACATCATCCGCAATAATCAACAACGGACGACCTTGTTGTAAAATTTGTTCCAACAAAGGCAAGACATCTTGAATATTTGAGATTTTTTTATCTGTAATCAAAACATATGGATTTTCTAAAACAGCTTCCATTTTGTCATTGTCTGTTACCATATATTGAGATAAATACCCACGGTCAAATTGCATTCCTTCAACAACGTCCAATTCGGTCTCGATTCCTTTTGATTCTTCAATTGTAATCACGCCGTCATTGCCAACTTTTTCCATAGCTTCTGCGATTAATGAACCAATTTCGTCATCACCAGAAGAAATGGCTGCTACTTGTGCAATCGCTTCTTTTGAATCGACTACTTTTGAAATCGCATGTAATTCTTCAACTGCTGCTTTCGTTGCCAATTCAATCCCACGACGAATGCCAACGGGGTTAGCTCCTGCAGTAACATTTTTTAATCCTTCTCGAACAATTGCTTGTGTTAAAACAGTCGCTGTAGTTGTTCCGTCACCAGCAATATCATTTGTTTTTGAAGCAACTTCTGAAACAAGTTTTGCTCCCATATTTTCAAAATGATTTTCTAATTCGATTTCTTTTGCAATCGTCACACCGTCATTTGTAATCAAAGGTGATCCGAATGATTTTTCTAAAACAACGTTACGTCCTTTAGGTCCTAATGTTACTTTAACTGTGTCTGCCAAAATGTCTACTCCACGAAGCATTGCGCCACGTGCGTCTTCTGCAAATTTAATATCTTTAGCCATTATTTTTCACCTCATAATTTTTTATTTTTATTGTTACCCAACGATTGCTACTAAATCGTGTTCTTTTAAGACTAAATATTCTTTTCCTTCATATTTAACTTCAGTTCCTGCATATTTTTCAAATAGTACAACGTCGCCAACTTTAACAGCCATCTCAACTTTAGTACCATTTTCTAAAATACGACCTTCACCGACTGCGATAATCGTTCCTGTTTGAGGTTTTTCCTGCGCTGAACCTGGTAAAACGATCCCACTAACAGTTTTTTCTTCCTCTTTAGCAACTTCTATCATGACACGATCTCCTAATGGTTTTAACACGTAAATCCCTCCATTTATTTATCTTTTTGTTTCTATTAGCACTCATATACAAAGAGTGCTAACTCACTTCTTTATCTTAATCAAAATTTGGATAGAATGCAAGTATTTTGTTAACTTTTTTTCTCCTTTCACTCCTTACTATTTGCAAATCATTTCGATTTCTTTTATTTTGAGTTTGCTATTTTTTTATTTCCAAAACATACACCTTAATAAGTATGGTATACTGGATACTGAATTTGCTTTTTTCAGCTGATAAACCTGAAAACAAACCACTATTTCTTATGATAAAGGAGCTCTTTATGATGCGTCTAAAAAAAATGACTCAACCTGACTTTGATGATTTTCTTTCTTTCTCAATTTTGGATTATGCAAAAGATAAAGTAGCTGCTGGAACTTGGTCTGATGATGAATCGATTGCCCTTGCAACGAATTCTTTTAACGAACTTTTACCTAAAGGTCTTCATACTGAAAATGAGTTTTTATTTTCAATAATTGAACCTTCCCTTTCAAGTAAGGTTGGTTATTTATGGTTTCACGCTCATCACGATAAAACTGGAAAATCTGCATTTATTTATGATTTCGTTATCTTCGAGCCTTTTCGAGGAAAAGGGTATGGCACAAAAGCATTAGAAACACTTATAAAAGAAATACAAACGTTACATTTTGATAAAATTAATTTACATGTCTTTGGTCATAACGAAATTGCCCTTGAGTTATACAAAAAAATGGGCTTTGTTACAACGGATCTTTCTATGACAAAGTACCTCTGACTCAGTCAAAATGAATTTTAGAAATGAGGTTTAAAATGAAAAACTCAGCAATTACAATTTTGATCACCTATGTTATCGCTCAAACATTACCCGCTCTTTTAGGGATAGTCGTTCCAGGAAATGCAAAAACATCGGTCATCATCTACTCTACTATCGCTTGCTTTATAATAGGTAGTTTGGTTATGATTCTTTTAAATAAGAAATTTCCTATCAAAAATAGTTTAACTATTCAACCTTCTGTTTCAAAGGGACAAGTTTTATCGTGGGGCTTTATAGGGATGTTTTTAGCTATTTTTGTTCAAATAACTGCAAATTTAATCGAACAAGCCGTTTTAAAAATTCCAGCCGGTTCTGCTAATACACAATACATTATTGAAATCATAAACAAGTATCCTTTATTCTTAATTACTGGCGCCATCTTTGCTCCGATTCTTGAAGAATTTGTTTTTAGAAAAGTCATTTTCGGTTTTTTCTATGATTTAACTGGTGTTGTAGGAGCCGCGGTTATCAGCTCGTTATTATTTGCCTTTATTCATATGGACGGTCATATCTTACTTTATTCAGCAATGGGATTTGTTTTTTGCTTTTTATATGTAAAAACAAAAAACATTGCTACTCCGATTATTGCACATATGCTAATGAATACCTTAGTATTTATTTCTCAGATGGTGCTACTAAAATAAGTTGCTTTATCGCTAGTTAACAGCGGAGCATAGAAAGGAAATCAATAATGAGTAAAAATAGTTTTCTAACCCAAATCATTTTCAACTATGTCATGGCTGCTGTTTTTATTTGGTCCACGATTGATTTTGTTAAAAGTACAGGCTGGGGATTCTTTTCAATTCTTTGTGTAGTGATTGCAACAAATGATTTTGTTCGAGGAACTAAAATGTTACAGTTATTTTTGAAAATAAAAAACCACAATAAAGATTAAAAAAAACGTTGAGAAAGAATTCTTTCTCAACGTTTTTTTTAATCTTCTAAATCAAGGATGTCATTATTACCTGTATAATGATCTAAGAAATAAATCAATGTTTGCAATTCATTGGTTAAATCCACATTTTGAACGCGAATATGGTCTGGAACTGAGATTCTCAGTGGAGTGAAGTTCATAATGCCTTTTACACCAGCATCTACTAATTCATTCACAGTTTCTTGAGCTACAGGTGCTGGGACAGTTAAAATGACAACTTCAATCTGTTGTAGTTTCAATTGCTCAATCATCTCACTCATTGGATAAACTGGTACTCCACTTGCAATCGTTCCAACAATCTCTTCATTTACATCAAAGGCTGCACTAATTCTAGTGTTATTGCTTTGATGGAAATTATAATTTAATAAGGCATGGCCTAAGTTCCCTACTCCAATTAAAGCGACATTGGTCAAACGATCTTGATTCAATGTTTTACTAAAGAAGTTCAATAGATCTTCAACATCATATCCATAGCCTCTTTTTCCTAATGCACCAAAATAAGAAAAGTCTCTTCTGATTGTTGCGCTGTCAACTTTGACTGCATCACTCAGTTCAGTAGAAGAAACACGATCTTTTCCAGCGTCATGTAAGAAACGTAAGTAACGGTAATATATAGGCAAACGTTTTGCCGTTGCCTTAGGTATCTTTTGATTTGGCATCTTTCTTTCCTCCAACATTTTATAGTATCTTGATTTTAAAAAGTTATTGTTTTTTTTCACAAAACCATTTTAAAAGAATTTACTTCACAATCATTAAGTAATCACCAAGCATTATCATTATAGCATTTTTTCTATATTATACTACTTTTTTGCTCAAATAATTTCTTAATTTGTTAGGAAGATTGATTGCTAATTTAAATAAATTCACAAGCGTTAAATTGTGAATTTATTCACTAGTTGATATCCCTTACTTTTTCTTGTGATTTCAATTTCAACACGCTGCTAAATTATGCTACACTATAAGGGTAGACTACGAAGTGAGGGAATTATAATGATTTTATTACAAACACAATCCGTTGCACGTTATTTTGGTGCAGATGTGCTTTTTGAAAATATTCAATTAGAAATACAAGACAATGCTAGAATTGCTTTAGTGGGTCGCAATGGTGCTGGAAAATCAACTTTATTAAAAATAATTGCAGGAATTGAAGAACCTGATGCTGGCCGCCTATCTAAAGGAAAAACAGTCACAATTGGTTATTTAGCTCAACATTCAGGCTTAGATTCAGATAAGAGTATCTGGGATGAGATGTTGTCTGTTTTTGAACCTATTATTCAAATGGAAGCCAAAATGCGCCACTTAGAAGAACAACTAGGCGAACCCGCATTACTAGAAGATCCTGAGGCTTACCAAAAAATGCTAGATACCTATGACCAGTTACAACATGATTTTAATGAAGCAAATGGCTTTGGGTATGAAGCTGAAATTCGTTCTGTGTTACATGGTTTTAATTTTTTTGAAGCGGACTATTCAAAAAAAATCACGCAACTTTCTGGCGGACAAAAAACGCGATTGGCTTTAGCTAAACTATTATTAGAAAAAAGAGATTTGCTGATTTTGGATGAACCCACCAACCATTTAGATATAGCTACTTTAAGTTGGTTGGAAAACTATCTTCAAACTTATCAAGGGGCCCTTTTGATTGTTTCTCATGACCGATACTTTTTAGACAAAGTTTCTCGTGAAGTCTATGAAATAAGTCGCCAAAAAATGACCCATTATAAAGGCAACTATACAAACTACCTCACTCAAAAAGCAGCAAATTTAGAACGTGAGTGGAAAGAGTTTGAAAAGCAACAAGTCGAAATCTCCAAACTAGAAGATTTTGTCAGTCGGAATTTAGCCCGCGCCTCTACGACAAAACGTGCTCAAAGTAGACGAAAGCAATTGAATAAAATGGAACGGATGGACCGACCACTTGGGGATGAAAAGTCAGCTCGTTTTAGATTTCAACCTGAAAAAGAAAGTGGCAATGTAGTTTTATCCTTAGAGAATGGAGCAATTGGGTATCAAGGAACCATTATCTCTAGCCCAATCCAATTAGACATTCGAAAAACAGACGCTATCGCCCTAGTTGGACCAAATGGAATTGGCAAATCTACCCTTCTAAAATCATTGGTTGATGAACTGCCTTTAATTCAAGGTACAAAACATCTTGGTGCAAATGTGACTCTTGGATATTATGACCAAGAACAAGCGAACCTTAGTTCAGGAAAAACCGTCTTAGCTGAACTTTGGGATGAACACCCTACAACACCAGAAAAAGATATTCGCAGTATTTTAGGAAGTTTTTTATTTACAGGCGAAGATGTCGAAAAAGTTGTTTCTACATTAAGTGGTGGCGAAAAAGCTCGATTAGCTTTAGCTAAACTTTCTATGGAACAAGACAACTTCTTAGTTTTAGATGAACCAACCAACCATTTAGACATTGATAGCAAAGAAGTCTTGGAAAATGCTTTAATAGATTTCCCTGGCACGATTCTTTTTGTTTCCCATGACCGTTACTTTATTAATCGGATTGCAACCACTGTGGTTGAGCTTTCTCCTTCTGGAAGTAAACTTTATTTGGGGGATTATGATTATTATTTAGAAAAAAAAGCGGAAGAAGAAGAATTGTGTTTGCTGGCGGAAGAAGAAGCTTTAAAAAAGCAGCCACTTCAAGCGCAAGTGACTGACTCAGGAACTAAAGAACATTATCAAATAGGCAAAGAAGAACAAAAACTAATTCGTCAACTCACGCGTCGTATTGAGACGTTAGAAAATGAGATGGCGACTTTGGAAGCAACCATCGAAACTTTAGAAGTAGAGTTAACTTTACCTGAAGTCTATGGCGACCATTTAAAAGTGCAAGAAATCAATCAACAATTAGGACAATTAAAAGAACAACACGAAACCATTATTAATGAATGGGAAGAACAAAGTCTGGCTCTTGAAGATTTAGGAAACTAAGCAGAATCCCATAAAAAAAGCATGAAATTGCCATTTAAAAAATGGCTTTCATGCTTTTTTCTATTCTCATTTCATCATTTCAAAAGAAAGTCCCGGTTTGGCATTTAAATCGTATCCTGAAAAATGTCCTGAATTGAATTCTACATATGCAGCTGCACCAATCATAGCTGCATTATCGCCACATAAAGAAAGTGGCGGAATCGATAAACGAATGGAGGGGAATTCTTGATTCATTCTATTTGTCAGCTCTGCTCTAAGACCATGGTTTGCTGCCACGCCACCTGCTAAAACTAATTGTTTCACTGGATATTCACGAATTGCTTTAAGTGTCTTACTAACCAATACATCGATTACACTTGCTTGAAAACTTGCAGCCAAGTCAAACTGATTTAACGTCTCACCTTTTTGTTCGGCATTGTGCACCGTATTGATAAAGGCACTTTTTAACCCGCTAAAACTAAAATCATAATTATTTTCTTTAATCATCCCACGAGGAAAATGGAAGGTATCTGATCCCATTTTTGCCATTTCATCAATTCGTTTTCCACCAGGATAGGTTAAACCTAGAACTCGCCCGACTTTATCATATGCCTCACCACTTGCATCATCTCTTGTTTCACCAATTATCTGATAGTCTCCATCTTTTTCCATATACACAAGCTCAGTGTGTCCTCCGCTAACAACTAAAGCTAGTAGTGGAAAAGTCAGTGGTTCAATTAAACGGTTGGCATAGATATGACCTGCCATATGATTTACAGGAATCAGAGGCAATTGGTGCGCAAAGGCAATCGCTTTTGCAGCATTTACTCCAATAAGCAAGGCACCTACTAAACCGGGTCCTTCTGTGACTGCTACTCCGCTTAACTCTTCATAGGTTACATTGGCTTCCTTCATAGCTTCTTCAATACATTGCGTAATTTGTTCAACGTGATGTCTACTTGCAATTTCAGGAACAACTCCGCCAAAGCGCATGTGGCTTTTAATTTGAGATGCAACGATATTTGAACAAATCTCTTTTCCATCTTTAATCACGGCTGCACTCGTTTCATCACAACTCGTTTCAATTGCTAAGATCAAATTACTCTCTTTAGACATTTATTTCACTCTTTTCTTGATTGATTTCTAATTGCATCAATTTAGCATCTTCATAAGGATTTTGATAATAGTTTGGCCTTATTCCAATTTCTTTAAAGCCATTTTTTTTATATAGTTGAATCCCTTGACGATTTGAAACACGCACTTCTAAATGAATCATTTCAGCATTTTCAACGGATTCAACTAATGAAGTCAACAACAATTGTCCTAAACCTTGTTTTTTAAATGTCGGATGAATCACGATATTGGTAACTTCAATTTCTTCAAAAATTTGACGATACCCGATAAATCCAATTAATTGATGTTCGTCATAGAGGACTAAATAGTCGACATAGGCTAATGCTAAATCATTTTTAAACACATGGATCTGCCAGGGTGACCCATGTTCATAGCTTAAATCAGCCAATTGATACAAATCAAATTCATTAAATTGAGTTGCTTTAATAGAATTCAATGTAAGTTCATTCTTATTGATTTTTTTCATGAAACTTCCTTCCACTTCTACTCATTTAAAGAAAGTCCCATTTCTAAGGCATCTTCGTGGTCATCTGAGTAATAGGATTGTTTTATTTTGCCATCGCTAAATCCTAATTGATGATAAAGACTCTGGGCATTTTTATTTGATTTTCGAACTTCTAAACTCATTTTAGTTTGTTTTTCGCTGATAGCTATTTTTTTTAATTCAGTGATTAGCAATCTTCCAATGCCTCTTCTTTGATAGATTGGTTGAACCGCTACATTTGTAATATGAGCTTCCCCTTCCACAAACCAGGCGCCAATAAATCCAACGGCTTCTTGAGCTGCATTTTTTATAATTAAATAAATCGAATTTTGATTAACCGACATTTCATGTTCGAAAGCCATTCTACTCCACGGCGCTTTTCCGTTATAACTTAGTTTTTCAATTTTTATCAAGTCTGAAATGTCTTGTCTTGTTCCTATTTTTAAAGTGTAGAAATCTGAAGTTGACGTTAAACGAAATTCAGTTTGAACTAATGTGACGCGTTCACTTAATTTTCGTTGCTGATTCAACTGGATTGGCGGTTCATTTTGTAAGAGCCAATTTTTAAATTTTTTCAACATAGCTTTCCTCCAGTTGATCTGGATGAGCCTTTCGCCAATTCTCTTCTGCTTCAGCATATTTTAAATAATTAGGAACAAATGTATGTGGATCGCTAGTTTCAGCAGATCTGCTTAATAGCCCAAGAACACTTGCTTTTGGTATTCGATCCTTTAAAGGCGCAGCCATTACTCGATGTCCTAATTTTTCTTCAAAGATTTGTTGATACAACTCCCAATCTTCCCCTACAATTTCGAACTCTCCTTGTAGTGTTGCCAAATGCTCTGCCCATTTTTCTGCCGAACAATGTGTTTCTGGTTCCACAGCTTCTAATTCACCATTAACCCATTGATACAATCCTGTATAAATATTGCCTCTTCTAGCATCCATTATCGGAACGAGATAGCCAGAAGCATTCTCACAATTTGCTGCTAATACTTTTAAGCTAGAGATTCCCACTAACTCTTTATTTAATGTCCAAGCGAGTGTTTTTGCAATCGTTACACCAATTCGCAAACCGGTATATGAACCTGGACCCATGGCTACTGCTATCCGATCTAATTCAGTTGGTTTTAAATGCGCCATTTTGATAACTTCATCAATTGCTGGCATTAAGCTTTCGCTGTGATTTCGTTTCACATTCGTTGTGATTTCTCCAACTATCTTGCTGTCATTTAATACAGCAACGCTCATCACTTGATTGGAACTATCAATTGCTAATATATTCATTTTCTAGCCCCTCTCCATTTTACTTTAATCGTTCTTCTATTTTATCATAGTTTGTTTTAAAGATTAAGTTAACTCTTAAGTTTCTAGATGATTTTTCACCTTACATACTTTTTATTTAACAATATACAACGCTTTTTATTCTATACTTAATCTTTTTTCTATAAGTGCAATTAGTTGATTTTAAATAATAAAACCGTTAAGCTTTTCTTATAGACGTGGTTCACATTTTCGACACAACTTAAATGAAAGGAGGATTTTGATGAATAAATTTAATCGCTTTATCTTAATTTTCATTTCAATCATTGGATTGCTTTCGATGACCACTTTTGCTTCAATGGCTTATCCAGTTCCTTATCTCTCTAATTTTGCAAGTCATTTATGGCAAAACGGATTATGGTTTTCATATACCGTGGTAGTCATTTCAATTATATTAGGACTTTTCTTTTTAATCTTATTGTTAACCGCAATTTTTGTTCCAGCTTCAGATAAATTTTTAACAATCAAAACAGGTATGGGCGACATTGATATTTCGAAAAAAACAATCGAATCTACTGCTAGACAATCGTTTAGCGACCTGACAGATGCAAAAAATCCTGAAGTTCATGCAAAATTAAAGAGAAAAGCAAAAACTGCCACAATTACCGTTAAAGCAACCGTAGTTGACGCAGAAAAATTACCTACTCTTGGAAAAGAGATACAACAACGTGTTGAAGAGAGCATCCAAAGAGCATTAGAGGTTCCAGTAAAATCAGTTAATGTGAAAATTAGTGAAGCCCATGCAACGAATGGTACAGTAAAATCGAACCATTCCACAAGAGTAGTCTAAAAGGAGGTCAACAAAGATGCAACCACCAGAATCATGGTATCCATATCGGGGACGTATTATTGGCCTTTTGATTGGGCTAATCATCGCCTTGCTCTTAATTACAATCGGATTTGGTTATACCTTATTAATTGTGTTACTAGCAAGTATTGGTTTTATTATTGGCGCTTGGCGCGATGGTAAAATTGACATCACTGCTTGGTTACAATTTTTTATGAAATAAGTGATTTATCTAACTCTATGATGATAAACAAATAAATAATAAAAGGATGGGATTTAGAAATGGCAGAATTTAATGATAACAAACAAAATAACGGAAGCATTCCACCAGTAGCACCAACACCTGAACACAAAAATTCATTAACTTACGAAGATCAAGTCATCAAAAAAATTGCTGGCATTGCAACAAATGAAATTCCAGGAATTTTGTCAATGAGTGGCGGCTTCATTAGCGATATTGCTGATAAATTCCGTAGCTCAGGAGATATCACAAAAGGCATTGATGCAGAAGTTGGCGAAAAACAAGTGGCTTTAGACTTAAAAGTCATTGCAGAGTATGGCAAAAATATTCCTGAAATTTTCCAAACAACCATCGATAAAGTCAGCAAACAAATCAAAGATATGACTGGTTTAACTGTCATCGAAGTGAACATGCATGTGGATGACGTAATGACTCGTAAAGAATTCGATGAACAAAATAATAAGAGTGATTCACAACCAAAAAATGGACCAAGTGATGGACCAAAAAAACCAGTAGATTCTACTGGAAGAGTTCAATAAAAACAATTAATTAATAATCTACTAGGAGGAATTTAAAATGACAGATTTCAAAGACAAAGCTAAAGGTTTAAAAGATAAAGTAGTAGGTGAAGCAAAAGAAACCTACGGAAAAGTAACAAACGACGTGAAAAAAGAAGCTGAAGGAAAAGCACAAAAAGCTAAAGGTGCTGTTGAAGATAAATTAGGCGATATCAAAAAATAAAGCGAAGAATAAAATAAAGAGCAAATGCCTCGTTGGCATTTGCTCTTTATTTTATTTTGGATAACCTGTTGGATGATTCACATGCCAATTCCACGCTGACTCAATAATCGTCTCCATTGTTGTGTATTCAGGTTTCCATCCTAACATTTCTTGAGCTTTCTGACTGGCAGCCACTAATGTGCTTGGATCTCCAGCACGTCTTGCTTCCACCTTTGTTGGGATTTCTTTCCCCGTAATTTTTCTTGCGGCTTCTACAATTTCTTGAACTGAAAATCCAGTAGAACTACCTAAATTAAAGATATTACTTGAATTTCCTGCTTCTAAGTATTCTAAAGCTAAAATATGAGCAGCAATTAAATCCTGTACATGAACATAATCACGAATACACGTTCCATCTGGAGTATCATAATCATTTCCAAAAATAGAAAGCTGAGCTCTTTGGCCTAAAGCTGTTTGTAGTACCAAGGGAATCAAATGGGTTTCTGGTGTATGATCTTCACCAATTTGTCCATTTATTTTTGCTCCTGCAACATTAAAATAGCGCAAGGCAACATAGTTCATTTGATAGGCTTCCTCACACCACTTCAACATTTTTTCCATCATTAACTTCGTTTCACCATACGGATTCGTTGGATTCGTTGAAGCTGACTCTGCAATCGGCATCACTTTTGCTTCTCCATAAGTAGCTGCCGAAGAAGAAAAGACAATTTTTTTCACATCAAACTCTTCCATCACCTCTAAAACAATCTGAGTTCCGTACACATTATTGTTAAAATACATTAAAGGCTGTTCCATTGATTCGCCAACTAAACTATTGGCTGCAAAATGTAACACTCCATCAATCTTTTCCTTTTTAAAAATACCTTGTAAAAATGCTTTATCCCGAATATCCCCTTGATAAAAGCGTGCATCTTTATGAATCGCCTCTTTATGGCCTGTTTGCAAATTATCCACGACTACTACTTGATAGCCTTTTTCAATTAGTTGATCCACCCCGTGAGATCCGATATAACCTGCCCCACCTAAAACTAAAATAGTCATCCCTAATCTCCTTTAATTTATCTTATTTTATTAAAATTAATACTTCAAATATAGTTTACTATGTTTTACATAAAATAGTAATCCCATCCTTGAAATCTTATTAAAAAATAAAGTCTTACTTAAATTCTCCTGTAAAAACATCACTTATAAAGACTCTGTTTCTTCCATTATGCTTAGAATGATACAAGGCTTCATCTGCTAACTCCAAAAATCCATTTGACGTAATCTCACTTCTCAACCCTTTAACCAATGATGTCACACCCACAGAGACTGTGACATGAATCAACTGATTGTCATAATAAAAATGAGTTTCCTCCACTTTTTCACGTAACTTTTCAGCGATTCGTACACTTTCTGTTCCATTTTTTTTAGTGAGAATAATGGTAAACTCTTCTCCACCTACACGAAATACATCTACTTTTTTTAATTCTTCTATTTCTTTAATTGTTTTAGCTAGATTTTTCAGCACTAAATCCCCTGCTAGATGGCCATACGTGTCGTTAATCGTTTTAAAATAATCAATATCAAAAATAATTAGCGAAAAAGCTTCTCTCTTCTCGCGAGCTTTTAAAAATCCATCATCCATCTTAGCATTGAAGTCTTTTAAATTTCTTAGTTTGGTTAACTCATCCGTTAAACTTTCTTCGATTGTTTGAAATAATAGATTATTCAAATGATACAAATAAGAAGCACTCACATAAGCAATGCTACTTAAAATAACAAAATTTAAATAATCAGAAACAACTGCAACAAAGAAATAGGAATGATACCCATCAAAATTGGTTAAATAAATCCACACCCAAAAAACCGATGCACTCAAAATACTATAAATAAAAGTTAACACTTGGTTTTGTTTTACAATCAACTGAATTACTACCACTAATAGAAAAAAAGAAGAAAAAATAGTAATGTATCCTAGCGAAACAATAGTCGTCCCATAATAAAACAATCTAAAAACACTGCATAAAATAACAGATACTAACGAAATGTTACGATTTAGAAAAATAATAGGAATTAAAATAATAATCATTCTCAAATTGCCGAATATCAAGTAATAGTCTTCTTTTTGAGACATCATCATAAAATAGATAGAAAAAAAAGTCATAATCAATCCAGAAATCAGAGTAATCATAATATGATACGTTTTTGGACTTAAAAATTGATTGATATATAACTTAAACGAAGCAACAACAAATGCTTCAATAAAAAAGATTCCTAAAATAGAGATGATTCCAGTGATATAAGGTTCAACTAATAAAAAAGCGTCCATAATTACCTCCTTTTAATAAATAATGCCGGAAAAATTTAACACTTAAAAACAAACCTTATTTTAATCAATTTAAAGTATACCATCTTAATAAAAAAATAACACAGTTAGACATTTAAAATCTACTAAAAAAACACTGTGATTTTGCCTATTTTCCACAAAAAAACTAGCTTGGAATTTTCCAAACTAGTTTTTTTTATTATTCGACTGTTACACTTTTTGCTAAGTTCCTTGGTTTGTCTACATCATTGCCACGATGCAAACTTGTATAGTATGAAAGAAGTTGAGTTGGAATAACGCTAATTAATGGTGTTAATAAAGAATGAACGTGTGGCAAAATAAAGTGATCTCCATCCTCCGCCACGCCTTCCATTGCCAGAATCATGCTATTGGCACCACGTGAGTTTACTTCTTGAACATTCCCACGCGTGTGCCCAGCAATAGTTTCTTCGGTAATAATCGCTATAACCGGGGTTCCCTCTTCAATTAAAGCGATGGTTCCATGTTTTAATTCTCCAGCAGCAAACCCTTCTGTTTGAACATACGAAATTTCTTTTAATTTCAGTGCTGCTTCCATTGCCACATAATAATCCATTCCACGTCCAATATAGAACGCATTTCGACTGATACCTAAATATTCAGCAGCTAGTTGTTCCAATCTTTCTTTTTCATCAATAATCGTTTCCATCCCTGTAGCAACAATTGCCAATTCATGAACTAAATCAAAGTTCTGAGCAAATCCTTTTGCTTTTCCAACTACATCTGCAAGAACTGCTAATACTGCTATCTGTGCCGTGTAAGCTTTAGTTGAAGCAACAGCAATTTCTGGTCCAGCATGCAATAGCAACGTGAATTGGGCCTCTCTTGAAAGCGTAGAACCTGAAACATTAGTAATGGTTAAGGTTGGATGATTCAATTGATTGATTTTCACAAGAACTTGTCGGCTATCTGCGGTTTCACCACTTTGTGTTAAAAAGATAAAGAAAGGTTTTTCGGTTAACAACGGGGTGTTGTACCCAAACTCACTTGATAAATGAACTTCTGTTGGAATAGTTGTCAATGACTCTATCAATTGCTTGCCAACCCATCCAGCGTGGTAACTAGTACCACAGGCAACAATATAAATGCGATCACTTGCTAGCATCGACTTTGTAATGTCTGAGTCGATTTCCAATTGCTGTTGCTTTCCTTGATAATGTTGCAAAATTTTACGCATAACAGCAGGCTGTTCATCAATTTCTTTTAACATGTAGTAGGGATAGGTCCCTTTTTCTAAATCATTCAAATCAATTTCAGCTGTGTAAGGCAATCGGTTCATTTCCTCATTTTCAGCATTTTCAATTTTTATAGTAGATGCTGTCACCGTTACTATTTCACCATCCATTAATTCAACAAATTGATTGGTTACTTGAATCATGGCCATAGCGTCACTACAAACTACATTAAATCCTTCTCCTAAACCAACGAGCAACGGACTTTTATTTTTCGCAACATAAATTGTATCCGATACATTTTTATCCATCAACGCAAGCGCGTAAGATCCTTTCAAAAGACTTACTACTTTTTTAAAAGAATCAATTGTTGACAATCCTTCTAATGAAAACTTCTCAATCAGTTGAACAATTACTTCTGTGTCTGTATCACTAACAAAATCAACATCTGATACATACGATGATTTTAGTTTCGCAAAATTTTCAATAACGCCATTATGCACCAATGTAAACTGACCCATTTGAGATTGATGAGGATGAGCATTTATCACACTTGGAACACCATGGGTTGCCCATCTAGTATGACCAATTCCAATGCTTGCTTCAACGTCTTGACGAACACTATTACGTAAGGCTAAAATACGACCTTTTTCTTTAAATAGATGGTCTTGATTTGTCTCATCAATAAGATAGATTCCAGCAGAATCATACCCACGATATTCTAATTTTTCTAGCCCCTGTAACAACACTTCTTTTGCATTCTGATTTCCTACTACTCCGACAATTCCACACATAAATAAAATCCTACCTTCTGCTTGATATAGTTGTCGTTTCTAGGTACTTGGCAATTTCTTTGTTAACAAATCACTTTGCATTTTTAGAATTGCCTGTAGACTGTACAGCCTAGAGCTATCCGCCGAATCTTTCGATAAGCTCTCTCCTCGTCACCATTTTTAAATAAAATGGCCTGGCGCTTTTATTGGTATACCACGTTTTTAAAAAAACGATTTCTAGAAACACGATTAATAATATAACATAATCATGTAATAGTCAAACTTTATCCAAAAAAAACTTAATTGGTATACACCAAAAAAACTATTTGAAAGTTCTGCTTAAAAGCATCTCTCTCAAATAGCCTGTTTTTTTTATTCAGCTAATCCAATTTCTTGGCGAACAACTTCTGCAATTCGGTCAACATATTGGTTCACTTTTTCTTCTGTTGGAGCTTCTCCCATCACACGCAGTAAAGCTTCTGTCCCACTCGCACGAACCAAAATACGACCGTCACCATTCATCTCCGTTTCAACTTCCTCGATCACTGCTTTAATAGCTGGAACTTCCATCGCACCATTTTTATCTGCTACGCGAATATTCACTAATTTTTGAGGGTAGGTTGAAACTTCTGCCGCCAATTCAGATAACTTTTTACCTGTTTGCTTCATTACATTCAATAATTGAATTCCAGAAAGCATGCCATCACCTGTAGTATTGAAATCTAGAAATACCATATGGCCTGATTGCTCTCCACCAAAGTTATAGCCGTTTTTTCGCATTTCTTCCACGACATAACGGTCTCCAACTTGGGTTTGTAGGGCTGTCATTCCGGCTGCTTCAACAGCTTTATGAAAACCTAAATTACTCATAACAGTTGCAACGATCGTATCTTTTTTTAAACGACCCTTTTCCATCAAATATTTTCCGCAAATGTACATTATTTTATCGCCATCAACAATTTGACCCAATTCATCAACTGCAATAATTCGATCACCATCACCATCAAAAGCTAATCCTGCGTCTGCTCCTTTTTCTAAGACAAATTCTGCAAGTTTTTCAGGATGAGTCGAACCAACACCATCATTGATATTAATACCATTTGGTGTATTTCCCATTACATCAAAATCTGTTTCTAAATCAGCAAATAAACGATTTAGTAATGGTGCAGTGGCCCCATTTGCTCCGTCAAGACAAACGTGTAATCCAGAAAGATCAGATGGAATAGTTTGTTGCAAGAATTGCGTGTATTTTAAGGAACCTTCTAAATATTCATCTACCGTTCCTAATCCTGCTGCACTTGGGCGCGGTAACGTATCTTCTTCTAAATCTAGCAAAGCTTCAATTTCTAATTCTTGCTCATCTGAAAGCTTAAAGCCATCTGCTCCAAAGAACTTAATTCCATTATCTTGAGCTGGGTTGTGAGAAGCTGAAATCATTACACCTGCTACTGCTCCTTGTACTCTTGTAAGATAAGAAACTCCTGGTGTCGAGATGACACCTAATTGCATAACTTCTATTCCTACTGATAATAATCCAGAAATTAACGCTGTTTCTAATAATTGCCCTGATATTCTTGTATCGCGCCCTACTAAAACGCGAGGATGCTCAATACCTTCTGCATGCTGATTTAAAACGTGTCCCCCGAAACGCCCCAACTTAAAGGCTAATTCTGGCGTCAGTTCTGAATTAGCTACTCCTCTAACGCCATCTGTACCAAAATATTTTCCCATGATAAAATTTCTCCTTTATGAATTCATTTCATTCTGCTATCTCAGTCAACTTGATTAGTTGCTGGAATCTTCTTTTGATTCTGAACTTTCACTTGAGCTACTTGAACTTTCTTTGCTGGAACTACTAGAACTACTTGATGAGCTATTTGAAGGAGTGGATTCCGAAATAATGCTCTCACTTGTTGGTGGGCTAATTGCTTCCCCACCAGAATTTGTAGATATTGTGTTACTAACAGTAATCACAACTTTTATAGTAATTGGACTGACTGAAGTAATGCCTTCTGGTAATGATAAGGCAATCTCTTTTGTGGTTGTTTCAGTAATTCCCGTCACATCGACACTAACAGGGAAACTGCTTAAACTTTCTAAAAAGTTTTTATCTCCAGTAACATTAACTTTTGTGTTTTCTCCTTTAATTCCAAGTTTATATGACTTACCCGCAACTGGTGTACCTGTTTGATTTAACATGATAGGCACATCTTTGCTAGCTGACTTGACTGGAATTGTTACTTGAACTTCTTTAGGATTGATATTAACATCTAACTTATTGCCGCTTTCATCTAATACTTGAACGGGAACTTTTTGATTAATATCTTTAGTTACTCCATTTTCAGGCGATACACTGGCATATACTCTGCTAATTTTATCAATCGTTGATTCTGCTCCTGAAATTTGAACTGTGTTATAATCCAATGTTGGCGTTCCTGCTTCGTAACCTCTTGCAAGTAACGCTTTATTAAATTCAACATCAACATTAAATGTTTTAATTTTTTTATTTTCAATTATAACAGTCGCATCACTTGGCGTAAGTGTTACCGCAAGTTCATCGCTAAATCCTTCAGGGCTCAGATTAATTTTATGAGTCCCCACTCCTAATTTATTTAGGTTTTTGGCAACGACTTTAAAATTTTGCGCCGTTATAGTCTGTTGAATAATATTCTTTGACCCTTCGATTTTAACAGAAACTGTTTCAGGTAATCCAGAAACAAAGTATTTATCCTGATCCACATCAACGGTGATAGGAACATTTGAAATTACCTGCGAACTGTTCACACTTAACCCATCAATTGGATTATTTGTACTAATACGTCCATTATTCTCAAAGTTCACATAACTAAATAATAACAAAGCAAAAACTAAAGCAATAATTCTTAAAAACCAAGGGTTGTTATAAATTTTATCAATCATTTAGAACCACCCTTTCTAAAGCCTTCAATAAACTCTTGAATTGGATTTTTTTTGATTGCTTCTTCTTCAACTATCAATTCTTTTTCTAAATAGTTAATAAAATCTGCTTGTGTTAAATCTCGTAGAAGTTCACTGTTACGAGTAACACTAATTCCACCAGTTTCTTCTGATACAACAATTGTCAACGCATCTGTCACTTCACTTAAGCCAATGGCCGCCCTATGCCTTGTTCCTAATTCTTTTGGAATAAGAGAGCTTTCTGATAACGGAAGATAACCTGCTGCTGCTGCGATTTTATAATCTTTAATAATCACTGCGCCATCATGTAACGGCGTGTTTGGAATAAAGATATTAATCAAGAGTTCCCCAGAGATATCTGCATCTAATGGGATTCCGGTTTCAATGTATTCATCTAAACCCGTTTCCATTTGAATTGAAATTAATGCACCTATTCTTCTCTTCGCCATATATTGAACAGATTTATCCAATGCCTTAATCAACTGTTCTCCTGGGTTAACTTGTCGTTTAGTTCGTCCAAAAAGAGAACCTCGACCTAAATGCTCCAATCCTCTGCGAATCTCTGGTTGAAAAACAATGATTGTTGCTAATACGCCCCATGAAATAATTAAATCCATAATCCAATCAATTGTTTCTAAATTAAGAAAAAAACTAATCATTTTAATGACAACAATTACAGCAATTCCCTTTAATAGTTGGACAGCTTTTGTACCTTTTAACAATGAAATTAGTTTGTAGATAAAAAACCAAACAACTAATATATCAATGACGTTTAATAAATGACGCCACGTAATGAGTTGTGACCAATCAAAAGTCATCTATACACCTCCAACTTTCTAGCTTTGCTATTTACAGTTTTAATTATAACACAATTTTTATAGGGATGATGCAATAGAAAAGTCTATTTTTTAGCCTTCGACCTTTTTTTTAAAATCTCAAGAGCTCCTAAACCAATAAGGGATGCCAGACTAATTACCGCTCCCAATAAGAATCCTTGAGGAATAAAACTCAATTCAACTTGATGTGATCCTTTAGTTAAAGGAATCCCCATAAAGTCATCTAGTATTCGAGACGGTGCTACTTTTCTTCCATCTACTTTAACAACCCAATTTTGATCATACGGAATTGACATAAACAGTACCTTGTCATCTGTCTTCACGTCAACAGTTGCCTTAATATGGCTGTCTTTCCACTCTGAAATTTTTAGTCGATTTTCACTTAATTCTTCCTTCACTTGATTTAAAACGGTTGTATCTAAGATTTGGATAGACGTTGAATCCAGTATAATTTCTTCATCTGATTTAAATGAAATCGTTGCAGATTCGCCTTTTTTTAAATCTCCTAAGCTCAGTAAAGCCTGATTTCGAATTTCAACTTTAGGCGTTATTAATTGGTTATCTACATAAACCTTCACTTTTTCCATCTGATTATTCGGTAAATACAGATACGCCATGCCATCTACTTTTGCAGTATATTGATAGCTATTTCTTTTTTCCTGACGTAACTCAGCAGGAACAACTATTTTTTGTACATCCTCTACTAAATTCTTTGCAATTTTATTTTGATTGCCAAAAGGATCTTTCTCTACAAAATGAACCTTTGTCAGCTCTTTAGGAACAACGTAGCCCATACTTGTTTGAGCTGTTTCATTAATTTTAACAACCGTTGCCCCTGCCGTTTTACTTGCTTCAATTTTATAACGAACATTAAATAAATAATCAAGGAATTCGGTCTGTCCCACGCTACTGATTCGACGTTCATTTTTACTATTCAAGCCTAAATTCTCAAGTGTTTTTCTAAGAGAATTATTTAGTGTTGAACTATAGTAAGGCGTACTATGATAATTATACAAAAAACTACTATTATAGCCATTGTCAATTCCACGAACAGCATTGTCGACTCGATATAAATCTTCATCTTTTTCATACAACGGCTCTAAAACATTAGAAAATTCTAGCATATCTTCCCTAAATCGTGTTTCACTTTCAAAAGGAGTCGCTTTTAACATCTGATTAAAATTAAGCCCCATTTCAAGCGCAATCACCAAACAGAGAAGCAATTGTTTTAGTTTGCTTGTTCTTGACCACATGATTAAAAGCCCATTACTCACTACAAAAAGAATTGATAACCAAAACAAGTGATTGTCCAGTTGCTGTTCAACTGCCGAAGCAAAATGACTGTACAAGTACCCTACACCTATTAAACTAATTAATACGAAACAAACTTTACCAATCAGACCATTCGACAGTTCTTCCCGTTTAAGCCAAGACTCATACGCCAGTTTAATCAGTAAAAAACTCAACATATACGAATTTCGATAAGGAAAACCTGCCGTTTCCTGAAACATATGCCAAATGGTATTAAACAGTTGCAGCCAAAAACTAAGAAAAATAGTTCCTACTAAGATACCGTTACACCACTTTATTTTAGAAGAAACACTTTTTAAAAAGAAAAAGGATAACGCTAAAATCAATACAGCACTTCCAACAAAAAAACTTGGAAGATGTTCTAATCGTGTTTGAAAATTAGTATGATCTAAACCAAATTGTGTAAAAAATTCGAATCCGAATAATGGTGTCGGTAAAAAAATATGCCAATCAATTACAGATTTCCCCGTTTTTAACATGCCAAAAACAGCTGGTGCTAATAAGACACCATTTAATCCTGCTCCTATTAAAGAATAGCCTATAAACTTTCTCCAATGAAGCTTGGTTGCAGAAAGATAGTCATTCAATGAACTCACGTCACTTCGAAGTATTGTCCAATAACTAAAATACAATAATGCAAAAATACAGGTCATATAACCCAAATAATAATTCGTGAAAATAGTCATACATAAAATCAAACAATAGAACAATGATGTCCCTTCATCCACTAACCTCTGAATAGCAAGGGCAAGCAATGGTAGAAAAATTAAAGCATCCATCCACATAATATTGTACATATAAATTCCGACATACCCCGACAGTGCATATGTCATCGCAAAAAACAGTTGCGCCATGTCATTTTTAGGATATGTTTTTTGTAAGTAATAATACATACTTCCAGACATACACGCAATTTTCAAAAAGAGAACATATGTAACCGCTGTTGAAAGGTAAGTTTGCGAAACAAATAGAAAAATGAGATTAAACGGACTCATTAAATAATAGGCAGCCAATGGTAAAAATGAATCGCCCATTCCACTAGAAAAAGAATAAAACCAACTTCCACCACCAAAAAATAATGATTTTAATTGAGCAAAAAAAGGGACATATTGCGTTCCTAAATCGCTCACCAGTATATTTGCATCGCCAAACGGAACAATGCCTTTACTCATAAAAATTGGAACTACTATCAGCAAGGGCATTAGAAAGCTAACAAGCTGTTTTTTATTCCATTGTTTCAATTTTGTTAGGAACATTTTAACACCTCATTCATTAATTTTTTAATTATTTTCTTAACAGAAATTAAATTATACCATGTTCTTATTAAGGATTACTAAAGAAATCCATTAAATCACACTGCTTTGTATAAAAATACAAAAAAAGCATTTATAACTAAAAGTTATAAATGCTTAATGAGTCATGTAGGATTCGAACCTACGACCCTCTGATTAAAAGTCAGATGCTCTACCAACTGAGCTAATGACTCATAAATAATTGCATGGCAACGTCCTACCCTCACAAGGGGAAACCCCTAACTACTATCGGCGCAAAGAAACTTAACTACTGTGTTCGGCATGGGAACAGGTGTATCCTTCTTGCTATCGATACCACACAATTGATTTAATTTATTCTAACTATACCTATAAAAACGATACAGATTGTAGAAACTGGGCTAGCTGGATTCGAACCAACGCATAACAGAGTCAAAGTCTGTTGCCTTACCGCTTGGCGATAGCCCAATAATGGTGGAGGGGGGCAGATTCGAACTGCCGAACCCAAAGGAGCGGATTTACAGTCCGCCGCGTTTAGCCACTTCGCTACCCCTCCAATTAGAGAAGTCTTGTTAATCAATTAACTCAACGAAAGTTATTATAACAGGATTAACAAACTTATGTCAACACCAAATTTTAAAATCTTTAATGAAGTGTTTTTGTTTATTGCATCATTTTGCAACAACTCCATTATTATAATACAGATTTGAAAAATTGGCAATACCTTTTAGACAGATTTTATGAATTAAAATTACTTTTTTCAAGAAAAAATGATAATTTATACATAAAAGAAGGTAACATGCTCATTCTCTACATTAAAATAAAAAAGAATCAAGAATAACTTGATTCTTTTTTATGACCCGTACGGGAATCGAACCCGTGATACCGCCGTGAAAGGGCGGTGTCTTAACCGCTTGACCAACGGGCCATAAGCACAAGATTTATTATATAAAGAAATGATACATTTGTAAAGTACTTTTTTCATTATTTTCAATTTAGTTGAATTTTTTGACTTCTTTAGTGATTTTTGTTAATTTTTAGATACTTAACCTTATGTATGTCCGCTTTTTCCGTTGAAATTACTCTGTAACTAACCTCGTTTTTATTTTTATTAAAACTTTCTTTTTCTTCATTAGAAATTAGTACTTGATAATAGCTAAAAACAGGTATATAATCACTTGTTTGTGAGGGTAAATTAATATCTAATAAAACTATAAGGAGTTAACTAAAATGTGGAGTGTGATTAAACGTTATTTAATTGGAAAACCTTTAAAATCTTCTGAAGAAGGAGATCAAAAATTAGGAAAATTTAAAGCTCTTGCTCTTCTTTCCTCGGATGCTCTTTCTTCTATAGCATATGGAACTGAACAAATTGTTTTGGTTTTAGCTGCTCTTTCAACAGCTGCTATCTGGTATTCTATACCAATTGCGGGTTTTGTCTTGATCTTATTATTAGCACTTGTTCTATCCTATCGACAAATAATCCATGCATATCCCCATGGTGGAGGAGCCTATATGGTTTCTAGCGAAAATCTAGGCCAAACTGCTGGATTAATCGCTGGTGGGTCATTATTAGTAGATTACATGCTAACAGTCGCTGTAAGTGTTTCTGCTGGGACAGAGGCCATTACCTCTGCTATTCCAGCACTCTATCATTATAAAGTACCTATTGCCATTATTATTGTCTTTCTAATCACTGCAATGAATTTAAGAGGTCTAAGAGAATCGGCTTCCTTCTTGATGTTCCCTGTCTATTTATTTGTAGCAGTTATCACGATACTGATTATTGTTGGTATCGGAAAAATCATTCTTGGGTTAGCTCCTTTCCATGCAACAGCAACTATCGGAGCAGTTGTACCTGGTGTTACATTAGGACTCTTACTTAGAGCCTTTTCTTCCGGTTCCTCTTCTCTAACAGGGGTTGAGGCGATCAGTAATGCCGTTCCTTTTTTTAAAGCCCCTCAAGCAAAAAATGCGGCTGGTACACTGGCTTTAATGGGTGGGATTTTAGGCTTCTTCTTTGCTGGAATTACATTTTTAAACTATTGGTATGGAATTGTACCCACAGAAAAAGTTACCGTTCTATCTCAAATTGGAACAGCAATCTTTGGGCAAGGCATTTTCTTCTATTTATTACAGTTTTCTACAGCATTTATTTTAGCCTTAGCTGCAAACACTGGATTTTCTGCTTTTCCAGTTCTAGCATTTAATTTAGCAAAAGACAAGTTTATGCCTCATATGTACTTAGCTAAAGGCGATCGACTTGGCTATTCAAATGGAATTATTACGTTGTCACTTGGTTCAATTATTTTAATCTCAATTTTCAATGGAGAGACTTCTCGTTTAATCCCCTTATATGCAGTAGGTGTGTTTGTTCCATTTACCTTATCACAAACAGGTATGATTATTAAATGGAACCGTGAACGTCCCAAAGGATGGATGGTTAAATCTATTTCAAATATTGTGGGAGCTTTAATTTCTTTTTCAATTTTTGCAATCTTACTATTTTATCGTTTGTCAGAAATTTGGCCATTTTTTGTTATCATGCCTATCATGCTTTATATTTTCTATAAAATTCATGATCACTACAAAAAAATCGCGTTGCAACTTCGAATCGAAAAATCTGTACCTGTGACCTATAAAGGAAATACCGTAGTGGTTTTAATTAGTAATGTTACACAGGTAACAAACGAGGCTGTAAACTACGCCAAAAGCATTGGAGATAACATAATTGCTATGCATGTTTCTTTTGATGAAAATCCAGAAAAAGAAGAAGAGTTTGCCGCTGAATTTAGAGAGCAATATCCCGATATTCGTCTAGTAAACTTACATTCTTCTTATAGAACTATTATTGCGCCAGTCTTAAGATTTGTAAAATTGGTTCAAACGAAATCTAGCAAACAAGGTTATACTACAACCGTCTTAATACCTCAATTCGTTCCAAAAAAACCTTGGCAACATATTCTTCATAACCAGACAAGTTTACGCTTAAGAGCAGCATTAATGTCTAAAGAAAATATCATTGTTTCAATTTATAGTTACCACTTAAAAGAATAATAAAAAAAGTCATTACTAGTACTTAGTAGTAATGACTTTTTTTAGTTTAAAGAACTATAGAATTAGGCTTCCACATCTTTGTATTCAGATTTTCGTTCAAATTCTGTTTTAGCGTATGGGCATAAAGGAATAATTTTCTTCCCTTCCAAACGCATTTCATCTACAACTCGTTTAACCAGTTGACTTGCAATTCCTTGACCTCTCAATGAAGGATCCACATAGGTATGATCTAAAATAACCTTATCTTCACCTGTTGGTACATAGGTGACTTCTGCAATCATTTTCCCTGTCTCATCGTTCTTGTAAAAGCGATTTTCTGATTTCTCAAATTCCATATAAACACATCCCTTACTATTCGTTACAATTAGTTTAACATGATTTATACAAATTGACTAACAGTTCAAAAAAAAGAAGCCTATAAGGCTCTTTTATACAAAAAACAGAATTTTACATTAAGCCACTTGCCGGATTTGAACCGGCGACCCCTTCCTTACCATGGAAGTGCTCTACCGACTGAGCTAAAGCGGCAACCTAAAATTTGGATAAAAAAAAATACTCCGCAAGTAGGACTCGAACCTACGACATCATGATTAACAGTCATGCGCTACTACCAACTGAGCTATTGCGGAATAATTATAAAAAAAAGCGTGGCAACGTCCTACCCTCACAAGGGGAAACCCCTAACTACTATCGGCGCTGAGAAGCTTAACTTCTGTGTTCGGCATGGGAACAGGTGTAT
>NZ_LT992558.1:737274-787172 GCF_900258435.1 Carnobacterium divergens | reverse complement strand
TTGACAACTTCTATATATTAGCACGTTTAGAAGTTTGTGTCAACAACTTTTTTAATTTTCTTTTTCGCTAAGTTGTTGTTACGTCCTAGCGACATGTAATAATATACCAAGATTTCAGCATTTCGTCAACACTTTTTTATACATTTTTTTGTTTTTTTGCATATTTCATTGAAAAACTGTTGTTTAAAAGGATTTTCACAAAATTAAAAAGACTATTTTTCTGTATAAACAGTCTTTTTAGTCTTTTTTTATTCAATTAAATATGAAAAATCTGTTTCATCTTTTTTGACAATCATTAATAGACCGTCTCCCAGTGGTAGGATGCTACTTTCTAATGCATCATGTTTCATTACTACATCTAAAAAAGCATTTAGTTTTCGATGGATTGCTCTTGATCGTTTTGGTATTTCTTCTTTAGGAAGTAAAATTGTCCCGCCTTGTAAAACATCGTCTACAATCAACATTCCTCCTACTTTTAACAGGCGCATACATTCTGGAAAGAAATCATAGTATTTTGATTTCGCACTATCCATAAAAATAAAATCGTACGGTCCTTCTAAAGTAGGTAAGATATCCGATGCTTGTCCTTCTAATAGAGTAACTTTGTCCGTTAAACCTAATTTTTCATAGTTTGCTTTTGCTTTATTTATCATCACGTCAAAACGATCAATGGTTGTAACATGTCCCTCCTCTCCAACATGCTGAGCCATTAGGCTAGAAGAAAATCCGATTGCTGCTCCGATTTCTAGAATGTTTTTTGGTTTCAATTGTCCTAGCAATAAGTTTAAGAATACTACTGTTTCGTGTGGAATAATTGGAACTCCGTTAGCATTTGCAGTTCTTTCTATTTCACCAAGCTCTCCTGCAAGTGGTTTTTGTTGTTTTCGAATAAACTCTAGGACATCTTGGTTTACAACTGGTCGATACATCATTTCATTTCGTGCCATTTAAAAGCCTACTTTCTTATTTATACTATATTTTAAGAGAATTTATTTAGAAACTTGTTCTATTATAAAATTCTACTCCACAAGACACAAGCTTTTAATGAAAAAAAGTTTTATATTTCTTTGCAAATCTAGTTGAAAACATTTTACTCTAGCTCTTTATATGGTATTATCAAAGGAGTAGAGCCTTTTCATCAACTCATTAAATTATAAAGGAGGATACGATGATGTTAATAAAATCACTTTGTATTCCTAAGAAAAAATTAACGACTGTTAAGGAAACCGTTACTCTTCAAGAAGCTATTGAAATTTTGGAAAATTCTGGTTACCGTTGTATTCCAATTCTTGACGAAACCGGAACTATTTTCCGAGGTAATATTTATAAAATGCACATTTACCGTCATAAAGCGAATGGCGGAGATATGAGTTTACCTGTTACTCATTTGCTTAAAAATGCGACTAAATTCATTTCTGTTGATTCTTCATTCTTTAAAGTGTTCTTTACAATCAAAGAATTGCCTTATATTTCTGTATTGGATGAAGAAAATCGCTTTTATGGAATCTTAACCCATAGTTCTCTTTTAAACATGCTCCAACAATCTTGGAATGTTAAAGTAGGTAGTTATGTTCTAACTATAGCTTCTTCTGGTTTAAAAGGCGATTTAAGTAATATGACTAAAATCATCAATAAATACTGTACCATTGCAAGTTGTATTACACTTGACGTTGAGCAAGATGATTTAGTCCGTCGCACAATGATTACCTTGCCTGCTGGCGTTGAAGAAGAAAAACGCGATCAAATTATCGAGCATCTTGATAAACGTGGTTTTAGAGTCGTTGAGATTGAAGATTTAAAACATTTAAATTAAACTTATTTCCTAAAAAGAAGACATTGCTAAACTAATGACTAGTTTAGCAACGTCTTCTTTTTTATTTTTCAATTCTACGATTAAAATCTAGGTAGTCATTTAAGACTTTCATCACCGGCATTGTCAGTACTAGAACAATCATTTCGCCAATTCCTGTGGTTAAATAGGTTGCCCAAAATGGCAATCCAAATACCAAAACAAGTTCCCATGCAATAATTGCCATAGTGAGGCTGAAAATGATTGTATTAATCGTCATCTTAATCCAGACATTATTTATTTTCCGAATCAATCCACTAGTGATTAACAAAGCCAGCAACGATTGCCCAACACCAAACACCAAGTCATAGACTCCAAGGGAGGAGAAAAATAAATTTGAAATAAAGACTCCAGCTACGATTCCAATAATATACTTTTTATTAAAGACTACCAGATGATTGAACATCTCAGCAAATCTAAGTTGTACTGCTCCAAAAGATAACGGAGCTAATACCGCTGTTACTGCAACATATAGTGCAGCAACAATGGCGTTTGTAACTAACGTTTTTGTTTTCACTGCTATTTCCTCCTAGTTTTTTTTCGTGGGATGGTATGAATGAACCACGTTTATGAGACAAGCTCTTGATTAGTATAGCATATAACAGAAAAAAATCATCTGCTTTAAACAGATGATTTTATATAAGTATCAAACACTTCCAGTAAGTCCCACGCTGATTTCCAATGCTTCATCGACCTTTTGCATTAATTGAAAATCAATTTGAGTCACTTTATCTTTAAGTCGTTGTTTGTCAATTGTTCTAATTTGCTCCAATAAGATAACTGAATCTCTTTCTAAACCATGATTTTCAGCTGACACCTCGACATGGGTAGGCATTTTTGCTTTTTGAATTTTTGCAGTGATAGCTGCAACAATAACTGTCGGACTATAATGATTCCCAACATTATTTTGGATAATTAAAACAGGACGCATTCCGCCTTGTTCTGATCCAACTACCGGTGATAAGTCTGCAAAATAAACTTCTCCCCGTTTTACCATAGGCTATTCCTCCCTAGATACCTTGTTCAAACTTTGAACTTACGTCTTTTTCACAACCTTCAAATTCATTACAGATATCAAGGTTAATTTCAGACATTTCTGCGTATCCTTTGCGCATGGTATCATGATTTTTTTTATTTTCTTTAAAAAAACGAATCATTACAGCGTTGACAAATTCCGTTTCATCGGCTGAATATTTTGTACAATATTCTTGGATTTCTTGATAAATTAAGCCATCTAATTTAATTTCTAATGATTCTATTTTTTCATTTTCCATGATCCATACCCCCAAACAGTGCTATGTTAAATTTTATAGCTTTCGTTTTATGGTACCATGAAAAATAAAACTTTTAAATAGTCCTTTTTGAATTATTTGGCATATGTAAAATTTATCAGAAATTCCGTTCACAAATTAAACATAAATTCGAGGTACTCGTAATGTTAAACCACATATGATTTCATAACTAATTGTGTCCAAATGTTCTGCTAATTCTTCCATCGTTACTTGATCTGTCCCACTTTTCCCAACTAAAACCACTTGGGTTCCAACTGGATATTCTCTTGGCAAACGAATCATACATTGATCCATACAAATTCGTCCGATAATTTCACAGCGATTTCCGTCAACCAATACAGTTTGTCCTTGTAAGCTTCTACGCCAGCCATCCGCATAACCGATTGGAATCGTCCCTACCCATTCAGCCTTGTTCGCTTCGTAAGTAGCACCATAACTAACGGTATCGCCTGCTTGAATTTGTTTTACATGTACCAGTTCACTAATCAATTCCATTGCAGGTTCTAAAGAAACCGCTGATGATAAAGTCGTTCCTGATGGATTTAAACCATACATAGCAATTCCATAACGAACTAAATTCGTTGGTACTTGTTGATGCCACAACGCAGTTGCGCTATTTGCAACATGAATAAATTTCGGTTTGTTGTTTAGACTCGCTACTAATTCATTGAAAATCTTCAATTGTTTATTAAATTGTGTTTCATCGGCCTCGTCTGCTGTAGCAAAATGTGTGAAAATGCCTTCAAATACAACTGATTCAGATTGATTTAGATCGTTTTCTACCTCTTTCAATTCTGAAACTGTTCTAAACCCAATTCTTCCCATTCCAGTGTCTACCGCTAAATGAACACGTAATGGTTCTTTTTGTTGTATCATTCTTTTTTCAGCTTCTTTTAGCCACGCTAAACTACTCACTGTCACACTTACATTTTCAGCTGCTATAATAGGCGCAAATTCTGCATCAACAATTCCTAAGATTAGAATAGGTTCGGTAATTCCAGCCTTCCTTAATTCTAATGCCTCGTCTAATAATGCAACACAAAACCCAGATACCCCAGTATCTTTCGCAATTTTGGCAACCTCAACTGCCCCATGCCCATAACCATCTGCTTTTACAACTGCAAATAATTCACAGTCATCTCCTAGTCTTGTTTGTTCAATTTTTAAATTATGTTCAATTGCTTTTTTGCTAATTCTTGCGTATGTCTTGCGATGCATTCCTGAAACCAAAAAAATCCCACCTTTATTTTGTAGCAAAATATTAGGTATTTTCCAAGATCACTTGAGCTGCAGCAACGGTGTCTGTATGGGTAATGGTAATAAAAACATTTCCATTGAATGGTGATTTAGTAATACGTGGCTTGCCCATTTCATCATTCAATACTTCAATATCCAAAAAACCAACTTTGCCAATTCCTGTTCCCAAGGCTTTTGAAAAGGCCTCTTTGGCAGCAAATCTTCCCGCCAGAAATTCCATCTTGCGCTTTCCTTTTAATTGATTGAATACTTGCTGTTCATTTTCAGTTAATACTTTCAATGGAAAACTGACTTGCTTTTCATATGCTTTAACAATTCGTGGAATTTCAGTTAAATCTAAACCAATGCCAATAATCATTTAGAATCCCTCTTTTATGTATCATTTCTAATTGGCTTACTTACCATTGATTTAAAAAGCGGTAAAAGTTCGCAAACCTTTAATAAGTGTTACTAGCAGTAATTTTATCAAAAAAAAATACTTTTGTCACCTTTTAACCACTATTATTCTGATAAACATTAATATTTATGAGTTGTTATCTTATTTTTTTTATTTTTCCTTAATAACAGAATTTCTTTACGTTGATTAAAGTCTAATTTTCATCGCTTTTAGAGCAAAAAAAGAAGCAACTTCTATAGAAATAGAAGTTGCTTCTTGAAAATTAATCTTTATTACGAATCGTAAAGTTGCGATCTCCGCCACCATTGCGACGGTTATCTGTTGCTTTACCACGGTTGCCGCCACCACTCTTACGAGCTTCGCCACTTCCGTTACTGCTACTACGTTTGCTATCTTTACTCCAATTTCCATTAGAGCTAGCTCCGCCACCACTGCGACGATTATCTTTACCTGAGCGGTTGCCTCCGCCGTTTCCACGACGTTCGCCACCACGGTATGATGAACCACCTTTACTACGGCCGCCACCACTACGGTTGCCACCGCCACCGCCGCCACCTTTACGGTTTGGAAGTGGACGCTCTGGGGTGATTTTAACTGGAACTTCGCTTGCATCTTTTGAAATACTCTTCAAGAATGCTGCTGCTAAGTCAGTTGCATCATAATCTTCTAATAATTGTGCTGCTGCTTTTTCATAACGTTCTAATTCAGCAGAATTAATAATTTCTCCTGCTGTTTCCATTGCTGCTTTGATTTGGCCTTCGAAAGCTTCATCATTGGTTGGTGGACGTAATGCAGTCATTTTTTTCTTCGTTAATTCTTCAATTACTCGTAGGTAGCCCATTTCATTTGGTGTAATGAATGTTACTGACATCCCTTCTTTACCAGCACGTCCTGTACGACCGATACGGTGAACATAACTTTCTGGATCTTGTGGAATATCATAGTTGTATACATGCGTAACTCCCGAAATATCTAATCCACGAGCTGCTACATCGGTTGCAACTAAAATATCTAAATCGCCTTTTTTGAACGATTTCAAAACACTCATACGTTTTTGTTGTGATAAATCTCCGTGGATTCCTTCAGCACGGTAACCGCGCATTTCTAATCCTTTAGACAATTCATCAACGCGACGTTTTGTACGTCCAAATACGATGGTTAATTCTGGAGTTTGCACATCTAGTAAACGAGTCATCACATCAAATTTTTCGAAGTCTTTACAACGAACGAAATATTGATCAATCAAGTTAGCCGTCATTTCGGTTGCTTTGATTTTAACATGTTCTGGCTCTTTCATAAATTTAACACCGATACGTTTGATAGCATCTGGCATCGTTGCTGAGAATAATAATGTTTGACGAATTGATGGTACTTCTTTGATGATTTTTTCGATATCTTCTAAGAATCCCATGTTTAACATTTCATCTGCTTCATCTAATACTAGAGTTTCAACGTGATCTAATTTTAATGTGCGACGGTTGATATGGTCAAGTAAACGACCTGGTGTACCAACAACGATATGTGGTTGGTCTTTTAAAGCACGGATTTGACGGCTGATATCAGCTCCACCATAAACTACTTGTACGCGAACTTTTTTATCACGGCTTAAACGGAACAATTCTTCTTGTGTTTGAATTGCTAATTCACGTGTTGGCGCAATAACTAAACCTTGGACAGTACGATTGGTAATGTCGATTTTTTGTAGCATTGGTAAACCAAATGCTGCTGTTTTACCTGTACCTGTTTGTGCTTGACCAATTACATCTTTTCCTTCTAAAGCTAGTGGAATGGTTTGATCTTGAATTGGTGTTGCTTCCTCAAAGCCTAAGCGTTCTACGGATTGTAGTAATTCTGGTGATAATCCTAATTCTGAAAATTTCAATATATTTCCTCCCATTTACAAAACCTTAAAGAGAGATTTTTGCGAAATACAGGCAATAAAAAAACCTTCTGCTGTCAGTCCATATAAAAACCCGGTGTCTGATTGACGATTTCGTCATGCACCAGGCCCTTCATTTCATATAAAAACTTGGGTTTGTTTCTCCAAGTTTCGTTTTCTCGCGTATCTATTCACAAAACCCTCAATGGTTTCATTTTCTGTTATCTAAGCAATGTTACCATGTTTCATTCTAATTTTCAATCAAATTACACTATTGTTTTCATGAACACGTTTTCTATTTTTATTTACGACATCTAAAATACAAGAAAATTTTTTCTTTTTTTGTTATAAATAAAAAAAGAAAGGCTATTGCTAGCCCTTCTCTTAGTCTCTTCCGCCAAAAATTCTTAAAATACTCAAGAAAATGTTGATGAAATCTAAATATAAACTTAATGCGCCACTAATGGCAATTGATCCAAGCGTTTCTTGATCTTGGTAGTGCATGTAAATTTGTTTTAGTTTTTGTGTATCATATGCTGTAAATCCGATAAAGATTAAAACGGTGATAATTGATAGCACGAAATCTGCTGGTCCGCTTTTCAAAATAAAGCCGTTTACAACGGTTGCAATAATCAATCCGATTAACGCACCTCGTAATTGTCCGCCGAATGAACTCATGTCTTTTTTCGTTACGAATCCTACAAAACTCATCCCAGCAAATGTTCCAGCTGTGATCATAAATGCAGAAGCAATGCTTCCCAAGTTATAAACAAGGAAAATTGAAGACAATAAGACTCCATTCACGATTGAAAATGCAGTGAATCCTACAATGGAAGAACCTACTGATCGTAATTTTTTGCCATTAGATGCTAGTTTAAAAACTAAGAACAGTTCTAAAACAACTAATGCAATCAGACCAAATGGACTGCCGTAAACAAATCTCATAATGATCGGGCTTTGTGATGCATAAAAAGCTGTCACGCCTGATAGTGCTAACCCTAGCGTCATATATCCATAAACAGTAGCAAAGAAGCGTGACATTCCTTCTGTAGCTACTTCTCTTCGTTGATTTTGCATTGTATCTACCCCTTTAAATCTAATTTATTATACCTAATAGTATAACAGAAAGTTCCGATGGTTGCACTCCGTCCAAAGACTGATTCAATCGATCGTTTGAATCGCTGTAACAACCGCTAAAAGATTCGTTCCAAAACTTGATTTCACTAAGATGTGGTCATTTGATTGAATAGACTCTGTTAAATCTGCAATCAACTGCTCTTTATCTGCTGCATAATAATGAACTTTCTCTGGTGAAAAAGTGGATGTTAATTTAGCAAAAAGAACACTCATTTCTGTTCCATATAAATAGACTTCTGAAATTTTTTTCGGATTTAAATGCTCAGCTACGCTTTCATGCATTTCTTTTGAAAGCTCGCCCAACTCCAACATGTCTCCTAAGACAGCTATTTTTTTCCCTTGATTTTCTAATTCACTAAAATTATCTAAGACGGCGTTCATTGCAGTGGGATTTGCGTTGTAAGCATCATTTAAAATCATACTGTTGTTAATCCCTTTTAGCCATTCTGTTCTATTTTTTGTTAAATTAAATTTTGCCAAGAACGGTGCTGACTCTTGAATAGGAATCGCTAACTTTATTCCCACAGTTAACGCAGCAAGTGCATTGCTAACATTATATGTGCCAAGAACCGGAATGGAGCAGCTGACTTCTGGCGCTGTATTTGTTATAAAGGTTGTTTCCATCATTCCAGATTGAATCGTAAGTGGATAAAGATCATTCGTCTCTTTCATTCCAAAAGTAGCAAGTTGTTTTGTGGGTAGATTACTTGTTTTTTCGACTAGCAGCGGCTCTTCCCCTGGGAAAATCAGACAACCGGTTTCTTTTAAGCCGGCTGTGATTTCCATCTTAGCATCCGCAATTCCTGCTCTTGATCCCAAGTATTCAATATGGGACTCGCCAATCATTGTAATGACCGCAATATCGGGTTGTGCTAGCTTAGAAAGCAATTCAATTTCTCCAGCATGGTTCATGCCCATTTCTAAAATCACTACTTCTGTGTCTGAAGGCATTTCTAAAATCGTAATCGGCAAGCCAATATGGTTATTAAAATTCCCTTGCGTTTTATGAACGTTGTACTTTGCACTTAAAACAGCTTCTGTCATATCTTTTGTCGTAGTTTTGCCATTGCTCCCCGTAATTCCAACAACTTTAGGTCCAATTTTTTCAAGGTAATATTTTGCAAGTTGTTGTAAGGCTAGTAATGAATCTTCAACTTGGATAACTGGAAAATGTGCTGGAGCTTGATCTAATGGTGCACTCCAAAAAGATGCAGTTGCACCATTTTCAATCGCGCTGTGAATAAAATCGTGTCCATCATTTGCTCCCTTAAGAGGAACAAATAAAGAACCTTTCGTTGATTTACGTGTGTCAAATTGAACGTTCTCAATTGTAAGGTCTTCCCATTGTGTACTATCATTTACTGCCCCTACTGCTTGAGCAATTTCTTTCAGTGTTAACTTCATTCTTTTTCCTCCAGTTTAAAATCGTAATCGGTCGATTTTACCGTTTATTATACTCGAAAAGCTGAACACATTCGCGTCCAGCTTTTCTACTATCCCATCAAATTAGCTTTCTTCTGAATACTGAAAAGCTTGACGCTCTTCAAATCTTCTTAGGGCTAATTGAATCAATTCTTCAACTAAATCTCCGTAACCTAAACCAGTATTTTCCCATAATAATGGATACATGCTAAATTGAGTAAAGCCAGGCATTGTATTGACTTCATTGATAAAAATTTCATCGTTGCTAGTTAAAAAGAAATCACAACGACTTAAACCACTTCCGTCAAGTGTTTGGAAGGCTCTTGCTGCGTACTCTCTTAATTGACCCGATACTTCTTCAGTTACTTTTGCTGGAATCTGTAACGTTACTTCGTTGTTGATGTATTTAGACTCATAGTCATAAAAATCAACGGTTTTAACGATTTCTCCTGGAACGGATGTATGAATATCTGAATTCCCAAGAACTGCTACTTCAAGTTCTCTTGCTTCAATTCCTTGTTCTACAACGATACGACGATCATATTTTAAAGCTTCTTCAATCGCATCAATCAATTCTTCACGATTTCCAGCTTTGCTAATTCCTACGCTTGATCCCATATTAGCTGGCTTTATAAACATTGGATATAAAAGCGTTCCTTCACATTGCATAAAGACTTTTTCAGCATCTGTTGACCAGTTATTTTTTAAAACCGGAACGTATGGTACTTGAGGAAGACCTGCTTGTTGAAAAAGATATTTGCTGATAATTTTATCCATTCCACATGCACTTGCTAAAACTCCAGCGCCTACATAAGGCATTCCAATCACTTCAAATAATCCCTGAATGGTCCCATCTTCTCCATTTGGTCCGTGTAGGACTGGGAAAATAACAGCGTCCTCTTGTTTGATACTTATTGGGCTGATTTCAACGCCAGTCGAAATTGCTCCCTCTTTAATCGCCAGAACAGCTTCACCGGCTTCTTCAAATTTTAATGCATCCGCACTGATGACAGGGGATTCTAAAGTCATACCTTGTAGCCATTTGCCTGATTTTGTAATATAAATAGGTTCAACATCATAATATTTATAGTAAATTTCTTTAGTGATTGAAAAGGCTGTTAAAATTGAGACATCATGTTCTGCACTTTTACCGCCATAGATTAGAAAGATTTTCATCTTATTCGTTCCTCCAAGTGTTACTCAAAGTTTATTTTTTTAGTTATTTTTTACATTAATTCAAAGGTATTGTATCACACTTTTGTTATCCTTGAAATAATAAAATGTCTCATCAATCTCTAAGTTTCGCTTAAGATTCTCAAATTTCATCTTCTAATGTGAGGTTAATTTCAAACCGATTACCCCGATTATAATCATGCCTACAAATAAGAATTTTTTCCAATTTCGATTTTCTCCAAGGAAAAACATTCCCCACAAGACTGTCGAAGAGGCGCCAATTCCTGTCCAAATTGCGTAGGCTACGCCGATTGGGATGGTTCGAGTTGCTAATGACAGCAAGTACAATCCTGTTCCCATAATGATAACAGAAAGAATACCTTCTTTTTTATTTTTGAATCCATCTGATTTTTTTAGAAAAATAATAAAACCCAGTTCACATGCTCCTGCAATTATTAAATATAAGATACTCATTTTTCATCACCGTCCTCAGTCATTTTCAACCCTAAGATACCGCCCAATAAAATTAATAATGAAATAATTTTCCAAAAACTCACATTTTCGCCTAACCAAAGCATGCCCATTAAAGCTGTCCCTGCTGTTCCAATTCCTGTAAAAATAGCATAGGCTACGCCGATACCTAATTTTCTCATGGCTTTTTCTAAGGCAACAAAACTAATGATAATAAACACGATCGCAATTATACTTGGAAGCAGAACCGTAAAACCGTTTGATTCATTTAAAAAATAAGCCCAAACAATTTCTAGCACGCCTGCAATTAATAAATAAATCCATTCCATTTTCATTTCCCCGTTTCTTTTCTATTTTTTTATTGTTTTTTACTTTTTTAATTCAGCCATCGCCAGTTGGAATCTTTTTCAAATACATTTTATTCTCTCCTGTTCTTTCTAAAATAAAAAGAAAAAAGCCCTAGAATGCGTGGCACATTCTAAGGCCGAAATTCTCTCAAACATCTCTATAATTTAATTAAATACTTGATAATAAGGGTAACTTTTCTTCAACTGTCCAACTACCAGTCTCTTGATTGTAACAAACCACTCCAACTAGGTCTTTTCCAGAAAAACTATTTGTATTAATTGCTCGCAAGCGATCTTCTAACAAATAAATTGGAATGCAGTAACAATCCCCCTCCACGGTAACATGTTTCAAAGAAAGAAGCACGCCTTCTTTTAGGTAGGGAACAATTTCTTTGATTGTTTCTAATGGGAGTTTTTCAATGACTTTGCTTTTCTGGAAAAAATTTCGTTTTTCGTTAATTTTAGCTTCTAATGCTTCTCTGATACTTTTTCCAAGCAAATTATAAAATTGATCTAAATAACGATAATAAACTTTATTCATGCCATCTGACAACGTCAAATAAATATAGTTGTTTTGTAACTTATAATAAAATGGAGAATGCAAGTGTGTATGTGCATGCGCAATATAAAGAAGCTCTGAAATTTCAACAGGTGTCAGTTGACGTAATAGTTCTAAATTTTCAAAATCCACCCATTTGTACTTAATTTCTGAACGACCAGCTTCTTCTAAAAACCGACGTACATTTTCACGGTCACGAACGATACGAAATCCTGTATGAGTTTCGTATTCTCCAATTCCTTTTTCAGTATTTAGGAGGAGAATGTTGTTAGGTATTTTTTTTAGTGTTTGCTGAAAGTCAACCACCGTAATGCCCTTACTCAACACATGGTTCGTAACACTATCTAAATGTACGTATATATATTCTGAAGCCATGATATGATTTACCCCTCCTATTCGATTTTTGTCTTATAAATAACATTGTACTACTAAACAAGAAACTAATCTGTATCAAAACCATGATAAGACTATTACAGTTTGAATTCGAAACACAAGGATTGCGTCAATCTGATTACAAAATGGATTTACATCGCTTCTAATCGTGCAATTCTTTTTTCAGTAGCTGGGTGCGTTGAAAATAAGGAATCTTTGCTTTCTTTTTTTAACGGATTTTCAATGTATAATGCTGCGCTACTTGGATCTGCTGATTTCATTGGTTCGCTTTGAGAAATTTTATTTAATGCAGAAATTAACCCTTGAGGATTTCTTGTTAATTCGACTGCAGACGCATCTGCTAAATATTCGCGATTACGAGAAAGAGCAAGCTGAACTAAGGTTGCAGCTAAGGGAGCTAGAATCATCAAAATAATTGAAATAACCAACATAATTGCAGAGCTTCCATTGTCATTTTTGCTATTGCTGCTACGTCGCCCTCCACCAAACCACATCATTCTTGTCCCAATATTAGCCAATAGTGCAATAGCTGCTGTTAACGCTAGTGCAATAGTCGATAAACGAATATCATAGTTTCGGATATGTGAAACTTCGTGAGCCATAACGCCCTCTAATTCTTCTCGGTTCAACTTCTCTAAAATACCAGTCGTCGCTGCCACTGATGCCGTTTCTGGAGAATTTCCTGCTGCAAAAGCGTTTGGACTTGGATCATCGATGATATAAATTTTCGGCATCGGAATTTTTGCAATCAAAGATAGTTCTTCTACTACATTCCACAACATTGGGTACTGCTCTTTACTAGTTATTTCCCTGCCTTTATTCAATCCCATTACAACTTTAGTTGAATTTAAAACCATGATTCCCATGTAAATCGCAGCAATAATTGCCGCCATAATGATTCCAGTTGTAATGCTATTGAAGTTAGCATATCCCACGGCTGCACCAATTAGCAAAATCAAAAGAAAAAATGCAAACATGACAAGCACGGTCTTCCGTTTATTTTGCTCAATTTGTTGATGTAACACAAAAATCCCTCTTTTCTATACAACTATTTTTATGATAAGAAAAAACCCTTGCGAAAAAGAAAGGAGTTTCCCCTGACTTTAACCACTAAGGGTCACTATCCTTTTATTTGATAAAAGGTCTACCTTTGTCGAAAGATAGACCTTTTGTTCAATTAGAAGGATACTTTTGGAACAACTTTTTCTTCTGTTGGTGTTTCTAACATCGCTTCTTCTGTAAAGTGATGTGCTTTAGCAACAATGTTGCTTGGGAATGATTGTAGTTTAATGTTGTATGTCGCTACACTTGAATTATACAGTTGGCGCGCATAGGCAATTTTATTTTCAGTTGTTGTTAATTCTTCTTGTAATTGGATAAAGTTTTGGTTTGCTTTTAAGTCAGGATAGCTTTCACTTAAGGCAAATATTGTTTTTAATGAATCGCTTAATTGATTTGAGACTTTCATTGTTTCTTCGTGGTTATCTGCTGGAACTTGTGTTAATTGGTTACGCATTTCAACTACTTTAGCTAGGGTTTCTTTTTCGTGACTTGCATACCCTTTAACTGTTTCTACTAGGTTCGGAATTAAATCATTACGGCGTTTTAATTGAACGTCGATTTGGCTCCATGCTTCTTTAACCCACATTCTTGCTTTAACTAGACCATTATATAAACTAATGTAAACTAGTACTAGTAATACGATAATAACAATTGCAATAATTAATCCCATACCAAATCGCTCCCTTGTGTTTTTATAGTTTAAATATAGCAAAGAATTCTCTAAAAGGAAAGCAAAGTTTCCGTTAAGTTTTCTTAACTAAACCGTAAAAAAATTGTAGGTTTTAAGCAAAACCTACAATTTTAAAGATCCTTACTCTCCTTCTAATGGTGATTGATCTAAGAAGGCTTGTAACATCCAAATATTTTTTTCAATTTCAGTTTTGTAGGCAATCAACATATCTTGTGTTGAATCATCGCCAGCTTCCCCTGTTAATTCGATTCCTTCGCTGATTTCATCACGAATAATGCGGTAATCATGAACAACTGAAGCTACCATGTCATTGGCACTGATTTTTTTTTTGTAGGGTTTTTCTTCGATTGATGCGTGTTCCAAATATTCAGCTAGTGTTGAATACGGTGCGCCTCCAATCGCAATTAAACGTTCTGCAATTTCATCGCTATTTGCTGCAATGCTGTTAAATAATTCTTCAAATTTTTCATGAAGTGTATAAAAACTAGCTCCTTGTACGTACCAATGATGTTGATGGAACTTTGTATATAAAACTCCGTGATTGGCTACCTGTTTGTTTAAAATAGCTTTGACATCAATATTCGTTTTTTGCATGTTTTTTCATCCTCCAATTGTTTTTTAAATAAATTCTTACTTTATAATTATTATAAAGTAAAACGACTCTTTTGTCCATTCATTCCGACAAGAAAGCTTCTGTTCCTTTAATTATAACTTTTCAATAGCTGAAATACAATAAATAGCCTTTAAAGAATCTTGTCATTTAGGTAGCTTCAATGCTATGATAAACTGAGTATTTTAACGAAAGGATGAGCTTATGTATTTTATTGAAACGTCTTTTTTCCCAACTACTAACTATTCAGTCTCAACTAGTCCATTTTTCAACCATTACACCATAAAAGAACTCCCTAAAGCTTACCTGCACTTATTGGACGAACAAAATGGAGGTTACTTAACTAAAAATGCTCTACCAACCAGCGAACCGACTCGTGACGGACTTGATATGGTAGCAATTCATACTATTTTAGGTATCCAAAAAGAGGGGACACCTAGTATTCTTGAGCAAAAAGAACTTCATGAAGCTTTTCATTTACCTGATTATTTTATTGTTTTTAGTTATCAAAATGAACAATTTTTTGGTTTTGATTATTCCATTTTAAATACAAATGGAGAACCTAAAATTCGTTATATTGATACAGATACGGATCAATGGCTATACTTAGCCGATTCATTTGAAGAATTTTTGCTTTTGTTGCGTAAAGATTCATTTACTTTAAATGATGCAAAAGAACTCTCTTTAATTGAGGCTAATCATATTTTTTTGATTGGAGAAAATTTTGAAATTGAAGAATTGTTAACTCGCTTTGAAACAACCATTCATAAAGAATGGTACTTTAACTGGCTTGCTTATCTTGCCAAGTCCAAGCAACCATCGCTTGTTGCCGCTTCTCTTCAAGCATTCGAAACTCAAGTTTTCTATTTCCATTCAAAATTACCCGAATCTGTAAATGACTTAGTCTCTATTTTTTTAAGTCTTGAAACTCAAAAAAACTCGCCTACTTTAGTTGCTATTTTAAAAGAATTGAAAGAGAACTAAAAAAACAAGCAAAACGCCTTTGTTGGGCGCCTTGCTTGTTTTTTATTTAGTCACATTTTTTTCAATATCAAATGCTTTTTTCATTTCTTTTGTTGCACTTTTAATAGGTACTTTTTTGACAAATTCACCTTGCACAACTAAACGTTTTGAGCCATCTGGATTACATGTAACTAATGTCAATAAGGTTTTCCCTTCAACATCATCAATTAAATCAACACGATCTGGATTGACGGTTTCAATAAACGAGGTTTTGTAAACATAGACATCTGTTAAATCAGTTAAATAGATCTCATCATCCATCTTTAATTTGTATAAGGGACTAAATAGTAAATCTTTATCGATCATGTTATGCCCCGCTAAGGCGTAATTTCCTTCTCCCATCACTTGATCTTCTTTCATAGTTCCTGCCCCAACTGCTAAATTATAATTAGAAACACCTTTTATAATTGGCAAGTTAATGTTTACTCCCGGTATCGCAATTCCACCTACAACAGCCATTTTATCTTGATATAGTCTTGCTTTAGCGATTGTTTCTAAATCTAAATCTACTACTTTATCAAAATCAAATTCACCTTTGGTTTGATTATTTTTTTCAATACTTGCTGCTGATACATTAGAGACCGCATTTTTATTAGACATTTGACCGATGATCCAGTATTTTATTGGGTTACTAAATATTAAAAGCAAACCAATAATCAGTAGCAAACCTGCTAAAACATTGATTACCTTGTTTTTGGTACTTTTTTGCTGTTTATTTTTAACCATTTTTTAGTTTCCTCACTTTTTACATAATAGTAGTAATAGTATAACTTAAATTCTTTCTTTTGGATAGTTGCTTTACTTTTTTTTAACGATTGAAAAAATTCCGGAATTTCTGATGCTAAGGGGTTACCCACTAATCACTAAGATTCATTATTTAGTGTAAATTGGATTTCTTTTTATAGCTACTATCCTCTTCCTTAAATTTGGTGATTTTTGAATTGTGGATTAAAAATACTTTCTACTTTTTGCTAGTTTATTTTCTCCATTTTTGTTGGCCGAGATATCCCTGGTTCTTTTTCAACTAGTGTACTAAAAAAAAATGTTGCTCGGCCACTACTGTCAATAATAAAAGAATAGTTTAGTTTATGACTTTCAGATGTAAAGGAAAACTTCTCATTCTCAACTGCTAATACAGCATCATCGGTCGTTAAACTAGCTAGACCATCATCACCATCCGCGTCATTGTTCTTAAATTCTAATTTGTAAACATTTGCTTCTTGTGTTTCAGAAACTTCTATTTCATAATTATCTTCCATAGAAAGCCAAGTCCCTGTTAGTTGACTAATTTTTAATTTTTGATCAGATTTATCAGGCTTATTCCTTAAACCCGTATTCTGATCCTCTATTTTTTTGTTTCTATACTTGATTGGCTACATCCTGCCAAAATCACAATCAAATAAGCAATCAAAAGCTTTTTCATGTCAACATTCCTTTTTTAAAAACGAATGTAATTAAATTATGCTTCATTCTCAAAAAAATAAAAGTTAAACCGTTAAAAAATCATTACAAAATGGGTTAATCCTACTCAAAGAAACAAAAAAAGATTCACTTGAATTACTGCTATAACAGTAATTCAAGTGAATCTTTAAGCTATCTTTCTTATTCTGCTGCGTTTGCGTCTGCAAGACCGTATTTTTTGTTGAAACGATCCACACGTCCGTCTGCTTGGGTGAATTTTTGACGCCCAGTATAGAATGGATGTGAGTCAGATGTAATTTCGACACGGATTAATGGGTAAGTTTCGCCATTTTCCCATTCAACAGTTTCTTGTGAGTGTTTTGTAGAACCTGACAAGAATTTAAAACCTGTTGTTGAGTCCATGAAAACTACTGGATGGTATTCTGGATGAATTCCTTGTTTCATATCTTATTCGCTCCTTTGCCCTGATTCATTTGCTGTACCAGAGTTATTTTTTGTCTAATGACAACATTAAAATAATACCATGAACTTTGTTAGATTGCAATCTATTTTCTTTTAGTTTCTTGTTCTATTTTTTTACTTTTTTGTTGGACGACGCAATTTATTTTGGCTGAAGGTTTCATCTGTAAACTGTTTAAAGAACTCATTATTGGTCTTGGTTTTTTTAAGAATCGTAATCAATTTATTGGTGTATTCTAATGAATCACCCGTCATTGCTCGTCTTAGTTTCCAGATTTCTTCTAATCGTTCTGAATCCATTAGCAGATCTTCTTTTCTGGTACTTGATTTTTTAATATCAATTGCTGGAAAGATTCGACGTTCGGCTAATTCTCGTGAAAGATGCAATTCTGAATTTCCAGTTCCTTTAAATTCTTCATAGATAATATCATCCATTCGACTTCCTGTATCAACTAAGGCTGTCGCTAGTATCGTTAAACTTCCACCTTCTTCAATATTTCGAGCCGCTCCAAAGAAGCGTTTCGGACGATAAAATGCAGCTGGATCGATTCCGCCGCTTAATGTTCGACCGCTTGGTGGGACTACTAGGTTATAAGCTCTTGCAAGTCTTGTGATACTATCCATTAAAATAATCACGTCACGCTTATCTTCGACTAAGCGCATCGCACGTTCCAGTACTAATTCTGTTACTCTAACATGGTTTTCAGGTTTTTGGTCAAAGGTGGAGGACACGACATCTCCTTTAACACTACGTTCAATATCCGTTACTTCTTCTGGTCGTTCGTCAATCAGTAAAATAATGAGTTCGGCATCGGGATAGTTTTTTGAAATTCCATTGGCAATTTCCTTTAGTAAAATAGTTTTCCCCGCTTTAGGTGGGGCTACAATCAGTCCTCTTTGACCAAACCCTACTGGGGCTAAAATATCGACCATTCGTGTTGGAATTCTTGTTTGTTCTGTTTCTAAGTGGATTTGTTTGTCTGGATATAAGGCCGTCAATGCAGGAAAATGAGGGCGTTCTTTTGCTTCTTCTGGATTCTTCCCATTCACTGAGTTTACATGCATTAAACCGTAGTAACGCTCTGACGGTTTAGGTGGTCTCGCTTTTCCTGTAATTTTATCTCCATTTCGCAATCCAAAACGTCTGATTTGTGACACTGAAATATAAATATCTTCTTGGCTTGGTGTGTAATTAATTGGGCGTAAAAAACCGAAGCCTTCTTGCGAGACAATATCCAAGACCCCTTCTGCGATAAAAAAACCTTGCTTTTCTTCTTGCATTCTCAATACAGCTAATGAGAGTTCTTTTTTGTTCATTTGACTATAGTATGGAATTTTAAATGCCTTTGCAAATCCGTAAATCTCTTTTAATGTTTTATTCTCTAGTTCTGCTAATGTTAATAAATCGCCCATATACGTAACTCCTATTAGTTTTCGATTTCACTCATTTTAATATCTGCACCTAAATTGGTTAATTTTTCAACAATATTGTCATAGCCTCGTAAGATGTTTTCTACTCCGGTAATCGTTGTTGTGCCTTCTGCCATTAATCCTGCTGTTACTAGGCATGCTCCTGCTCTTAAATCACTCGCTTCTACTTCTACGCCTTTCAAAATGGCTGGTCCTTCTAGTAAAATCATATCGCTTTCTACTCGTGCAGTTGCTCCCATTCTTACTAACTCAGGGATGTGCTTAACGCGTTTTGGATAGATGGTGTCCACAATCGTACCTTCTCCTTGCGCTTTTAGTAGTAACGGTGTTAGGGGTTGTTGTAAATCTGTTGCAAATCCTGGATATGGCAAGGTTTTAACGCTAACCATTTTTAAGTTTTTAGCTTCCAAGACCCGAATGCTATCTTCGCCGATTTCCATTGGAACGCCCATTTCTTGCATTTTAGCGATTAATCCTTCTAAATGTTCAAAAATAACATTTTTAATAACAACATCCGTTCCAACTGCTCCTGCTATGGATAAGTACGTTCCGGCTTCAATTCGATCAGGAATTACGGTGTGACGACAGCCGTGCAGTTCTTCTACGCCTTCAATTCGAATCACGTCGGTTCCGGCACCTCTAACTTTTCCACCCATATTGTTTAGCAAGGTTGCCACATCAATAATTTCAGGCTCGCGGGCAGCATTTTCAATAATCGTTTTGCCTTTTGCTTTAACGGCTGCCAACATTAAATTGATGGTTGCTCCAATTGATACGACATCTAAATAAACTCGTGCGCCGACTAACCCTTCTTCACTTGTTCTTAAGTACATTGCACCCATTTCATTATCAACTGTTGCGCCTAATGCTTCAAAACCTTTAATGTGTTGATCGATTGGTCTTGGTCCTAAGAAACAGCCTCCTGGGAGCCCTACAACACCTTGTCCGTATTTAGTTAACAAAGCTCCCATAAAGTAGTAAGAAGCTCTTAGACTCTTGATTTTTCCACTTGGCATTGGAATTGAAACCATGTTTGTTGGATCAATTGTCAAAGTTGAACCTTTAAAATCAACTTCAACTCCCATAATCGTTAATATTTCAATTAATGAATGAACATCTTGGATGTCTGGAACCCCTTCTAACGTTACTGGCGAATCGGCTAATATTGCTGCTGGAATCAGTGCTACGGTACTATTTTTAGCACCACTAATCGTCAGTTCACCTGATAATGGCTTTCCGCCATTGATCACTAATTTTTTCATAAATTTATATCCTCACTTTTCTATAGTAACAATCATTTAAGTTCGTTTTAATCTCAATTTTATTTTGTCCCTAATAACCATAATAGAAAAGAAAAGGCAAAAATACAATAGTTCATTTATTAAGTTTCGAATTACTTTGTGAACTTTGAATAGCTTATTGAAAAAAAATAACAAAAATGTCAGCCTCTTTTTAGTTTAAAGAGACTGACATTTGCTAGGATACAATCGTTTTGATACCGACTGCTTTTCTGATCCTTACTGCTAAAAATGAAGCAACTATTGCTTTTATAATATCTAAAGGTAAGAATACTGAGATGCTTGTAGTAATTAAGACACTTAAACTAATGGGTGTTTCCAAAACAATGTTCATCAAAAAGTAAGCATAACTAATACCGATACTATAAAGAACAGGAATACTGATGACAGAAATCGTAACTAGTGATTTAAAGGAAGCATTTTTATTAGCTACGCTACCAATCATTGCTGCGATGACAAATCCTCCTATTAAATAACCAAATGAAGGTTTTAGTAAACTTTGCAATCCCCCCATCCCTCCTGCGAATACTGGAAATCCTACTAAACCTAGTACTAGGTATAAACCAATCGTCAACATGCCTTTTTTGGCGCCTAGTAAAGCTGGTATTAAAATCATAAAAAGAACTTGCAACGTAATCGGGATTGGCCCAATTGGAATCATAATTAAAGAAGAAATAGAAAGTAATGCTGTACATAGTGCTATTTGAATCCTATCTTTTGTCGTTAGTTTCATCTAAACGCCCCTTTTAGTTTAAGAATAAATGCTTTTTTTACAGTCTACTTCAAATTACGTTAACTTTCAAGTTTTTTTAGGTTAACGTAATTCAGAAAATAAAAAAGTCTTAAAATGACGAATTGCCATTTTAAGACTTTAAAAGGGTTATTTTGATTGAAGTGCTGCTCCAATAAATCCAGTAAATAATTTTTGTGGACGTGTTGGACGTGAAATCAATTCTGGATGGAATTGACAGGCAACATAGAATGGATGATCTGATAATTCAACGATTTCAACTAAACGGTTGTCTGGTGAAACGCCTGAAAAGACCAATCCTGCTTCTTCTAAGGTTTGACGGTACTCATTGTTAAATTCGTAACGGTGACGGTGACGTTCTTCAACAACTTCTGCATTGTCGTAAGACTTAGCGGCCACTGTTCCTGGCACTAAATGACATGGGTATAAACCTAAACGTAAGGTTCCACCTAAGTTTTCGATATTTTCTTGATCACTCATCAAATCAATAATGTTGTTTTCACAATTTGGATTTGTTTCTGCTGAATCGGCATCTGCTAAGCCTGCAACGTTACGGGCAAATTCAACACAGGCTAATTGCATTCCTAAACAGATTCCTAAGAATGGAACTTTATTTTCACGAGCGTAACGAATTGCTGAGATTTTCCCTTCTAATCCACGATCGCCAAAACCGCCTGGTACTAAGATACCATCGGCTTCTTTTAACATTGACGCAACGTTTTCGTCTGTTACGTGTTCTGCGTTGACCCAATCAATTTGAATATCTGAATCGTATTCAAAACCGGCATGTTTTAATGCTTCAACAACTGATAAATAAGCATCTGGTAATTCAACGTATTTTCCAACTAATGCAATTCTTGTCATTTTTTTCAAGCCTAATACTTTTTCTTCTAGTTTGATCCATTCAGTCATATCCGCAACAGGAGCGTCTAATTTTAAATGATCGCAAACAATTTGATCCATGTTTTGTGCTTGTAATGCTAATGGAATTGAGTAAAGAGTTTCAACGTCACGTGATTCAATCACTGCTTCTGGGTCAACGTCACAAAATGATGCTAACTTGTCTTTCAAGCTTTGTGGTACTGGTTTTTCAGTACGAACCACTAAAATGTTTGGTTGAATTCCTAAGCTGCGTAATTCTTTCACGCTGTGTTGTGTTGGTTTTGTTTTCATTTCGCCAGCTGCATTTAAATAAGGAATCAAGGTTGTATGGATGTACATCACGTTATCCGCACCAACATCAGCTTTCATTTGACGTAATGCTTCTAGGAAAGGCAATGACTCGATATCTCCAACCGTTCCACCGACTTCTGTAATGACGATATCAGAATCCGTTGTTTGACCTGCACGCATGATTTTTTCTTTGATTTCATTGGTAATATGTGGAATAACTTGCACGGTTGCGCCTAAATATTCCCCTTTACGCTCTTTACGTAATACTTCTGAATACACTTTGCCAGTTGTTACGTTTGAATATTTGTTTAAGTTAATATCAATAAAACGTTCATAATGACCTAAATCTAAATCTGTTTCCGCACCATCATCGGTTACAAAAACTTCACCATGTTGGTATGGGCTCATCGTTCCTGGGTCTACGTTGATGTATGGATCAAATTTTTGAATGGTTACTTTTAGTCCACGATTTTTCAACAATCTTCCTAGAGATGCTGCTACAATCCCTTTTCCTATTGAAGATACAACGCCACCTGTTACAAAAATATACTTGGTCATTAAATCGAACTCCTTTGTGTGTTTTTTTGAAATAATCGATAGTTTTTTTCACTTGTTTCCTCTCTCTTTAAGCTAAGAATGAACAAAGAATAAAACAATCTTATTTCTGAAATCTCGTTTCTTACAAACTAAACCTTGCCTAAAAAATAAAAACAGACGCTACTTAGCTTCAATAGCAATCTTGTTTGCATTTTTTATTTAGGGTACTGAAAACAAAAAACAAAGCTCCCCATCCATAAATGAACGGGGAGCGTGATTATCGTTTATCTCATCGGTCCTTCAAGATTACTCTTTAGGGAGCCCAATAAAGATAATACAATCAAAACAGACAATCGTCAAGGCATTTATTTTTTGATTTAAGTGAAACGAGCCTACATCAACTTAAATCGTCAAAAAAAATGTCGACTGACTTGCTGAAATCAACAAAAAAAGAAAAACTCTCCCAAAAAGGAAAGTTTTGTCAATTCATTAAATTGGGTTGATTTCATCTTCTGAATCGAAGTCATCTTCTTCTTCGTCTTCATCAATTAAAGTTAAAGAACCTTCAATTCCATCTGGAAGTTCGTCTTCTTCATCTTCGTCTGTCCCTAATTCAGTTAAGTCAGATTTGTATTCGCCAAGATCTTCTGTACTTTCATCATCAACAACAACACCTTCGTCATCCACTAAGACAACATCTTCATCTTCTGGATCGTCATCGTTGTAATCAATTACATCATCATCGACATTTGGAACAAATGCACTCACTTTTTTACGTTTTTTACGACGTGGAGCCTCTTCTTCAGTTGAATGAGTTACTTCTTCATCGATTGAATCGATTGGATACCATGAACGTAACCCCCAACGATTGTCTCCTAAAGAAATAAAACTACCATCAATATTTAAATCTGTATAAAATTGCGGAGTATTTTTTTTCACTTTTGCAGCAGAAGTGCCTAAAAATTTCTGAATTTGTTCAACGAGTTCAGAAAAATCCATCACGTCTCCTTTTTGTTCTAAAATGGCATGAGCTACTTCAATCATTGACAATTCATCTTTTTTCATACCGTCAAATCGTTTTAATTCCACATTCGCCACGTCCTTTCAACAGTCTACTCTTTATCATACAATATTTAGGCAGTAAAAAGCAATTGTAATTTGTATTCTCCTAATTTTTCTTTTCCCATATAGAGATCGTAATGGATTTCTAGATTGCCACGAAAGGGTTGATCCATCAAACTAATTTGCAAATGATTGGTCATTGTTTCTAATGAAACTACTCCTTGAGGGGTCGTATAGTGTGTCACATAACGTTCACCTTTGCCAAAACGTAATTTTGTTCTTGTTTCTCCTGCTCGAATCAACCCCACAGTTCCATCTGGTTCTATTTTAATTGTAACTGGGGTCTCGCCTTCGGTTTCTTCTTTGTAACGCACATAGAGGGTATCTCCCATTTGAGTGGCTTGCCCCATTACATCGAAAGTGTGGTTTTCTACTGCTTCATATTGTGTAATCGTTGTTGATAATTGAATGTTTACTGGGGTTATTTTTTTTAAGCTCATTTTTTTACTCCTTTTGTTTCTTAGTATAGTTGTTCTGCAATGGATTGATCGATAATCAAGGTATTTATTACATGATTGTTTAATAGGGCTTGAATGCTTGTTCCTTTAGTTGATCCTGACGCAATTGCCACTACATTGGGAATTTGAACCAAGTCTTCAATTGTCATTCCCATCATTCGCTTCGTTAAATCGGTGACAACGGTTTGGCCTGTTTTATCAAACAAAGAGGCTACCGCATCTCCAACAATTCCTTGTTTTTTTGCTTGTGTCAGCTCTTTTTTTCCAATATAACCGAGTTCTTTCCAAGTGGTATTGTCTAAAGGATTTCCCACACCAATTACGGCTAACTCAACTTTACGGGCATCAGACATTGCGGTTTCAACTACGGTTGATTCTGCTAGTAATTCTTTTAATTCAATGGTGTCAGCCAATGCTGGTGCGTAAAAATAGCTACACTGAGCAGATAATTTTTCAGCTAATAAAAAGGTCAAATGGTTGGCATCTAAATAAACATGTTGGCTTTGGATACCACCAACTAAAGGATGGATCGTTATTCCTGGCTTTGATAAATAAGGCATTTCGTCAATAACTTCTGCAATCGTCGTCCCCCAAGAAAGGCCTATTTTAGCATCCTTTGTTAGGTGTGTAGTTAAATAGGAAACTGCCGCTTTAGCCACATTATGCTTAATCGTACTTTTGGAAAATTCGATGCTTTTAGGAACTACAATTACATCATTTAGTTGATATTTTTTTTCAATTTCTAAGGCCAACGCAATCGAATGTGCATTTTCATCTTTGACGTAAATTTCAACAATGCCTTCCTGTCTCGCAAGTTGTAGCATTTTTGAAATAACGGGTCTTGAAATGTTCATTTTTTTGGCAATTTCTGCTTGGGTTTTTCCTTCGCTGTAATACATGGTAGCCGCTTTTAATAGGTTGCGTCGATCTTCGGTAATTCTCAACGTATCCCCCCTTACGTTCTCGTTCTTTTTTAATTTTTATGCTCATGCATAAGCGTTTTGGCTGCTGCTTCGATATCTTCACATTGCGGAATCGCGGCTTTTTCTAATTCTTTTTGGTAAGGCATCGGAATAAATGCTCCTCCTAAGCGTTTGATGGGTGCTTTTAAGGAATAGAATGCCTCGCTTTCAACAACTATACTTGCAATTTCGCCTCCAAAGCCACTTTCTTTTACAGCCTCATGGACAATCATTAGTCGACCTGTTTTGATGACTGATTTTAAAATCGTTTCTTTATCTAATGGGACTAAGGTTCTTGGATCGATTACTTCTAAAGAAATGCCTGTTGGGGCTAGTTTTTTTGCAACGTCTAGCGCTTTATGGACCATCACCCCTGTAGCTACGACAGTGATGTCCGTTCCTGGTTGTTTAATAGCTGCAACTCCAATCGGAATCGTATATTTTTCGTTTGGAACGTCACAGCTTAGTTTATAGCATAATTTGTGTTCGTAAAACATCACGGGATTATTATCTTCTATCGCTGCGTGTAGCAATCCTTTGGCGTCATAGGCATTGGAGGGCTGAATGACTTTTAATCCTGGAATATGCGCCATCCAATTTTCTAAACTTTGGGAATGTTGCGCTGCAGCACCGGTGCCTGATCCTCCAGCGGTTCTCATTACTAAGGGTACGTTAACTTTTCCGCCATACATATAGTGCATTTTTGCTGCTTGATTCACTAGCTGATCCATAGCAATCGTAATAAAATCGGAAAATTGGAGTTCTATCACAGGACGCATGCCGGTAATCGCTGCTCCAACTGCTGTTCCTGCAATCGCGCTTTCAGAAATAGGGGTGGAGCGGATGCGCTTTTGGCCGTATTTTTCAACAAGTCCTTTGGTTGCACCAAAGCCACCACCATAAACACCAATGTCTTCTCCCATTAGGAAAACTTCTTCATTTGTTGCCAATGCTTCATCTAATGCTTCATTGACTGCTTGGATATAAGTTATTTCTCTCATCACGCACCTCCTATTCTGCATAAACTTGTGTCGTTAAATCACTTAATTCACTATCTTCACTTTTTTCTGCTTCTTGAACCGCTTTTTGAACATTCTCAAAGGCTTGTTTTTTTAATTTCATTAGTTCTTCGTTTGAAGCAACTTGAGAGTTCGTCAATAATTTTTCAGTTAATTTGATAGGGTCTCGTTCTTCTTCCCAACGCAACTCTTCTTCTTTTGTGCGATAAATCCGTTCATCTGACTTTGAATGCCCTTTGAAACGGTAAGTTAGGGCTTCTATCATCATCGGACCATTGCCTTTTCTGGCTTCTTCTATCCCTTGATAAGTTGTATCGAGTACAGCGATTAAGTCATTTCCATCAATCGTTACGCCTTTTAATCCATAGCTTTCAGCTCGTTTGGAGAGTTGAGGGATATTTACCATCTGATCAATTTTACTGCTCATCCCGTATTGATTATTTTCAATAAAAAAGAGTGCTGGAACTTGCCAAATCGAGGCTAAATTTAAAGCTTCATGAAAACTTCCTTCGTTTGTTGCGCCATCCCCAGCATAGCAAATAACTACTCGGTCTTCGCCTTTTAATTGAGCAGATAAGGCGGCTCCAACGGCAATGGGAAATCCTGCACCCACAATGCCATTTGAACCTAAATTCCCCTCTGCTAATTCAGCAATATGCATACTGCCACCTTTACCAGCGTTTGTACCACTTCGTTTGCCGAATAATTCAGCCATCATTGCCGTCATTGAGGTTCCTTTTGCAATGCTGTGACCGTGCCCTCGATGTGTTGAAGTAATCCAATCGGTTTTTCTTAATAAATAACCGGTTCCTGCAGCCGTCGCTTCTTGACCTATTGAAAGATGTGTTGTTCCATGTATTTTTCCTTTTGCAAAAAGTTCTTCTACTTTTTCATCAAAAAAGCGGATTTCCCACATCATTTGATAAATGTTTTTAAAGTCTTCGTCTGACAATCCAGCTAAATTTTTTATTCGACTGGTCAAAAAAACGCCTCCTTTACAAATGTTCCTTCTCGAATCAATTGTAAATAGTATAACGTGTTTTTGAAATTAAGGTCAACTATTCTACTTAACTCTTAGCAATTTTTTAGCTTAATTCCTTTATTTATGCTTCTTGTTGCGCTATTTTTTGGTATAATGAAGTTATTAAATATAAACAGTATCGTAATTTTACTATAAAGGAAGACAAACTATGTCAGAAAAAAAAGATTATTTAAGTCAACAAGCTTATGAACTATATGATTCCACTTCGATGCCTTTTACAAATCAATTTATTTCTCATTTTGCTTTGGGAGATAGCTTGATAAAAAAAATTGGGACTCATCAATCCTTTGGAGCATTGCATTTTTGGACTGCTTCTGAATTAGTAATTTTAGGAATGATGGATACAAAATTGCCTTTTTTCAAGGATGCGTTAAACGTTTTTATTCACCATCAACAACACTTTTTAGTTCGTAATTCGGGTGGTCTGGCAGTGGCTTCAAATGAGGGCGTGTTGAATTTTTCATTGATTCTTCCTGAAGATCCTCTTGTTAAGATGAGTATTACGGAAGGATACGAGTTTATGTTACGCTTGATTCGCCAAACATTTAAAGCGTATGGGAAAACCATTGATGCTTATGAAATTGAAGAATCTTATTGTCCAGGAGATTTTGATTTAAGTATTGATGGGAAAAAATTTGCTGGCATCGCACAGCGCCGTTTAAAAAAAGGTGTGGCAATTATGATTTATCTTAGCGTGACGGGCTCTCAGGATAAAAGAACCGAAATGATTCGTGATTTTTATCAAGTCGGATTGGCAAATGAAACAGTGAAATGGCATTTTCCTAAGGTGAATCCAGCGGTTATGGCAAATTTAGATGCGTTGCTTGAAACCCCTTTAACTGTGGATGGCGTCAAAAAAAGAATTCTTGAAACGTTAAAAACGAATGGCTGTTTGTTAAGCGATGGACATTATGACTTAGAATTGAAAGAAAATTATAAAATGGCTTATCAAAAAATGATTGAACGCAATGAACAAATGTTAGCAGAAACATTCGATGAGGAGCTGAGTAGATGAATTCAATAGCCTATCAAGATCAACTATTGCCAATTGAACAGGTTTTTCGTGATCCTGTTCATGATTATATTCATGTTCAACATCAAGTGATTTTAGACTTGATTAACTCTCGTGAATTTCAACGACTGCGTCGCATTAAACAGCTTGGAACTTCTTCTTTTACTTTTCACGGTGCAGAGCATTCTCGTTTCACTCATTCTTTAGGCGTTTATGAAATTGCTAGAAGAATTTGTGATAAATTCGCAAGAAGCTTCTCTACAAAAATTGAGGGTGACGGAGGCTGGGATGATCGTGAACGTCTAGTTGTCCTTTGTGCAGCTCTGCTTCATGATATTGGTCACGGTCCTTATTCTCATACTTTTGAGCGTATTTTTGAAACGGATCATGAAGCTATTACAGTAGAAATTATTACTTCGCCAGAAACTGAAGTCAATCAAATTTTAAAAAAAATCCATTTTGATTTTCCTGAAAAAGTAGCAAGTGTCATTCAAAAAACCTATCCTAATCCACAGGTTGTTCAATTGATTTCTAGTCAGATTGATGCAGATCGAATGGATTACTTGTTAAGAGATGCTTATTTTACCGGAGTCAATTATGGTACTTTTGATTTAACGAGAATTTTGCGTGTCATGCGTCCTTACAAAGATGGCATTTCTTTCCAAGTATCCGGTATGCATGCGGTTGAAGATTATGTGGTGAGTCGTTATCAAATGTATATGCAAGTTTACTTTCATCCTGTTTCTAGAAGTATGGAAGTCATTTTAGATCATTTGTTAAAACGCGCTAAAAAGCTCTACGAAGATCCTGATTTTGAAATGCTAGGCTCCGTTTCTCTGTTAGCTCCATTTTTCAGAAATGATTTTACACTGAAGGACTATTTAAAATTAGATGACGGGGTTTTAAATACCTATTTTACTCAATGGCGTGAAGAGAACGATGCGATTTTAAGTGACTTAGCTACTCGCTTTTTAGATCGACATCCATTTAAATCAGTTGCCTTCAACAGTGAAACAGATTTACCTGTAATCCGTCATTTAGAAACGTTGATTTTAGAATCCGGTTATGATCCGGTTTACTATACCGCTATCAATAACAGTTATGACTTGCCTTATGATTTTTATCGCCCAGAGCAAATCAATCATCGAACTCAAATTGAATTAGTTGAAGCAGATGGTTCTTTAATTGAGTTATCTAAAGCAAGTCCGATTGTTGCTGCGCTGACTGGTAAAGTTCGAGGAGATGAACGTTTTTATTTTCCAAAAGAGATTATTAAACCCGCTAGTACAAGTGAAGTGAATTTATTTGAACCTTTGTTTAATGAATTTACAAAATATATTGCCAATGGCGCAATTAAAAACCCAATCACATTTCAGGAGGAATCAGATTAAATGAGTATTGAATTAATTGCCATCGACCTAGATGGAACACTGTTAAATCCAGATAAAAAAATCAGTCAAGCCGTGAAAGAAACGATTATGGAAGCAAAAACAAAAGGAATCAAAATTGTTTTATGTACAGGCCGACCTTTGATTGGCGTTAAAGACTTCTTAGCGGAATTGAATTTAGAAGAAGAAGGCGATTTTGCCATCACTTATAATGGGGCTTTAGTTCAAAGCACACATGATGGAAAGGCAATTGTTCACCATACATTAGGTTATCAAGACTTTTTAGCCTTAGAAAAACTTAGCAACGAAATTGGGGTTCATTTCCAAACCTTTGATATGGATCATCTTTATACAACCAATAAAGACATTAGCGAATATACAGTTCGAGAAGCTTTCTTAGTAAATATCCCTTTAAAGTATCGAACTGTTGAAGAAATTGACCCTGCAATCGAAATCAGTAAAATGATGATGATTGATCATCCGGCTATTTTAGATCAAGGAATTTCACAAATTCCTGCTGAATTTAATGAACGCTATACGATGATTAAAAGTGAAGATTTTTATTATGAAATTTTAAATAAAAAGGCAAATAAAGGCAACGCGGTGAAAGATTTAGCTGCTCACCTTCATATTCCTCAAGAAAATGTGATGGCGATTGGTGATAATATGAACGATATGGACATGTTGCACTTTGCAAAATATAAAATTGCTATGGGCAATGCCGTTCCTGCGGTGAAAGAAATCGCTACTTTTATTACGAAAACCAATGCCGAAGACGGCGTTGCACACGTGATTAGAGAACTGGCTTTTCGTTAAAAACCCTAATCAAAAAAGCATGAAATCCTCATTTTTATAATGGGATTCATGCTTTTTTATTGTAGGTTAGTCGCTTTTTTCAGCTACTTTTTATTCTTTTTTGCCTTTTTCAAAATAACTGGTATCGCCAATAGATTCCACTTTAAATTTGCCTTTATCATAAATAATTTTGGTTACACTTGCATTTTTCAACCCTTCTCCCGTATATTTATCCGTCATATCTGACACCATGATATTAATTGACATCCCATGGCCAACCACTAGCACATTGCCTCCACCATTTTTAGCTTCTTTTTTAGCCATTTGTTTTAAGGTAGTCTGCATTCTTGCTTTGATTGTTTTGGCATCTTCCCCCATCTGGTACTCTGTGTCTAATGCACTTACTGCATCGGCTCCTTTTTCGAACATTTCTTTGCCTAGTGGATTATTGTCTAACGTTTCGTAGCCGTAATATTCAGCCATCGCTTTTTTCATATTTTCGTTGAAATCACCTTCAAATTTCCCATAACAAGCTTCTCTTAATGTCTCTTTTGGTGTAATCGCTAATTTTTTTTGACCGTTATTTGCTAATACCAGTTGAGCCGTCTCTCTTGCACGTCCCAAATCACTGCTGTAAGCTGATTTAAACTTAATGTCTTTTAAACCACGACCTAAGTCCTCTGCTACTTCACGACCTTGTTCTGTCAGCGGCGTGTCTGACCATCCTTGCACACGATCCATTGTATTAAATAGCGTTTTACCGTGTCTCGCTATGTAAAAGGTTACCTTTCCATCATTTGAAGACTCTTTTTTAGTTTCTTTTTTCCCACTTGCCTCGTGCCCACTTCCAACAATCATTAAACTAATTCCCGCACCAACCACTATCGCTTTGATAAACTTTTTCATTTATTTTTCCTCCTTTTAAAAAATAAGAAACAATCGTTCTTTAAATATCTTACCACTTTATGTAAACGCTATCAATAGCTTGCGAATAAAAAAACAAGTACTAAAAGTACCTGTTTAATTTTTATCCTTTGAAGATCCCATTTTGAGCGTAGTCACTAGCTTTCATTTCTTGTAAAATAACATGGACACTTTCACCAGCAGCGCCCGTATTGCGAACAACTGCTTCTGTTACCTCTTTGACTAAGTTTTCTTTTTGCTCTTTTGAGCGTCCTTCAATCAATTCAATATGAACAAATGGCATCTAAATCTCTCCTTAAACAAATTATTTTGTTTAAATTATAGCATAAATCTCAATTAAGATTTCCCTATTTGATAAAAAAGCCTATAATGAAAAAGAGAATAAAACAGAATCGGAGGAAGCCTATTGGAAACTGAATTATGCCATCTGCAACAATTAACAGATTCACACATTCAAGCAATCCAAACACTTGAATCAGCACAACAAAAGGAAAATCTTTCTTATAAATTAGACCCTAAAGCTTTTGAAAAAAATTCCCCTCATTACCAACATTTTCTTTATTTTGAAAAAACTGAACTGAAAGGCTACTTATCCGCAAGTACTTTTGATGGAGTTGAAATTGAAGCGAGTATTTTAACTAATAACAATCAAGAAATTGCCATAATTCTTATTAACGCCCTAGTAAACTATGCTAAAGAACAAGAAATTAAAAGAATTCTATTTATTTCGGATCGAAAAGATCCTATCATTCCTGCTTTAATTAAAAAATATGCCGGGGCTTTCTCGTTTACAGAATATCGTTTAAATTTTGATCCAGCTAATTTTAATCAAGCGGATTACTCCCCTTTGGTTCTTCACTCGGCTAGTCAAGAAGATCGAAAACTACTCTATCGTCTTGATCATGAAGGTTTTACACCTCAGGATAAACTAATTTATGACCCCCAAAAAATAGAGGCTCTTGAAATTGAAGGAAATTATATCGCCTATTTAGATAATGAAATTGTAGGAAAAATTAAATTAGACCATTTCCAAGGAATCATTGGGATTTACGGAGTGGTCATTACAAGCGAATGGCAAGGACAAGGACTGGGACGCGCGCTACTAAATCAAGGGATTCAACTTGCAATTGACCAACCATTTCAAAAACTTTACCTTGAAGTCGATAGCCAAAATGCCCGTGCTTTAAAATTGTACTTATCGGCAGGTTTTTACCAAGAAGCAATCTTTGATTACTATGAATTGGATTTATAAAATTATTTTTTGAGCAAATCATTAGGTCTTTTTACATTTTTTCGGTACCATAATAATGTAAAACTAAAGGATTTGAAAGGAGATTATTTTATGTCAGAATCAAAAAAACTTTATCAAGCAAAAGCTATCAACACAGGTGGCCGTAATGGCGAGAGTCATTTACCTGATGGTTCTTTTTCAGTTCGTGTTTCTACTCCAAAAGAAATGGGAGGAAAAGGACAAGGAAGTAACCCTGAACAATTATTTGCTTTAGGTTATAGCGCTTGTTTCAATTCTGCCTTGGAACATATTATGGGCCAACAAAAAATTTCTGGAAAATCAAAAGTCTACGTTACAGTTGATTTAGTAAGTGATCCAGTCGACAATGGTTTTAAATTAGCTAGTGAAATTCAAGTAGCAATTGAAGGCCATGACTTAGAAACAGTTCAAGAATTAGCGGATAAAGCACATGCTTTTTGTCCTTATTCAAAAGCAACTAAAGGAAATATCGATAGCTCAGTTACTGCTGTTGCTTACGAAGAATAGATGCATCAAAAAAGAACCTTCTATTTAAGAAGGTTCTTTTTTTGATTTAATGGATGCTTAAACCATGTTGTGCAAGATACGTCTCAATTGCCCATTTATGGCTGCCTCTTTTTAAAAGGCGATGAGCTTCTTTGATTGGCAACCAATACAGTTTGTTAAAATCTTCCAAAGGCTCCCTCACTTTTTGATAAGATTCCACTACATAAAAATAGCCTGGATTATGATAATGTTTTTTGCGAAACGTCGAGTAGTAGAAATCCTCTGCTTCACCGAGATATGTACCTATGGATACTGTAAAACCAAGCTCTTCCATTACTTCTCTATGCAACGTCTCTTCCTTTGTCTCACCTGGTTCAATTTCTCCACCTGGTAATAAGTACGCACCATTAGGTGGTGAAACAATCATTAAATTTTCACGTGTTTCGTCAAAAATTAATGCATAGACTCCCACTCGAACGGTGTAAGACACTTCTTCAATTCTAGTTCCAAATCGTTTGATTGACATACTCATTCCCCCTATTCTTTTTATTTTATCAGAATAGACTGACTATTTGCTAGTTTAATCCTTTTTATTTATAAATTATTTCCTTTTTTGTCTTTCTTCAACTGATTTTTTTGTTATAATAATTTGAATCCAAAAATCATCGGAGGTGTCCACTTGTTTTTTTTATATCTTAATATAGCTGTATTTTTAATTTTTGCTCTTTCTTATTGGCAAGATCGACGTAAGATTATCAATGGTTTTTTGTTTAATTGCTTTTTATTTTCACTTTTTATCACTCTGTTGTACTTTAGTTTTTCAACCTACAATCGGATTCTAGTAATCATTTCATTAGTCTTTTTAGTTATCTTAGGATTAATAGGACTTTTTGGAGCGTTTGCTTTAATGGTTGCTTCTTTTGTCAATGCTCGAATTTTGATAAAAAAGGAAGGCGCCCGTTTTTCTAATTTTTTAACGTTATTTTTAGGACTTGCTATATTGGGTTTGCTAATTTTATCATCAACGATTCTTGCAAATTATCTACCTGAATTTATGAGGTATGTTACTGGCTTTTTAATTTTATTGTTCTTATATTTTTTATTTAATTTTTTGAACTTTTTTATTGCCTCTTTTATTTACCAAGTCTATCGTCCAAGATTAAACAAAGATTTTATTATTGTCTTAGGCAGCGGATTAATTGATGGGTACATCGTCCCGCCATTATTGCAAAATCGAATCAATGTCGCAATGGATTTTTATCTTAAACAGGCTAAACTCCACACTCCACCTAAGCTTTTATTTTCTGGCGGACAAGGTGGCGATGAAAAAATCCCTGAAGCGGTTGCCATGCAACAATATGCACTAAAAAAGGGCATTCCGATTGAAGATACATTGCTAGAAGATCAATCAGTTAATACATTTGAAAATATGGTTTTTTCTAAAAAAATAATGGATCGTTTAAAGGGTGAGGGTCATTATAAAAGCTTATTTGCTACTAATAATTTCCATCTTTTTAGAGCAGGGATTTATGCCAAACGTGCGGGATTAACCAGTCAAGGGATTGGGGCAAAAACGGCATTTTATTATTGGCCAAATGCTATGATTCGTGAGTTTATTGCTATTCTTGCTTTATATAAAAAATGGCATTTAGCCGTCGTCATTGTAATGGCTTTGATAACCATTGCGTTAGGAATTATTGGTTATATTTTCACTTAATATGGGTATTTCCAATCCTGCGGGGTTGGATTTTTTTTATAAAAAAACACCTTCAAAAAATGAAGGTGAATTGGATGTTGGGAGCTGTTACGTTTTATTTAGTTGAATCGATTCCGATTGTTTTTGATAAAATATTGCTTTGAACAACAAAATAAAGCAAGGCAATCTGAATCGGGGTCATTATCAAATTTTGTAAAATTCTGGCTGGAAAAATCACAATCATTGCTTTGTCATAAATCATTGATAACCACAGCGTGTTTAAGCCCAAGTTAATCACAAGTGTCACCATAATCACAGCTAGTGCTACTCTTAGCAAGGTTTTAGGTTTTTTGTATAAAAAGAAACCATAAACGGCTGCTGTCAAAAATGCAGACAACGTGAATCCTGGGAAAAATGGTGCTGTTCTAGCAAATAGTGAAATCCCAATAATATCGGTCATTGCAACCGCAACGCCAGATAACCAAGGACCAAAAAGCATCCCCATAATGGCAATGGGTAAAAAATCAAATCCAATGCGAACAATTGGGGTCTCAATCGAAACAAATCGAGTTAAAACTAGCTGTAAAGCCATTAATAAACCCATTGTTGCAATTGTTTTTGCGTCTAACTTTTTTTTGAACATTTGAAGATCTCCTTTAAGAGCTCCCACACATAAAAACTTTATGCAGCGAATGCAAAAATAAAACCGCAAATGATTGTTCAATCATTTTTCGTCTGTGAGCAACATCCCATCCCAGCAGCACTTAACGCTTTATTTCCTACTCTGTTTATTTTTAGATTTTCTCGTATGAGAAAATCCTCTCTTACTATAGCATATGGTTTTCATAAGTTCTACTTTATTTCACTAAGTCATTTATTTTTTATTTTGTTGTTGACAAATTGACAACTGACCTGTATATTAAGAATCAAGTTAACAAATAATGAGAATATCATTAAATCACAATGAAAAGGAAAGTACGTTTTACAAACACTTATAGAGAGCCCTGAAAGATTGCTGAAAAAGGGTAGTGGGAAGAAAGCTGAAAATGGCCTTGGAGTGAAGCAGTTGAATTGTAGATTATCTACTTTAGATTGCTACGGGAGCACCCGCTATCGTGCCACAGTATGCAAAGTCTAGTTATTTTAAGTACTGGTTAAGGTAAAACGAGCAATCGTTTTATAAAAAAAGGTGGTAACACGAATACATAATTGTACTCGTCCTTTAAATGATTGAAATCAATCATTTAAAGGACGAGTTTTTTTATTTTATATCGATAAACGCAGTGACGAGAAAAGTACACTTGAAATTTCATTCTAACAGAGAGCCTGTATGATGCTGAAAAGGGCGAATGAAAAGCAAGTCGAAAATGGCCTCTGAGGCGGGATACCGAGTGGATTTTCCATTAGGCTATCATGGGTGCACCCATTAACGTGCTAGAGTATCGGAAGCATGTCTTCTCGTACTTGATAAGGGATTTCTTGTAAAGGAAATCTAAAAAAAGGTGGTAACACGAACGTTGAATTCGTCCTTTTAAAATCAATTCAAATTGATTTTAAAAGGACGTTTTTTTATTTTAAATTATCTTGAAGGTGGGAATAATATGATTCAATTAGAACAAGTAAGTGTCACATTTAAAACAAAAGATCAACAAATCACGGCTGTCGAGCAAGTTGACTTAACCGTTGAAAAAGGCGATGTCTTTGGAATTGTCGGCTATAGTGGGGCTGGAAAAAGTACGCTCGTTAGAACCATCAACCTGCTCCAACGTCCAACTAGCGGAAAAGTAATCGTTGCTGACCGCGATCTTTTAAGCCTCACGCCTAAAGAACTTCGAAGGGCACGTAAAAAAATAGGCATGATTTTTCAACATTTTAATTTAATGGCTTCTCGAACAATTGCTGATAATGTGGCTTATCCTTTAAAACATTCATCATTATCAAAAAAAGAGCTGAATGAAAAAGTCTCTGGTCTACTTGAATTGGTTGGTTTATCAGATAAAAATAACGCGTATCCTTCCCAACTTTCAGGAGGACAAAAACAACGTGTTGCCATTGCTAGGGCTTTAGCAAATGATCCTGAGGTTCTCCTTTGTGATGAGGCTACTAGCGCGTTAGATCCCAAAACAACGTCCTCAATCTTAACGCTTTTAAAGGAGCTCAATCGAAAATTAAATTTGACGATTGTGATTATCACTCATGAAATGCAAGTTGTAAAAGAAATTTGCACTAAAGTTGCGGTAATGGAAAAAGGCCGTGTCGTTGAAGAAGGAAATTTAGTCCAAATTTTTACCCAGCCTAGAAAACCCATCACTAAAGATTTTATTAATACTGCGACTCATGTAGATCAAGGATTAGAAACTATTTTAACCCATCCTAGTTTGTTGGATTTACAGCCGAACGACATTCTTGCGAAAGTTTCTTATGTAGGTGCTACAACAAGTGAGCCTTTGATTGCTCATCTCTATTCTCAATTTACAATTTCGACCAATATTTTATTTGGCAATATTGAAATTTTACAAGACACTCCGATTGGGAATTTAATTGTTATCTTTTCAGGGGAAAAAATCAAACGTGATCAAGCACTCGCTTATCTGGTTTCTAAAGATATTAAAGTCGAAATAATTGAACATCAACAAAACGTTATTTCGTTGCCACGCAAACAAAAAATTAGTTAATTTACAAAAGGAGTGAAAACAATGTTGGATTCATTAGCTAGCTATTTTAAAAATATTCCCCCTTTAAAAGAGGAATTTATTGAAAGTACGATTCAAACGTTATACATGGTCAGCGTTACAGCCATTATTGCAGGAATTTTAGGAATTATCTTAGGGGTAATCTTAGTTGTAACAGATGCTAATGGGATTCTAGAAAATAGAGGAATTTACACCACTCTAGATAAAATCATTAATGTCTTTCGGTCAATTCCATTTATTATTATGTTAGCCGTTATTGTTCCTTTTACACGCCTACTAGTAGGAACTTCCATTGGCACCACAGCAGCAATTGTTCCTCTTGTTATTGGAACGGTTCCCTTTTTTGCTAGACAAATTCAAAACGCCTTAGTTGAAGTTGACTCTGGCGTGGTTGAAGCAGCTCAAGCGATGGGGTCTAGTCCTTTAGAAATTATTTTCCGCGTTTACCTAAAAGAAGGGTTAAATGGTATTATTCGCGCTTCTTCAGTAACCATTATTAATTTAATCGGACTAACTGCCATGGCTGGAGCAATTGGAGGCGGTGGATTGGGAAATTTAGCTATTTCAAAAGGATACAATCGATTCCAAAATGATGTCACGCTCGTGGCAACTTTAATCATTTTAATTTTAGTCTTTATTAGTCAATTTATCGGAAATTTCTTAATTAAACGAACAAGCCATTCTTAAAAAAACAATTAAAAAGGAGTTTTACAACATGAAAACAATAAAAAAATTAACGATTTCTACTTTACTAATTTTAGGTGCTTTCTTCATTACGGCATGTGGCGGTACGCAAGCAAAAGAAAAAACGACTACGGTCAAACTAGGTGTTGTTGGGGATGATTCTGATGTTTGGGATGATGTTAAAGAGCGTTTAAAGAAAGACAATATTCAATTAGAAATTGTAAAATTCACAGATTACACACAACCGAATGCCGCTTTAAATGAAGGTGAAATTGATCTAAATTCTTTCCAACATCAAATTTTCCTGGATTCTTACAACAAAGACCACGGAACAGACTTAGTCCCTATTGGGGAAACTGTTATTGCGCCATTAGGTATTTATTCTGAAAAGATTAAAGATGTAAAAGAACTAAAAAAAGGAGATATTGTGGCCATTCCAAATGATGTTACTAATGGTGGGCGCGCGCTTTTATTGCTACAAACAGCCGGCTTAATCAAAGTAGACCCTGCTGCTAAACAAACACCCACAGTTAAAGACATTACCGAAAATAAACTCGATCTTGAAATTAAAGAACTTGATGCTGCTCAAACTGCTCGTTCATTAAGTGACACAACGGTTTCACTCATTAACAGCGGAATGGCTGTCGATGCAGGCTTTGTTCCTAATAAAGATGCGATTTTCCTAGAACCAGTAAATGAAACATCAAAACCTTATATCAATATCATTGTTGCCAAGAAAAAGGATAAAGATAATAGCATTTATCAAAAAATCGTTAAAGCTTATCAGTCCCCTGAGACCGTTAAATTACTTGAAAAAACAACTAAAGGTTCCTCTACACCTGTTTGGGAAGATGCTAAAAAATAACCACAAAAAGGATGAAAAATATGACAATCAATTTAATTGAAACAGACTTAACAACTGAATTAAAAAATGGTGCTGCTGAAGTTATCGCATTACGTCGGTATTTCCATCAACACCCCGAAGCAAGTTTAAAAGAATTTGAAACCATTAAACGCATTAAAGCTGAACTTACGAAAATTGGGATTCCATATGAATCAGTTGGTGAGACCGGTGTCCTTGGAACCATTCAAGGTGGACTTGGTGAAGGAAAAACTATTTTGTTACGAGCAGATATTGATGCCCTTGAGTTGGCAGATGCAAAAGATGTTCCTTATAAATCAGTGCATCCAGGTTTAAATCATGCTTGTGGTCACGACGGACATACCGCTGCTTTACTTGGCGCAGCGAAATTATTAAAGAGTCACCAATCTGAATTTTCAGGAACCATTAAACTCGCTTTTCAACAAGCCGAAGAAATCGGTGCTGGGGCTAGACAGTTTGTTGAGGGGAATTTTGTTCAAAATGTAGATCAAGTTTTTGGACTCCATTTGGATTCAAGTGTTGACGTTGGCAAACTTGTTACGACTAAAGGAGCTACAAATGCTTCTTGTGATATTTTTAAACTTACGATTAAAGGAGAATCTGGACATGCTGCTAGGCCAGATTTAGGAAGAGACGCACTCTTAACAGCTGCAGCTATTACGGTTGAACTCCAAAGTATTGTGGCTAGAGAAGTCAGCCCCTTAGACAACGCGGTGGTGGCTGTTGGTGTTTTAAATGCTGGCACTCGCTACAATATTATCGCAAATGAAGCTTCGTTAGAAGGAACGGTCCGTACTTTCAGCCACGAAACGCGCCATTTCGTATTAGACGCTGTTAAACGCATTGCAACTGACGTAGCGAAGGCTCACCGCACCTCTTTAAGCTTTGAAAATTATAATGCAGCAGCTCCCTTGATTAATCACCCTGTTGCAACTCATTTTGCTGAACAGATTGCGAATGATATGGTTGGTGCTGAAAATGTGATTACTGATAACCCGAAAAGTTTAGGAGCAGACGATTTTGCCGATTTTCTAGCCGTTAGTGAAGGAGTCTACGCACGTGTTGGAACTAGAAATCCTGAAAATCCTGACACTTGGTATGGTCATCACCATGAAAATTTTGATATTGATGAACGAAGTTTAGTTTTAGCAACCGAATTTCACGTTCGATACGCTCTTAATTATTTACAAAAATAATCTTATCTGATGGAAAAGGCTCAGTTACTAATTCATAGTAGCTGAGCCTTTTAATTGTTAAATGTCTAAAATTTTAGTTTCAACCTCATTGGTTATCGTTCGCCAATCTGCAAATCCTACTCCCAAACCTCTTAATAATATTTCTCCAGTGCCGATATTGGTTGCTAACGGAATCTCGTAAACGTCACTTAATCGAATTAATGCAGTCACATCAGGTTCATGAGGCTGGGCTGCTAATGGATCTCTTAAAAAAATCACCATATCGATCTTATCTTCTGAAATCAGAGCACCGATTTGTTGGTCGCCTCCTAATGGGCCTGATTTAAATCGATGAACGGCTAATCCCGTTTCTTCAATAATTCTTAAACCAGTTGTACCAGTTGCATAAAGAGTATGCTCTTTTAATATTTCTCGATAAGCCGTGGTTAATTCAATCATCAGCTTTTTTTTACGATCATGTGCAATTAATGCAATATTCATTTCAATCCCCCTAATTCATTGTAAGCCCTTTTAAAAACTATATCATATAACTCAAATTTAATAAACACCTCTTAGAAACACTTCAAACCAAAGGTTATTAATCATAACACCGATAATTAAATAACACAAAAATGAGAATAAGATTAATCTGGAAGCGCTTCTAAATAAAGACATTGCCACTGATTTGATAAAAAAAGATTATGTGTTTATCATTTTAATTTCAGCTTTTCTAGCTATACTACCTAAGTAGTCCAAACTAAATCTTTTTTATTTTTATTACTCTTTTCTCCCCCTATTGAAAAGAGTCACTCCCCCTAGCTACCTCTTTGAGAGGTAGCTTTTTTTTGTAGCTTTGTTTCTTTTTCAGTTATCAATAAAAGTAGCTTTAGTTTTTCTTAAGAAAAATAGCAAACTTTGGTCATAGTTTCTTCATATTTATTGGGTATTATTATCTTACAACCAACAAACAACCAACTTTTTTATTTTTCATTTACCTTATACTCCTCCAAAGTTAAGGTAACCAACTCCTTTTTGGCCACTCCCAGTGAGTGGCCTTTTTTATTTAAATAAAAAAATCCATTTAATAAATGGATTTCGTAACTTTATTTCAAATTAGATTTACAGCATTTAAACACAATAAATTTAATGGCAATCGCCACTAACACACCACAGGCAAAAATATCTAAATAATAAAACAAACGATTGGCTTGGTAAACGGTTGTATCACGTAACACCACGCTAATTAAAATAATCGAAACAATCGCCATAAAATTTGTTGTTTCATAATAGGGTTGCTTTTTAGAGAATGGATTCGACTTAATAAAGTGAACAATAGAATGCAAAACAATTCATCTTCTTTCCATAAAATATAAATGCGTCATTTCAAACAAACACCATATTAACACAGAACAATTAGAGAAGATAGTCCTTTTACTTAAAAAAAGAAATTGTCAAAAAAAGAAGCTTCTTTCGCACCTATACTAACCTATTTCAGCTATATTTTTTTATTTGAATCTCCTTTAATTAACCAATTTTCATATCTTTTAACGTCAAAAAAGGTTTTGTTCAACTCTTGATTCAATTCTGCTATTACTTTTGTGACTAAGGGAGAAGTATTTTCTTCTGTCAAATCCTTGATTGCCACCCAAATTGGTCCAAAAGAATCATTTATTTCTTGACCGAGCTTGGGAAGTTTGTCATTTTGCTTGATAACGTCTATCGTGTATAGCACAAAGATGTGGTGAACAACTCTATCGGTCTCTTTTTCTTCTACAAGGACATCGTAACACCTAACGTTTCGATAGTTTTCAACCCTGTAGCCTGTCTCTTCCCAAACTTCTCTTATCAGCGTCTCTGTTAACCCTTCACTTCCTTTTTGGCTTCCTCCTGGCAAATCAAATCGATTCTTGTAGGGACCTGTTTTCTTTTGAATGCAGAGCAAATGCTCATTTACATACGCTACACCATACACGCCAAAATGTTTTTTATGGATTGTCACCCTTGATTTCCCCCCTAAACTAAACAACTTGAAGGATTCTCTTCAAACGCTTTATTCCCTCAAGTTATTTACATCCCTTAGCTCTTTTTGGATTAGAAATTTCTTTATTTTCAATACTCCATTGTTTCATTTACTAGGATAGCCTTATTTTCAATTTGAGACAATCGTTGACACCGTATAAAAACAAATACAGCCAATAAAAAGCCTACTAAAGTCACTCCTGCATTAAAAATCATAACCAATCGAATATTGATTTCACTCAAGCTTCCTGTTATCAGCGGAATCAACATTACTGAAAAAGAGGTCATTAAAGTATAATAACTTGTCATTTGCCCTTTGTTCTTTGGAAATAGCTGCAACAAAAGTGTTAACGCTAATTGCCAAATTCCTCCTGATGAAAACAGACCGATTCCAAAAGCTGCAATGCTTGCTCCTATCTCTGTTGGAAAAAGAAGAACAAATCCCAACACTAAAAAAGAAGCCATTGTACAACTTAAAATCACGACAATTGGTTGAACCCATTTTTTGACAATAAATGCTGTTAGAAAAACAGAAATTAATGATCCTGTACTGTATAAACTAATCAACATCAACGAATTGCCTTTTGCCATACCCGCTAGTTGCTCCGCGTACTGTGGCAACCATAAAACAATAATATTAAAGGTAGAAACGGACGTAAAGCCAAATAAAATCAAAGCCACCCCTTCGAGCCAAAATTTAGACTTTTCATTAGTGGTTTGAGTTGAAACATACTCTCGTTCATCCTCTACTGATTGAATCGGAGGAAATTTCTGTTGCGACATAACGAGTAGATTGGCACAAATAACTCCTAAACACAAAATAAAGCTGATGCCATAATAAAGTTGATGGGTTAACAGCGCCCCTACTAAAATCGGTAAAATAAACTGACCCGCTGAAATAAAAGCTTTATTTAAAACGCTCATAAAGCCACTGGAAGCAGGATAGGCTTCCATCAAAGCTGGATAAGTTCCGGTATCCAATAACGCATTGGCAAAGCCTGCAAATAAGGTAAAAAAACTTGCAACCCAAATAGAATTGCTGATTAAGATACCGCCAAAAAAAACAACATAACTCGCCATTCCCATTAAAACAATCCGTTTGCGACCAAATTTATCTGACATTCGTCCAGCAAAGTATAAAATCAAAATACGACCTAAACCAATTGAAGAGATTACCAAAGACATCCCTGTCGCTGTCGTACCAAATTGTTTCATTAATGGGGTCATATTTTGCGCTAAAATAATGGCTGCCATTCCTTGCAAGATATAATTTGTATACAACGACATGACGGTTGGAAAATAAGGATTTTTACGCATCTTGGTTTCTCTCTCCTATCAGTTACTATTGGTTTTAAATACTATCGTGTAGAACCTTTAACATTGAACGTAACTCCGCTACTGGAACTTGACCAGGTGCAGATGCTTGTTTTGCTGCTCCAAAGGTCATAGCAGAACCAAAAGTTTCACCCGCAATACGGCTGACAACTCCCATGCCTCCCATTGACATGGTGACGATTGGACGATCTGCATACTTTTCTTTCATTGTATTGGTTGCAGATAACAACGTTAGCACATCTTCTGTTGACGTTGGCATAACAGCAATCTTACAAATATCTGCTCCCAGTTCTTGCATTTTGCGCAATCGGTTGATGAGTTCTTCTTTTGGAGGCGTCTTGTCAAAATCATGGTTGCACATCACAACTTTCACTTGATGATTTTGTGCTTTAGCAACAGTGGCTTTCACTTCAGCATCTCCCATAAATAATTCGATATCAACTAAATCCACTAAACCACTTTCCATCATCATTTCATTTAATTGGAAATAATAAGTTGATGGAACCTCTCGTTCGCCGCCTTCTTTTTTTGTTCTAAATGTAAATAAAATCGGTGTTTCTTTTAAAATCTCTCTAATTTTAACGCCAACTTCTTTGACTGCTGTTAATTTTTCCACTTCTTCAAAAAAATCAACACGCCATTCAACTATATCTAAATCCATCGCTACTAACGTACTAGCTTCTTCAAGCAATTCAGCTACTGTTTTCCCAACCATTGGAACACATATTTTAGGTGCTCCGCTACCTAATGTGACATTTTTTATCGTAACAGTTTTCATTCCAATTCATCCTTTACGTTGCATTTTTTAGAATAACAACTCATTTTATTTTGAAAATACTTTATTATACCTTACGTAAATAATAATCGCTAGCACAAATCCAACTAAAGCAATCCCAACATCAAACAACATAATATTAGCGACACTTGTTTTAGACATTTGTCCGGTAATTAAAGGAATTGTAAAAGATGCAATACTTCCTGCTGTGTAGAAAATACCGGTAACCGTCCCTTTACCTGCTGGGAACATCTCTGACATCACTGTTAAACCTAATTGCATGACGCCACCAGCAGCGCTGAATCCAATCACAAATGCACCAATCATGCAGACAAGAGGCGTTGGGAATAACCATAGGATCAATAAGGATACAAAGGAAATAAACGTATAGATCACTAAAAATTGAATAGGTTTGAACATTTTTTTAACTAATGCTGATGTTATAAAAACACAAACCAGTGAGCCAATACTGTAATAACTAATTAACGCTCTAGAGGCAGTGTCTCCCATTCCTGCAACTTCTGATCCATATTTCGTCAACCATTGACTGACAAGATAAAAGGTAGCTTGTGAGATATAGCCATATAAAATAAAACACAGACCTTCAACGGCAAATTTCACTTTTTTAACTGGCTTTGCTGCTACTGTTTGAGCTTCTTCCAATTCCGCTTCTTCATTAACGGCTTTGCCTTTTTGATCTGGGAAAGGTTTATTAAAAAGATAAATCGCATTTACTACAAAAATAGCAATGGCAATCACAAAAGACCAGCCATACCAAGCTCCTGTTGAAATAAGTAATCCTACAATCAATGGCAAGGCGAATTGACCTGCTGAAATAAAGGCTTTAATAATAACATTCGCTGTTCCAGGTGATTCTGGAAAAGATTCCATTAACGCTGGATACGTGCCTGAATCCATAAAGGAATTGGCAATCCCAGCTAATATTCCAAAGAAATACGCGACTGCAATACTTGGACTAAATAAAATTCCGACAAAAAAAGCAACGTAAGTCAACATTCCTAGATACACAAAAGGCTTTCTTCCAAATTTATCCGATAATGCTCCTGAAACAAATAAGACTAATAACCGTCCGATTCCAAGTGAGGAAATTACAATTGCCACTCCAGCATCATCTGTTCCCCACTGACTTCCCAATGCTCCCATATTTTGAGCTAAAATCAAAACTCCCATACCATGCACGAAGTAGTTGATATACAGACTAATCGCTGTGGGCATATATTTATTTTTCATTATTAATCTCCTTATTTTATATTTGTTTATTATTTCACAATGATTATTACTTCTAGTTAATAATACCTACTTTTATAAAAGAAGCCCAAACCTACTGATTCAGGCCTTTTTATTCAATAAAAATTTAATTAAATAACAACTCACGAATATAATCAACAGGCATTTCTTCCCCTGTCCATAATTCAAATGCTGCTGCACCTTGCCACAGCATCATCCCTAATCCGTTTACCGTTTTACAACCTTGTTCTTTGGCTAATTTCAATAGTTTGGTTTCACTTGGAACGTAGACAACGTCAGCAACAACCAGCTCTTTGCGTAACATTGTTGGATCCGTAATTAAACTTTCCTCTTGTAAGGGTTTCATGCCAACACCTGTTGCATTGGTAAAAATAGCACTTGTCGCAATTTCTTTGCGTAGTTGTTCTTCATCAGTAATATCGTATAAAGTTGCTTTACAATCCGTTTTTTCATTAATCATTGAAACGGTTCGTTCGGCATTTTTGTAGAAATCATCTTTACGATTAAAAATAGCCAACTCCTTAACGCCATCCAGTGCCGCTTGGATACAAATAGCCGTTGCCGCTCCTCCTGCTCCACAAATCGTCATTTTCTCTCCGATAATCGAGACATCTGCTTGTTGTAAACCACGCATAAATCCTGTTCCATCTGTAATATGTCCCGTTAAAACCCCATCATCATTGACGATTGTGTTAACGGCTCCCACCATTTCTGCAGCTGGAGACAATTTATCCAAATGGCTTAAAACAGCTTGTTTATTCGGCATTGAGATGTTTGAACCGCGCATGCCTAGCGCACGAATGGCTTGAATGCCATCTGCTAATTGATTGTTTCCAACTTCAAAAGCAAGATAAGCATAATCTAAACCTAATTTTGCAAATGCTTCGTTGTGCATAGTTGGCGATAAGCTGTGTCTGATTGGTGTTGCCATTAATCCAATTAAAATGGTGTGTCCGTTTAATCTTTCTGTCATGTTAAGTTGCTCCTTTTTTATTAACGTTTATTGGTAACTATAGTGTTTCAATGATTGACGACTCTTTTCTCGGTCTACTTGATGAACGGTTGTTAAAATATCGCGAGCCTCTTTTGTTCCTTCATATATACGGCGGGCTACTTTGCTATCGCCGAGATTGACAACTGTTGCGCCACTCTCTTTTTGGTAGTCCATCAAAGGTTCCATTAATGGATGATATGCCTTCATACCCAAGCAAACAAAGCCTAAGTCAAAAGGAATATCGACTTCTTCTCCCTGTTGCATGACTGTAAAGGAAGCTTCATTTACTTGTGTCAATGCTGTTTCAGTATACGTAGCCACTCCATGACGTTGAATAATGTCCATCATTGAGATACGTGTAATCATATCTAAATCTTTACCTAATGTTGGTTGCATTTCAACAATCGAAACAGATTTCGCATGTCGTTCTGCATAATACTCTACAACATCTAAGCCGACTGCGCCACCACCGATAACAGCAATTCGTTTTCCAGTAAATTCTTGGAAATTTTCCATATTGTTTAGTAAATCAAAAATTGAAAATACCTTACGATTTGGGTTTGCAAGCTGTTCTTGCAAACCTTTAATTGGAGGCAATAAAGGTTTTGCGCCTGTTGCATTCACAACTATATCCGGTTTAATTTTTTCAATCATTTCTACTGTTGCTTTGGTCTGTAAGTGAATCGTTAAGTTGGGCAATTGTTTGGCTCTCTCTTTTAAATAAAGCACATAATCATCAATTCTTCGCTTATCAGGTAAGCGAGCGATTTCATGTGCTAAGCCTCCTAGATAAGCTTTCGCTTCAAATACTATTACTTCAACACCAACCTCTGCTGCCGTTGTAGCTGCTTCAAGAGCTGCAGTACCACCGCCAATAACGACCATCTTCAGATGATTTTTTACTTGATGCTCTTTGTAGGCATCCTCGTAAATCACATCTGGATTAACCGTACAACGTAAGGGACGAGATTTGGCAATGCGGTGATCTGCGCATCCAATATTGCAAGAAATACACTTACGCAATAACTGTTCTTCGCCATTTTTCACCTTATTGACCCAGTTTGGTTCAGCAATTAACCCCCGACCCATTGCTAATAAATCCGCATCGCCTTTTAGTAAAATATCATTGGCAATTTTAGGACTGCGGATATTTCCTGAGGTAATCGTCACTTTGCCAAATTTCTCCTTCACAGCTTTTGCCATATAAGAGCGCCAACCATCAGCCAAGTTCATTTGATCGATTTGATATTGAATGCTGTCATTTAACGCTGCCGAAACATTTAGAATGTCAATCTCTTCTACAAAATAGGTTAATAAATCTAGGGTGTCTTCTAATGTATTTCCACCTTCTAATAATTCATCCGCACTAAAACGGAGACAAATCGGGTAATGTGGGCCAACCGCTCTTCGAACTTCCTCAACAATTAATTTGGCAAAGCGTGAACGATTTTCTGGGCTTCCGCCAAATTCATCTGTTCGTTGATTGTACAGTGGCGATAAGAATTGGCTCACTAAGTAAGAATGGCCTGCATGAATTTCAACACAATCAAAGCCAGCACGTTGCGCGCGATTGGCTGCTTCACCATATTTTTTTACGATTTCTAAAATCTCTTCTTTTAAAAGAGGACGAGGAACGGCATTTCCTTTTTTAGAAGGAATATTGGAAGCTGAAACAGCTTGTTTTCCTTCTAAGCGTAGACCATATGCTGAGGCTCCCGCATGATTGATTTGAACGGAGGTACAAGCACCATACGAATGCATGACTTCATTAAATTTCCATAAGCCAGGTAGATACTGATCATTATCAATTCGGAGCTGCGTCGTTCCATTAGTTCCCATTGGGTAGTCGATACAAGCGTTCTCTAATGTAATCAAGCCCGTCCCGCCTTTTGCACGTTGTTCATAATAGGTAATATGTTCATTGTTGAACGAACCGTCCATATTGGCGAAATTGGTTCCCATCGGAGGCATAATCACACGATTTTTAAGTGTCATACGTTTAACTGTCAATGGTTCAAAAATTGCTTCATAATTTTCCATTTATTAAATCCTCCTGTTAAATCCATTAATATAACGATACATTGTTCTTTATTTCACAATTAAATTGTAACGTGAAACTTTCTATTAATCTAATGCATATTTTTGTATTTATTGATAGAATAAAACTATCAATAAATACAGAGAGGTGCTAAAATCATGAATTTGAAACAACTTTATTATTTTAAAACATTGGCAAGAATCCAACATATGACACAAGCTGCTGAAGAATTAACAATTACTCAACCTAGTTTGAGCCATTCGATGGCTGAACTTGAAAAGGAACTTGGAACTTTTTTATTTGAAAAGCAAGGACGTAACATTCGTTTAACTAAATACGGCGACTTCTTTTTGTCCTATGTAGAGCGTTCGCTGGATGAATTGGAACGTGGTGAAAAAGCCTTAAAAGAATTAACCAGTCCAGACAAGGGCCACATTGATTTAGCTTTTATCTATACTTTAGGTGCTCATTTTGCTCCTCTTTTATTAAAAGAATTTTCGACTCACCCAGACTATCAACAAATCTCATTTTCATTAAGTCAAGGCAACACAAAAGACCTACTAACTCATTTAAAAAATGAGACCATTGATATCGCTTTATGCTCTATGGTGGTTCCTGATGAACAAATCCATTTTGAACGAATTGCAGAAGAAGAGGTCGTACTAATTGTTCCAATTCATCATCCTTTAGCCGAACTTGAAGAGATTGATTTAGCGGACACGGCTCCTTATCCATTTGTCTTTTTTAATAAAAAAAGTGGCTTACGTCCTATTGTTGACAGTATGTTGGCTGAAGTAAATATCACACCTAAAATCGTTTGCGAAGTAGAAGAAGATCATACTTTAGCTGGTTTTGTGGCTTTTGGACATGGGATTGGTATTTTACCTCGGATAGCAGCATTGGATCATTACGCGGTTAAAATTATTTCGATTAAAAACCCAAGCTACCATCGCTTTATTTATGCAGCTACCTTGAAAAACCACTATTTAGCACCTGCTACACGCTTATTTCGCGATTTCGTCGTAAATTATGGCCAAACATTTTTTCTTCATAAATCTTAATTTTATCCATAAAAAAGAGCTTGGGACATAAGTCTCAAGATAAATAAAATAGAAGACCGAAAATCGCAAAAAGGATTTTCAGTCTTCTATTTTTTCGATTATTGGGAGAATCACCCTTGTTTTCTGGCTTATTTAGCCTATATTTTCTTAAATTTACAGCCATTA
>NZ_LT992558.1:507369-737174 GCF_900258435.1 Carnobacterium divergens | reverse complement strand
TAATGGCTGTAAATTTAAGAAAATATAGGCTAAATAAGCCAGAAAACAAGGGTGATTCTCCCAATAATCGAAAAAATAGAAGACTGAAAATCCTTTTTACGATTTTCGGTCTTCTATTTTATTTATCTTGAGACTTATGTCCCAAGCTTTTTTTAATAACGGTAAACAACTTGTGCGCCAAATGGCATTAATGCTAACTTAGCTAGTTTAAAACTTTGCATCCCAAAAGGAATCCCTACAATGGTAATACATAAAATTACACCACTAACTACATGAGCAAATGCTAATGGTAAACCACTTATAATCAACCAAATAATATTCACTACTAATGAAAAAGAATTTCCGCCGTAAACAACTTCTTTTCCAAATGGAAAGAAGGTTAATCCTGCTAATTTAAAGCACTGTTTGCCAATTGGAATACCTATGATAGTAATTGACCATAAACATCCCGCTAAAATCCAACCTAAACCAGAAACTAATCCACCGAAAACAAACCAAATAGCATTTCCTAAACAACCCATGTAAACACGTCCCTTATTATTTATCTGTACTTTTAACTATAACATTTCACTTATATTTCTACAACAAGTTCGCTGAAAGCACTGCAATCAACCATAGATGAATGGGGTAGAAAAAATAAAAAAAGTATTTTGAAAACACATTGTTCATTCCACGTTTGCCATTGTATAAGTATATAAACGGCAACACTGTAATGAACATAAAGTCTGAATTATAAGCTAGCATACTTAGAGTCTCAGATAACGTTGGATAACTAACAAAACTCATACTAAACAATACTACTGACATCACTAAATAAAGAATATTTCGTACTTTAGGTTTATTGCGACATAAGTAGGTAATTAGCATAAACGGCAGTTCTACTATGCCTCCTTCAGTAAAGGTAATGCCAAGACCAAATACAAAGATACTCGCTAAAATCAAGAAACTCTTTTTTAAACCTGACGATTGTTTCGTTACTAGGCTAAATAAATAAATCATAGCAATTCCTGCTGCTAGCGTAAGAAAAATATTGTTGTGAACTGCAATCGCTGGATCATGAATGAGCCAATTGATTACTCGATTGCCGATTTCCATAAAAATGGCCATTCCTGTTAAACGTAACAAATAACTTTTACGATTCCTTGTATAATGAAATCCCTCTACTGCCATATAACAAAAGAAAACACCTACACATCGTGTTAAGACATGAAATATCCCTCCAACTTCTGGGGGAACAAAATACCCAATATGATCTAAAACCATTAAAATGGCCATTATAAACTTTAATGTAGTTCCTGACATTCTTATAACTCCTCCACTTTTCAAAAAAATGTTATTTTATTAGATATTAAGAATACCATATAGCTTAGGTCTTCTTCCTTTTATTGTGGTGACATTTCTTCTATTTGACCTTACATTTTTGATAGTTTATTTCTACGTTCATATCGTTATTTTTCTTTCGATAGAAGTTGTATACTTAGCGTAGCTTATCTTTACCTAAGTTTTGCAATACAAGTTAATTAGGAGGGATTTTATGTCGACGAAGGATGCTGGTGGTTACCAAAATCGTGAAAATTTTCAAGAGCTAAAAAGTAAAAATGTTTTTGATGCAACCGTCAACAAAACGAAACAAAATAAAATTAAAGAAAAAGAACAAGAAGAGGCTAAGAAATTTAGTGATAAAAAAGAATAAAAAAGCGACTTGATTTAAGAATGTTTATTTCTTAGATCAAGTCGCTTTTATTGTTTTTTTTTTGGTAAATTCTATAGAATCGCAGATTGATTGGGTCGCTTAATTGTTTAGAACGTCAATTCCTGTTTTTTGAAAACCTAAAATTTCAAATTCATAAATTCTAGCTACTTTACCAGTTTGTTCTGCTTTATTTAGCTGTAGTTTTACATATCTTGCCTCTGTTAACGGAATTGAGTCTTCTGTTACCCCAGCAGTATTTTTTTCACGCTGAATTACTTGAGTCCAATTTTGGTTGTCTTGGCTAACAAGTATCTCATAATCTCTACTATTCCATTCTGGATTTTCACCACCAGCTTCAGCATGGGCCGTCTTAAATCCGATAATGGACGTAAGTTTTCCTAGATCAACCATCATCCACGGGTGATCGTTTCCGTTATCACACCATTTCGTTTGAAGCTTGCCATCTAATGCTTGCTTTGGCGATTCATTAGTAGATGTAAAGCCTGAAGCTGTTGCATTAATAGCTGTTAAAGACAAATTAACTAACGGTTCAGTAAAGCTATCGTCGTAAACCGTGATATAATTTTCCTTTGTTGCGGTCGTACTTCCTGCTTGGTTGCTTGCTGATAACTGAATCGTATATTTTCCAGCTTTACTAAACGTTGTTTCGACTTGTTTTTCGTTACTCTTGTCAGGAGTTCCTCCTTCAATTGTCCAGTCTAATTTTTCTGCTGACAAAGAAGAAGTACTCGTCAAAGTTACTTTTTCACCAACTTTTACAAATGATTTATTTGCTGTAAAATTAGCTTGCGGTGCCTGTAAGTCTTTAAAGGCAAAGGATACTTGACTTGCTTGTGCTAGATGCTCCAGTTGATTCTTATCTACCGGCACAATAATATAATTCAATTGATTTGTACTAGGACGTTTTTGTTTCGTTACATAATAGGCCGTATTTGCTGTTGATCCTTCAAACTGTCTTTCACCTTGCTCATTTATACGGTAAACATTGTACATTGAAGTAGCGTCACCTTTTGAATCCCATTTTAGTCGTAGGTTTGCATAAAGATCTTCTTCAATTGATTGTCCTACAATCGTTGCATTTTCTACAGGACTCACTACTAATGGGGTTTCATCTAGAATAGCAAATTGCCCTAAATTAATTTTAGTGCTTGCTTCTGTCGTTCCGTTTATCGTTAAAGAGATTGTGTCAATCGTTTTATTTTGGAAACGATTCAACTCAAAACGAGTTTCCCTCCATGTTCCAATTGCGTTCGTAGTTCCTTTGATTGTTACAGGTGCTGTCTCATTTTTAAAATTCAGTTTCAAGGTCATTTCTGCTGGACCTTTTGAAACGATTTTTGCAACTTCCTTTCCCGTTAGGAGCAATTCACTTTTATATAGCTTCATCGTTGTTTCACCTTGCGGAATGGTTGAACCTGTTAAAGCAATCGATGAACCGCCATTGAAAGCGTCGCTATAATCAATATCCGCTTTTAATTGATTTCCTTTGTTGTCCAAAATCCAACGATAGGTTGGCATTACATCTTGAATACTGCGATTGTTAAAGGTTCCTTCCTTACTTAGATTGCCATTTTGATAAAAACGATCTCCGTTTCCTACATTAAAATTCGTCGTAAAAGGCAAACTTGTAACAGGTGATTTCTCCACGTAATAGCGTGAAATACCTTGCCATTCATTAGACTTCATACTTGTATCACGAGGATCTCCTGCTGAATTGACCCAAAACTTCTCTTCGTTCTTCCAGTAGGTAGGAATATCATAATTAGCGCCATCTCGTAGTGTCCAGTCTGGGCAATATAAACCTAAGGACACTAATGGTTTACCGTTGACTACGATTGAGCTTGGCTTAGTTGCTGTATTAAATCCTTGTGCTTGAACATCAATTCCGGCAAATAAATCATAGGGTGAGCGGGTAAGCTCCGTCGCTTTTTTGGCAGAACTAACTAGCTTACTTGGTGAATATTGCCAGTTGAAATCTAAAAACATATTATCTGAAACTTTTTTATCGTTATTTTGAAAATACATTTTATTGCGATCGTTTAAGGCACCTTGCCATGAAATACTGCCATTTTCTAGCATTGAATCATACCACATAATATCCATTTCTGGTTTTTTATGTGCTTGTAGATACGCTAGAAATTCTTTCATTGCTTTTGCTGTTGTTGGATTGCTTGCTGTTTCTTGATTGATAAACCAACCGTCAAATCCATAGTAATCAGCTAATTCAAGTAATTTGTCTGCCATTGGAAAGCTGCCGTCTGCTGCTTTTTGAACAAATTGATCTACCCATTCTGGTTTGCCTCCATAAGCTGTTGGTGGAAAGAAGACTGTTCCTAAAACAGGCACGCCATTTCGGTGAGCAGAATCTGTCAAATCGCCACTAGGTGGGACAATGATTCCTTCTCCTGCTGATCCTGCCCAGGCCACCATCGTATCAATGTACTGCCAGTGAGTAAAATTATAGACCGCTTTATCTGAACTGCCTTGTGATGGGGTTCCACTAGTGTTACGATTGGCAATTGCTAATGATACAACTTTAGCATCTAAACTTTGATCTTTATTGGTTTGTTCACTTTTAATGCGCTTAGCTAAAGGGACTTTTGAGACGTTATGAATAGTATCCGCATCTGTAGTCGGATTCCATTTTTTTAATTCTTCTGGGAAAAAGTGTGAAGCGGTTGGTGCTTCTTTTATTTCAGGGATTTCATTTACTTGACCACTTGATAACGTGGAAATTGGAGTATTTTCTTCTCCTCTTGCAATGAGTGCATTTGAAAAATTACTAGCCAACAAAAATAAAACGCTTACATTTCTAACGTTACGAATCCATCTTTTTTTATTTTTCACTATCCAACTCTCCCTTGTTTTAATTTCAATCCGCAAATCTTAATTTACCAACTTTAGCATAGCGAAGTGAGCTCTAGAAAGATAGAAACATTTTATTGTTTTTTTGTAACAAATCATAGATTTTTATTTTTTATAAAAGCCCTAAAAAATCCTTTAATGGTTTTATCCCTTCCGTAAAATTCAATCCATTCCATCATTTTTTTACTATGGTTAAAAAACATCTTCTACTAAATTTATTTTACACAAATTCAATAAACGATGCTTTTTTTGTTTTAGTTTTCGATGTCCATTCAAATACAAATTTGACTATTTTAATTTATTTTGTAATGACTTTTTGATAGCCATACATAATTCACTTTTTTAATGGAAATTATTTTAATGGTTCCTTCTTTAAAATGATTACAAAAATATGTTTCGATATCTCTTTCTAAAAATTCAAATGGTACAATCACATTTCGAAGAAATGTATTGCCAGATTCATTTTCAAAATATATATCGTAATTAATAGCGTCTAGCCAATTTATATCAATCATAATTTCTCCTTTCAACAGTTATTAATAATTTCAACAATAACTACTGTTTAAAACTCTATTATAATAATTAATCGCCATACTCTTTAGCATAGAGAACTTTCTTCTAATAAAAGTATTATAACTTCTTTTTGAAAATGCTTATAGGTTGAAACATGTTATTTTTAGTATGCTTATTGCCATGAACTAAATCAAAGCAATTAAATAATTTTTACATTATAGCATATTCAATAATCGTATTGGAGGAGATATCTATGATTCATTCATTCTTAAAAAAACAAGATTATACAAAATTGAAATTATTACAATATATTGGAAATAAAAAAAAAACGAACATCCAAGAATTGATGGTGACTTTCGATTTATCCAGAGCGAGTATCAAACGAAGCATTGTTGAAATAAATACATTCCTAGATTCGTCACTGGATTCTAGCATATGCAAGATTAATCAAGATAGTCTATTCGACTTCTATTTAGAATCCTCTACAAAAATTAATCTCACAATTATTTATCATAAATATCTATATTACTTTCTATCTAATTCCTTGTCATTTCAAATACTAGTAGAACTTTTTAATAATAAGTCGCTATCATTAAATAAACTAAGTTCAGTTCTATTCATATCGAATAACAGATGCTACAAGTTGATTGTTCAACTAAATAAAGCTTTAGCCTTTTATCAATTAACTATCCAGATAAATGATAATCTTATTGAAGTGAATGGCGACGAACAAAATATACGATTTATGTATTGGTATTTATTATTTCACGGAACTCAAAACTTGAATTGGCCACTATCATATGTTCCTCATAATCTTATAAAAAACACCTTTTCGTTGTATCGAGATCGTTATTTATTAAATAAACCATTATCCACTCAATCTAGTGTTGATTTTTACCTTGCTATTCTTTATGTTCGATTAAATAAAGGGAACTATCAGCCTTTTTTTAAAACTCTTAGCTCCTCTATTTTACAATCCTTATTGGATGTCCATGATATTACCTATGCACTCAAACATTTTCCAATCAATATTCCTACTATTAATAATAACGAACTTGAACATAATGAACGTAAGTCTTTTAATTTAATTATGAGGTTCTTAGATTCTGAAATTGATACTATGGAGGAAAAAATAAAAATAGGAAATACTTTTCTAAAAAAAAATCACCCGGTTACAATTTTTTACAAAAAGCTTAATACTGCTTTTATTAATAATTATTTAAAAAAAGATGTAGAAAATATTCTTCCCCTATTTATGTATTACACTGTCTTGTACCACGAATTTTCATACAATTATTCATACTCTCAAGATGACATCATTAAGATGAACCCTTTAAATCATAACAATTTGATTTACGAGACTTCTAATTTTTCAATCGATTTAAAAAATTACATTTACACCTTTGTAGAAGCATATCCTGCTTTCACTTTTTCTCTTCCTAAAACAACACTACAAATAATTGGTGTCTTACATTATTCACTCTATATTTCATATTATAAAGATTATTTGTCAGTTTTTGTTCAATACTCTAAAACTCCCATAGGAAATAGTTTCATCAAAGGAAAATTACGGCACGTTTTCAACGATGAATCTCTTATCTTTACATCCTGCATTGAGCATGCTGACATTATAATCTCAGACAGCATAGAATATGAAAAAAAAGAGGGAAACACCTTTTTTTTAGAAGATATATATAACGTTTCACTTTGGAAAGAATTGTATATTTTTATTCAAGAACTATTATTTGAACTCTACTTATAAAATGTGTTTTGATCTTTTGATTTAATAAGTAAGATAATGTCTTCAATGTGCTCCATAATTTCTAATTTACTTTTTTCTGAGTAGGCGCCCCTATTCTTTACTGTCAACTCTAAAATAGTCACTCCAAACGGTACTATCTAAAAAAACAGGGAAGATTATTTCTTCCCTGTTTTACTTAGATCGTATTATGAAAGATGAGTTCCTTTGTCTACATAAATGGTGTCTCCATTAACCCCTGTTGATAAATCACTCATTAGAAAGGCTGCTGTATTTCCAACTTCTCTTGTTGTTACCGGTTTATCAGAAGGTGTTCTTTCACTTGCTGAATCTAGCAATTGTTGGAAACCTTTGATTCCTGATGATGCTAGCGTTTTGATTGCTCCAGCTGAAATCGCGTTAATTCGAATATCTTGTGAAGCTAAATCGACTGCTAAATATTTTACAATAGATTCTAATGAGGCTTTTGCAACACCCATTACATTATAATTAGGAACTGCGCGATGAGAACCAATATAGGTCATAGTAGCAATACTTCCACCACGATTCATGATTTTACTTGCATATTTTGAAACGGCAATTAATGAAAAGGCACTAACATCATGTGCAATGCTAAAACCTTCACGACTTGCATCTAATAAGCTTCCTTCTAATTCTTCTTTTCTTGCGAAAGCAATTGAATGCACAAGTCCATCAATCGTGCCATATTTTGTTGAAATTTCATTGAATGCTTTTTCAACATCCTCATCTGTTGCAACATCACACTCCACCATAGGCGCATCTGCTCCTACCAATTTTTCTAGTTGACGTTTCACTCGGTCGTTTTGATAGGTATAAATGATAAAAGCACCACAATCTCTCATTGCCTCTACGCAACCCCATGCAATACTCGATTTATTTACAACACCCATAATAACTATTTTTTTTCCTTCAAGTAATGTATTCAAACTTTATGCCTCCCCGATAGTTAGTACTGTTATTATAGCACAAATTCTGTTTATTCGTGCTGTTTTCTATCAAAGTTTGTGAAAAATATTAAAAAAATCGTTGTTTTAACTCACTTCTTCATGTGAAATACATTTTATATCCATAATAGACTTTTTTTATCCTTGACATAAAAAACCTCTCTAAGAAGGTTCATTCTTAGAGAGGTTCATGGATATTAACGCTTATTTTTTAGCGAATTTTTTTCTTAAGAACAACAATGCTGCTGAACCAAGTGTTAAGAATCCAAGGTAACTAAACAATGAATTATTTTGTTCCCCAGTTTGTGGGTAGTTATCATTATTTTGATAGCCTTTTGATCCTTTTCCGTTTGCTTTAGTCGTTGTATACTTGCCTCCATTGGCTGTTCCTGTATTCCCCGGAGTTGTGCCAGTTCCATTTCCAGAACCTGGTTTTCCTGGAGTGACAGGGGTACCTGGATTGTTTGTATCGACTGCTAAAACAATTGTTGATGCGGATGGTCCTTCTTTAACCTCTCCACCATTAACGCCTTTGATAAGCGCTGTTACTTGGTCTCCAACTTTTAGAACGTAATTGCTTAAAATTGCTCTAGTGATTGGAGTAAGAGCTGCTTTGAATGTTCCATCTTCTGCAACACTGCCTTCAATTATTGAACCATCTGGTAAGGTAATAATCGCTGTAAATACGGTTCCTGCTGGAATTGGTGTATTTAGAGTCACTTTACCTGTTACAAATTTATCGCCAACGTGAATTGCATTAATAACTGGTTTCGTAATAACATACGTATCCCATGCTTCATTTGGCAAAATAGTTGACGTTACTGGTGTACTTTCTTTCGTTTCCCCACCATGTGTTGCTTCCACAACAATCGTTACCTCTCCTGAAGTTAACTCATTGTCGCCTAAATCAACTGAGATATGGCCATTTGAATCAACTGGAGCGGTAATAACTGTTCCATCTGGTAAAGTCACAATCGCTGTAAAGCTTGTGTCTGCTGGAACTGGTTGATTCAATGTTACTGAACCAGTAATGGTTTTATCCCCTGCATGGATTGGGTCAATGACTGGGCTAGAAACCACATAGTCTTCCCACGCTGATGCTAGGACAGTTGTTGAGGTTGGCAAGCTTTCTTTTGTCACCCCTGCTTTAGTTCCACGGATAACGATTGAAAGAATGTCATTTTTCTTCACTTTCTTAGCACCAAACGGAATACTAATAACGCCGTCTGTCGTACTAACTGGTACCTCAATTGTTGAACCATCGGCTAAGGTCACGATAGCTACAAAGGTTGCACCTGCTGGAACTGGTGCTGAGAATAATTCTGATCCTGTTAGAGTTGCATCTTCCTCGTGAACTTGATTGATTGTTGGAGCTGCAATCACATAGTTATTCCATTCTGTTTCTGAAGCGGATGGTTCAACGATAGAAATTACTGGTGTACTATCTTTTGTAACTCCTCCGTTGATTCCTTGTACGATTGTTGATAACGAGTCGCCTTCTTTAAGAATATTGTCTCCTAAAGCAACCGTAAAGGTACCGTCTGGATTCACTTGTGCTTGAATAACTGTTCCATTTGGCAATGTCACTAACGCTGTAAAGCTTGAACCATTTGGAATTGGCGTTGTTAATGTTACTTTTCCTGTAATTGTTGTATCGCCTTCGTGAACTGGACTTACTACAGGTGGTGCCACAGTATAGGTTGCCCATGCTGGATCTGGCAAGGCTGTTTGCACAATACTTGTAACTGGAGTACTTAATTTAGTTGCTGTTCCATTTGTTGCTTCCACAACGCTTGAAAGTGTATCGCCAGCTACTGCTGTGTAACTTCCTAATGAAACAGAGATGTTTCCATCTATTCCTACAACGGCATTCACTTTATTGCCATCTGGTAAGGTTACAACCACTTTAAATGTTGTACCTGCTGGAATCGGTGTGTTCAAAGTGACATTTCCAGTGAGCGTTGTGTCACCTGCATGAACTGGATTTAATACGGGTGCTGCCACTACATAATTTAACCATGCTGGACTTTCTGAAGCTGGTTTAATCGTTGTGACAACTGGTATACTGTCTTTCGTTTCTCCATTATTTGTTGCTTCCACAATTGTTGAAATCGTGTCGCCTTCTTTAGGAATGTAGCTGCCTAAAGGCGCTGTAAAGGTACCATCTGGATTCACTGTTGAGGTTACTTTTGTTCCATCTGGTAAAGTCACGATGGCTTCAAAGGTTGTTCCGGCTGGGATTGGCGTTGCTAATGCTACTGTTCCTGTTACAGTTGTATCGCCTACATAAATTGGATTTACAATCGGCGTAGAAACCACGTAGTCTTTCCAACCTTCTGCTAGTACTGTTGTTTCAACTGGCGTGCTAGTTTTAATTGCCCCACCGTTGACACCTTGAATAATTGTAGACAGAATATCTCCTGCTGTTAAGGTATTACTGCCTAAAGGAACAGTAAAGGTGCCGTCTGGATTCACTGTTGCAGTCACTTTTGTGCCGTCTTTTAAGGTCACGATAGCAGTAAATGTTGAACCGTTTGGAATTGGTGTTGTTAATGTTACTTTTCCTGTAATTGCTGTATCTCCTACTGAAACAGGTTCAACAACCGGTGATGCGATAACATAGGCTCCCCATGCTGGATCTGGAAGCGCTGCTAAGACAGTTGTCTCAACGACTGGGCTATCTTTTGTAACTCCGCCATTGATTCCTTGAACGATTGTTGATACAACATCTCCTTCAGCTACTAGATTGCTTCCTAACGCTACTGTAAAGGTACCATCTGGATTGACTGGTGCTTGAACGACATTTCCATTTGGTAATGTTACTAATGTTGTAAAGCTTGAACCGTTTGGAATTGGTTTAGTTAGGTTTACTGATCCCGTAATTTCTGTGTCACCTACATGAACTGAATCAATGACTGGAGGTGATACAGTATAACCTGCCCAGGCTGGATCTGGTAAAGTTGCTTGAACGACACTAACAACGGGTGTGCTGTCTTTTGTTGCTGTTCCATTTGCTGCTTGTACAACCGTTGATAATGAGTCGCCTAATTTAGGAATGTATCCATTCAACGCAACTGTGATACTGCCATCTGGAGCAACTACAGCATTAAGTTTTGTATTGTCTGGTAAAGTCACAATTGTTGAAAATGTCGTTCCTAATGGAATTGGTGTATTCAATGTAACCTTATCAGTTAAGGTGGTGTCTCCCACATGAACTGGATTTAAAACTGGGGCTGCCACTACATAATTTAACCATGTTGGACTTTCTGACACTGGTTTAATCGTTGTGACAACTGGGGTACTGTCTTTCGTTTCTCCATTATTTGTTGCTTCCACAATTGTTGAAATCGTGTCGCCTTCTTTAGGAATGTAGCTACCTAAAGGCGCTGTAAAGGTGCCATCTGGATTCACTGTTGCGGTTACTTTTGTTCCATCTGGTAAAGTCACGATGGCTTCAAAGGTTGTTCCCGCTGGGATTGGCGTTGCTAACGCAACGGTTCCTGTTACAGTTGTATCGCCTACATAAACAGGATTCACAACAGGGGTAGAAACTACATAATCTTTCCAACCAGCAGCTAAGACTGTTGTTTCAACAGGTGTGCTAGTTTTAATTACTCCACCGTTGACACCTTGTATAGTTGTAGAAAGAATATCTCCTGCCGTTAAGGTATTACTGCCTAAAGGAACAGTAAAGGTGCCATCTGGATTCACTGTTGCAGTCACTTTTGTACCGTCTTTTAAAGTCACGATAGCAGTGAATGTTGAACCGTTTGGAATTGGCGTCGTTAAGGTTACTTTCCCTTTGATTGATGTGTCACCAACCGAAACTGTCTCAACAACAGGGGATGCAATCACGTAACCTGCCCATGCTGGATCTGGTAAGGCTGCTAAGACGGTTGTTAAAACAGGCGTGCTATTTTTTGTAGCTGTTCCATTTACTGCTTCCACGATGCTGGAAAGAATATCTCCTTCAGCTACAGTGTTATTGCCTAATGCAGCTGTAAAGGTGCCATCTGGGTTAATCGTTGCTGTGACTTTTGTACCACTTGTTAATGTTATAATAGTTGAAAATGTTGTTCCTGCTGGAATTGGCGTGTTCAATAGAACCGTTCCAGTAATGGTTGTATCGCCCACATGAATGGGATTAATCATTGGTGCTGCCACTACATAATTTAACCATGCTGGACTTTCTGATACTGGTTTAATTGTTGTGACAACTGGGGTACTGTCTTTCGTTTCTCCATTATTTGTTGCTTCAATAATCGTTGAAATCGTGTCGCCTTCTTTAGGTGTGTAACTACCTAAAGGTGCTGTAAACGTTCCATCTGGATTCACTGTTGCGGTTACTTTTGTTCCATCTGGTAAAGTCACAATGGCTTCAAAAGTTGTTCCTGCTGGAATTGGTGTTGCTAACGCAACAGTTCCTGTTACGGCTGTATCGCCTACATAAATTGGATTTACAACTGGCGTAGAAACCACGTAGTCTTTCCAACCTTCTGCTAGTACTGTTGTTTCAACTGGCGTGCTAGTTTTAATTACTCCACCGTTGACACCTTGTATGGTTGTAGAAAGAATATCTCCTGCCGTTAAGGTGTTACTACCTAAAGGAACAGTAAAGGTACCGTCTGGATTCACTGTTGCAGTCACTTTTGTACCGTCTTTTAAAGTCACGATAGCAGTGAATGTTGAACCGTTTGGAATTGGCGTTGTTAAAGTTACTTTCCCTGTAATTTCTGTATCTCCTACTGAAATAGGTTCAACAACAGGGGAGGCAATCACGTAACCTGCCCAGGCTGGATCAACTATTGGAGCTAAAACAGTACTTTCTACTACCGTACTATTTTTGATTACTCCTCCATTGCTTCCTTGAACAATTGTTGATAAGATGTCTCCTTCAGCTACTGTATTGCTTCCTAATGCTACTGTAAAAGTACCATCTGGATTCACTGGTGCTTGAACGACATTTCCATTTGGTAATGTTACTAATGTTGCAAAGCTTGAACCTGGTGGAATTGGAGCTGTTAATGTAACCTTTCCTGTAATTTCTGTATCTCCTGCATGAATTGAATCAATAACTGGAGCTGCCACTGTATAACCTGCCCAGGCTGGATCTGGTAAGGTTGCTTGAACGACACTAACAACTGGGGTGCTGTCTTTTGTTGCTGTTCCATTTTTTGCTTCTACAATGGTTGATAATGTGTCACCTAATTTAGGAACATATCCATTCAGTGCAACTGTGATACTACCATTTGGCGCGATAATCGCATTTAATTTAGTATTATCTGGTAAAGTAACGACTGTTGAGAAAGTAGTTCCTTCTGGAATAGGGGTATTCAATGTAACATTACCAGTTAAGGTGGTGTCTCCCACATGAATTGGGTTTAATACCGGTGCTGCCACTACATAGTTTAACCATGCTGGACTTTCTGATACTGGTTTAATTGTTGTGACAACTGGGGTACTGTCTTTCGTTTCCCCATTATTTGTTGCCTCCACAATTGTTGAAATCGTGTCGCCTTCTTTAGGAATGTAGCTGCCTAAAGGCGCTGTAAAGGTGCCATCTGGATTCACTGTTGCAGTTACTTTTGTTCCATCTGGTAAAGTCACAATGGCTTCAAAGGTTGTTCCAGCTGGGATTGGCGTTGCTAATGCAACGGTTCCTGTTACAGTTGTATCGCCTACATAAACAGGATTCACAACAGGGGTAGAAACTACATAGTCTTTCCAACCTTCTGCTAGAACTGTTGTTTCAACAGGTGTGCTAGTTTTAATTACTCCACCGTTCACACCTTGAATAATTGTAGAAAGAATATCTCCTGCCGTTAAGATGTTACTACCTAAAGGAACAGTAAAGGTGCCATCTGGATTCACTGTTGCAGTCACTTTTGTGCCGTCTTTTAAGGTCACGATAGCAGTGAATGTTGAACCGTTTGGAATTGGCGTCGTTAAAGTTACTTTTCCTGTAATTTCTGTATCTCCTACTGAAACAGGTTCAACAACGGGGGATGCAATCACGTAACCTGCCCATGCTGGATCTGGTAAGGCTGCTAAGACGGTTGTTAAAACAGGCGTGCTATTTTTTGTTTCTCCTGCATTTGCTCCTTGAACAATACTAGATAAGCTTTCACCTTCAGTAACTGCATTGGCTCCTAGTGGTACGGTAAAGGTGCCATCTGGGTTAATCGTTGCTGTGACTTCGGTGCCATTTGCTAAAGTAATAATAGTTGTAAAAGTGGTTCCCGTTGGAATTGGTGTTGTCAAAGTTGTTTTACCGGTTATTTCAGTATCGCCTGCATGAACAGCATCAATTACTGGAGGCGCTACTACATAGGTATCCCAACCTGGGCTTGTATTTGCTAAGACGGTAGTAGTTACTGGCGTACTTGTTTTTGTAACGCCACCATTGATTCCTTCAATCACTGTGGATAAACTATCATTTGATTTAGGGATGTAACTGCCAAATGGTACTGTAAAGCTACCATCTGGATTTACTACAGCAGTTGCTGTTGACCCATCTGGTAATGTCACAACAGTACTAAATGTACTGCCTGCCGGAATTGGTGAAGTTAACGCTACAGTTCCAGTTAAACTTGTATCTCCAACATGAACGGGGTTAATAGTTGGCGGGGTGATTGTGTATGCTGTCCAAGCTGGGTTGGCAAAATTTAAGGTTACACTTGCACCTTCAGATTGAATATCACCTAAAATTCCGGCTGAAATAAGAGAAGTATTAATCGCCCCAGCTGTAATTTTAGATTGAGCTGTGCCTGGTGGGGATACTGCAAATTTAACGTTGTAAGAAGTTCCGGCTAATAAACTAGCACTGATTAAATTGTTTAAACCTTCACCTGTTAAATTAAGCAATCCATCGACCACTGTGAAAATTGGATTCAACGCATTTTTCAAAGTTGCTAAAAGAGGATTTAAAGTTACACCGGCTATGCCTGTAAATGCAACAGCATTAATTGCGTTGTGTAGGGCGTCAAATAACCCTTTGAGTAATTGTTTTACGTAATTTCCTAACCCATCTGTAAAATTAACACTGATATATTTGCCATCAGGTGACACAACTCCAGGTAAAGTTTCTTGATAATTCCCAAAATTCTGAGCTGTTTTAATTGCTTGAAAAGCCGCAATAACTGGATCTAACGCCGTTCCTTGACCTGCAAGGTTAGCAGCATTATCTAAAGTTGTTAGGGCTGTCTCTGCTGTTCCAATTAATAAAGGCAACCCTGGTAATTGAGCTGGTGTAATTGGCAATAATTTAGCATCAATTGCAACAGTCGCTCCACCAACTACCTTGCCTTGTAACTCAGTTGGCAAAGCAAATACAACTACTTTTGGAGTTCCTAAACCAACACTTGCTAAGGCATCTCCACTATAAGTTAAGTCTAAATCATAATTCCCAGCACCATTTGGACTAAGATTGGTTCCATTGTTAGAAACAAGTTGCGTATTATTTAAAATACTTACATCCGCTAAGGCTGCTTGAGCTGTTTGTTCTTGGAAGCCAATAAAATGCCCATCTTGAAATAATGGAGTAATGGGTGAAGCTAGTAACACTGACGCTGCAGAAACAATGACTGCCTTTTGAAAAACTTTCTTATTCGTTTTTGATTTTTTTGATTGATTCTTTTGACTGCTCATTTTCTCTCCCCCTCTTTTTAACAATATGCAGATTTAATCCTAAAAAGCATTTCATAAACTTCAGTACTTTTAAATCTGTTTTTTTATGCCCCCCTATTACGAACCACTTAAAATTAAAATAAGATTAAACCAAACGATTTAATTCTCACTAAAATCAAAAATAACACAATTATAAATAAAATCAAATAAAAACACTTATCTATAAAAAAACATCAAAGAATAAAAAAATCTGTTTTCGATAGCGTTTTCTAAAAAAAACTTATTTATTCAATTTTTCTTCATTTTATTCAGACCAAAAAAAAATATGTAAAAAACCCTTCAAAAACAACCTTAAACAGATTTCAACTGTGTATTAGTTAACTAAAATAGTTGTTTTTGTGAAAAAAAAAGCATAAAAAAACTAATAATTTAAATTATACTAATAAAAATAACAATTATAAAAAACTAACTAATTCAACAATACCCATTACTAACTTTAGAGTTGGTGATTGCGATCTCATTTAAATTGAATATTCTTGTATAGTTTTATGTACAACTAAAAAAAAGTAAATCTAATTTTTAACAAATAGATTTACTTCTTTTTTATAGGTCTCTACATCCAACTAAAGTTGAACAATTTTAGTTAAATAATTGGAAAACAAATTTCTGTCACCCATTTTTCAACCTCTTCTTCTTGTGCTGGTGATACATGATAAATAGTAAACATCTTACCTTCAATTTTATATTGATGATCCTCTATCCAACAAGCAATGCTTTCCGTTACATAAGAAACTTGATGGTAACTGCCATTCATTACAACAGTTGCTGCCTTTACAGTTGGTTCTTTTTTGATCTGAACTACTTTAGAGTGAAGGGTTATTTCTCCTTTAAAACTTGCTTGAATTTCCACATCGACGTCTTTTTCTTTGTATTCCTTATCATGAAAAATAGCTTTGTGCTGACCCAGTTGTTGTAGGTTCACTTTTTCTTTAGCAAGTTCTTCGTATAAAAGGCCCCATAGCTTTCCTTCTTCTTGATAACTTGGCAAATTCGATTTTAGTGAAACTACCTGTTGTTCTGGAAAATATTTCAACTGGACATGGTAATTTAATGGTTCTTTTTTGTACTTCAAGTCATGGATTGAACGTTGAAGCATTTTCTTTTGATTCACTAATTTTTCTAATTCACTCTCTACTTCTTTTTCTCGCTTTTCAAAATATTCTTGAATTGAATTTTCAGTTGAAAGCATTTCTTTGATTTCTGATAAACTAAACCCTAGCTCTTTTAATCGTTGAATTTTATTTACCTTTTTAAGCTGTTTACTACTGTAATAACGATAGCCCGATTCTGTATCAATTACTTGTGGATTCAATAGATTTAATTGGTTATAATGCCGTAGCATTCGAACACTGATAGCAGATAATTTAGAAAATTCACCAATTTTATACACACTATTTCCCCTCTCGTTTAAAGATTAAACTTCATCGATTTCTTCTCGATTTAATGGAATCTCTCTACGATCATCTATCATTCCATATAGATGATGTAACACAATTTTTAATACTGCATACAAAGGGATTCCTAAAATCATTCCTATTAAACCAGCTAAATTACCCGCAACTAACAGGATAAAAACAATGGTCAAAGGATGCATATCAAGAGATTTCCCCATTACCAACGGATAAACGATATTCGATTCCCCTATTTGCGTCACAATCACAATAATTGCAACAAGTAAGGCTTCAAAAGGTGAACGAGTAAAGGCGATTAAAATCGCAGGAGTGACACCCAACCAAGGTCCTAAATAAGGAATAATATCCATCGCACCAGCAATAACACCTAACAATAATGCGTAGGGTAAACCAATTGCCCAGTAGCCTAACGATGTACAAACTGCAACATATAAACAAACAATTGCTTGTCCGCTAATAAAAGAAGAAAGTGTACGATCCACATCTGTCAAGAGACTGCCTACTTCTTCTTTATATTTTAATGGAACAAATCGTTGAACGGCTTTTGGAAATTTCGCTCCATCTTTAAACATATAAAATAAAACGATAGGAACTGTGATAACTACGATGGTCACACTTGAAACAACTCCAACAATCGACAATAAGCTATCCGTCACGCCAGAAAATGCTCCCGTGATAAATTTTGAAGTCGATAAATTTAATTCATTTAAATATTTTTGAAGGTCAATATTTTTAAGCTCTGGCCGTTCCACTAATAAATTAAACTGCTTTTGCCCTTCTTTCATCATAGCTGGAAAATTTTGAATCAGTTGCGTTAACTGTTCTAATAAATTGGGAATCAAATTAACGACTAATAAAACAAATAGGACAATCAATACAATAAAGACTAATAAAATCCCCCAAATGCGTTTTATTTTCAAACGCTTCTCCAAAAGTTGGATTAGAGGGTTCATAATATAATATAAAAATCCTGCAACTAAAACTGGCGCAAACAGAGTTGAAACAAAAGTGCCAATTGGTGCAAATAAAAATCCTATTTTAGTGCTGACAAAAATAAGTGTTGCAAAGGCCAATAATTCAATTGTCCAAAAAAAGAGTCTTGATTCTTTTAATTTATTCATACGGTATTCTCCTTATCGTCACATTTTCATTTATCGTGTGTATTCTTATTTATTTTAACATGTTTTTTAAATAAATGATGCCATTGCGACTAATCCAAAAAAAATAAGCGATGGTACCATCGCTTATTTCCTCACTAAATGACTACCGTCATCAAGTAATCTTTCCCCTTCAGTTCTGTTTTTTCTGTTGTTAATACATCTAAAAAGTCTGCAGAGTTTGTCACTACAATTGGTGTAATTACTGGAAAACCAGCTGCTTTTATTTTTTCAATATCAAATGAAACAAGTGGTTGACCTACCGTTACATGCTCTCCTTGTTTGACATGAGTGGTAAACCCATCGCCATTCATTTGAACCGTATCCATCCCAATATGCATTAAAATTTCAGTGCCATCATCAGAAGTGATGCCAATAGCGTGTCCTGTTGGGAAAACAATGGTCACAACACCTGTAACAGGAGAAGTTAACTCACCAACTGTTGGCTCAATTGCCATTCCTTTTCCTAATGCGCCACTTGCAAATGCTTCGTCCGCGACATCTTTCAGTAAAACCGCACGTCCTGTTAATGGACTTTCAATTACTTCTTTTTCAATATAGGTTGATGGATCCGTGTCATTATTTAATCCTTCAGTTGTTGCAGTAGTTGTAGCCGCAGTAACAGTTGGGATAACATCATCAAATCCTAAAATTAACGTTAACACTAATGCTAAGACAAAGGCAATGGCTGTTCCAATAATCGCAACCATGACATTTGAAACAATCGCTGAATCTGTACTAATAAATGAAGGTAAACTTAAAATACTTACTAAACCAAATGCAAAGTTTTTAACCCCTGCAAACCCGATAATCGCTCCACCAATTGCTCCACTGATACAACCATAAATAAATGGTTTTTTTAATTTCAACGTTACTCCATAAACCGTTGGTTCAGTAATTCCAAAGAAGGCTGTTAACGTTGATGAACCTGCTAAAGCTTTCATTTTTGTATCTTTTGTTTTTAAGAATACGCCTAAGGCTGCTCCACCTTGAGCTAAAACTGCTGGCAATAGCATTGGCACCATTGTATCGTACCCCACTTGTGATAAGTTGGTCATCATGATTGGTACAAATCCCCAATGCATTCCAAAGATTACTAGCACTTGCCAGAAACCACCCATAAATGCACCCGCAACCATTGGACTTAGACCATAAATCATACTGTAAACATACCCTAGACCATCTCCAATAAATCCGCCTAATGGGCCAATTGCAATAAATGTTAACGGAACCATTACAAGTAATACTAGAAGTGGTACAAGGATAATTTTGATAAACTCAGGAACAACTTTTGTAAAGAAACGTTCAACGTAGCTTTGAATCCAAACTGCTAGAATAATTGGAATAACGGTTGATGCATAAGACATCAATGTGATTGGAATGCCAAAGAAGGTAATCGCATTTCCAGCTGCGGTCGCTGCATCCATCATTGGGTGCATCAAGGCTGCCGCAAGTCCTACTGCAACAAATTGATTGGTATTGAATTTTTTAGCTGCGGTAAAGGCTAGGAAGAATGGTAAGAAATTAAAAATACCATCGGCTGCAGCAAACAGAACAATATAGGTTCCAGATGTCGCTGAAAGCCAACCCATTACAGTTGCTAATGATAGAAATCCTTTTAGAACCCCGGCTCCAGCCATTGCACCTAAGAATGGAGTGAAAATACCCGAAATAATATCAATTAATGTACTTAAAAATGAGCCTTTTTCGCCAGACTCTTCTTTTTCACCTGTCGATTGATCCAAATTCGAAATAGCCATTAGATCTTTATAAACTTCGTTGACGTTGCTCCCAATCACGACTTGGTATTGACCGCCGCTTTCGACTACAGTAATCACACCTTCATGTGCTTCTAGGCCAGTACGATTGGCTTTTTTTGTGTCTTTTAATTTGAAACGTAAGCGAGTCGCACAATGTACAACTGAATTTACATTTTCTTCGCCACCTACTAACACTAATACATCTTGTGCTATTTGTTTGTTATCCATGTTCTCGTTCTCCTTTGTATGTTCTTCTATTTTTTCGACAAAGCATTTTTGGAAAAATAAAAAACCCAAATCAATAGTGAGCGTTATTCTCTACAAGGAGAATGCTTCACTATCAACTTAGGTTTTGCCTGCTTTATCAGTAACAATCCATCATCGATGTATTCTTATTTAATTATCTGCTACTCGGTGAATATGAATGGTCAAGTAAACCTGTTCATCCATCGACATCTCTTTTTGATGAGCGCTCTTCAAGTAACTGTTGATTTTCACTGTACAATCAAATGCTTTTGGGTATTTGATTTGTACTTGTTCGTATAAAAAATCATCTCCTGATTCATGGGTCTCACCTGCAATCATTCGCTGAGCAAAATACTGTAAATGGGTTATAAACCGGGTATAGTTTAAGGAATTTTCATCGAAAACTAACCCATAATGCATGCGAACAATGTTTAAGATATCTTGAACGATCTTTGTCATTTGAAACGTTTGATTCATATCTTGATCGCCTTGTCTTGCATTTACAATGTGTAATGCAATGGAACCGGCTTCATCAGGATTCAACGTTACACCTAATTTTTCTTGAATTCTATCAATCGCATTTAACCCAATTTGGTATTCTTTTTTATAGAACTTTTTGATTTCCCAAATTAAGGGATTTTTGAGGTCTAGTCCTTCTTTGCTTCTAGTGATAGCAAAATGGATATGGTCGGTTAATGTCAAATGGATATTGGTACTTAGTTTGACATCTAATTCTTTTTGAGCCAATTGAATAATTTCATTTGCGACTTCAATTTCATCTAATGGGATTTCTTTAAATAGCTCGGCTAATTGTTCGGTCACTTCTTTTCCTTCTGTAACAAAGGTTTTTTCAATCAATGTGGGATCGATCTCATCCCCCACCCTCTTATTGAAGGCCAAACCTCTTCCCATTACGACCATTTCTTTTTCATCAGCAGTCAAGGTTAGAACGACATTGTTGTTTAAGATTTTTTCAATTATCATTTCTCCCCCACCTTTAATCCTAGAGTAAAAAGAAAAACCTAAACTCATTCCAAATCTAGTTATCCCTCAAAGTGGATAGATATGATTTCGAATCAATTTAGGTTTTGCCTGCATGACCAGTAACAACCCTGTCTGTTATATTCTCAATATACCATGTGATTTTAGTTTTTGCAACCGTTCTCTTAATAAATTTTTTAATTTATTTTTATCCAATTTATTCAATACTTTTTTTTATAGAAAAACGATTCGTAAAATCAGGCTACGAATCGTTTCTTCTATCTATTCTTTTAATTTTTTCAATAGTGTTTGATACTCATTTTCCAATTTTTGTCGGTCTTCTTTTGGATTTGGATTTGATAATTTCCCAATAATTGCCGTTAATTGGGTTTCTAATACTAGTTTTTCATCTGCTGATTGCTTTACTGGAATTTTTTTATCAGAGGTTTCTTTGTTCTTTTCAGCTTCCCACATAGTCAGTTTTTGCTGTTTGATTTCCCAGTAATGAGTTGCTATCTTCTGGTTGAAAGTTTCATCATGTGAGACAAAAAGAAGCGTTCCTTCATAGGCCATTAAAGCTTCCTCAACGGCTTTTAATGAAGGAATGTCTAAATAGTTGGTAGGTTCATCTAATAGTAGTAAATTGGCATCACTTACAAGAAGCTTCGCCAATGAAACCTTATTTTTTTCACCACCACTTAGTAAATGGACTTCTTTATAGACATCTTGCTTTCTAAATAATAGTCTTGCTAATAGCATCCGAACAAAAGTCTCGTCATGAACGCTTTCCTTCATTACATTTTCTAAAATCGTACTTTCTTCCTCCAATAACTCTAGCTTTTGACTAAAGTAACCAATTGAAAGGTTTTTCACTTTTTGAATTTCCGGTGAATTTTCTATAATCAGTTTGAGTAAGGTTGTTTTTCCTACGCCATTTCCCCCGATTAAAGCTGTTTTTGAGTGATTGACTAACGAAAAATGAATTTGATTTAAAAGGATGCGTTCGTCAATTTTTTTAGTTAGCTTTGTTGCCGATAGTAAAATAGGTGCGTGTAAGGTCTTGCCTTTAGCCAATTTGATTTTAATGTTCGCAAGCTCGGTTGGCGCTTGTTTGACATCTAATTGATCCAGTCGTTTTTCCGCATTTTTTGCTAACTGACCTAATTTTTTCTTAGCTTTTTGATCCCCCATTTTATGGAGTCTTGCCTCCGAATTCCCCATTCGTTTAGGAGCTTTTCGAATTTTTGATGCTCTTGTTTCCGTTTCTCTGGCCACTTGTTTTAAACGCTTTTTTTCTTTTTCGTATTGGTGATATTCTGCTTGCTCTGTATGTTGTTTAAGCTCTTTCTGGTTTAAATAGTCGTCATAGTTTCCTTCGTAAAAGTACGTTTTTCCTCTTTCAAGTTCTACTATTTTCGTACAAACTTGGTTTAAAAAGGTTCGATCGTGGGAAACCACAAGGACGGCACCGTTAAATTGCTTGATTGCTTTTTCTAAATAAAGACGGTTGTCCTTATCAAGATGGCTTGTTGGTTCATCTGCTAGCAAAATGCCGCTTCCAAGTTCAAACGCTTTTTGTAGCTTGCGTTTAGTTTCTTCTCCACCACTTACGGTAGCGCCTGCAACAGCATCTGGTAGTTGTTCCAAATATCCAATCGGACTAAACGAACGAATGGATCCCCTATCAGGAACTTCTTTATTGCTTAATAAATTTAATAAGGTTGTCTTACCTGAACCATTGGCGCCGACAATTCCGATGCGGTCGCCATCCTCAATTTGCCAGTTGTCAATCTCAACTAAGACACGACCTCCAACTGATTTTTTGATTGCTTTTATTTCTACTAACATAAAAAAACCTCCTTCAAATCTGAAGAGGTGATGGTTTACTTGCATACAAAATAAATAGACCGATTCTAGTGAAAGAACTAAACGGGTATTTTGGCTTGTATGTTGATAAAATCCACTCTCAGATTAGTTGCAAAAATTCCAAATAACCCTTCATTATTTTGCCTTTGAAGTTACTTTAAGAATTCAGTTAACTAAGAAACAGTGAATTATATTTTCATCGCCTTAAATACCTTTACCTTTCATGAATTGATCTTACACCGCTATTGTACTTCATTTGTTGCTAAATTTCAAATCGTGGCATTAAAAAAATCCCTTCAAAAAATAATTGAAGGAACTTTCTTATACTATTGAACTATTCTTTAGACTTTAATTGCTTGCTTCTTAGTTGTCCACAAGCAGCATCGATATCGCTTCCTTGTTCTTTACGAACAACTGAATTAATCCCTTTTTTCTTCAACGTATCGTGAAAGGCTAGTACGTCTGCTTTTTTACTGCGGCTGTACTGATCGTGTTCGGATACTGAATTGTATGGAATCAAATTTACATAGGCTAAATGACGTTTATTCGCAAGGAGTGCTGCTAGTTCCAAAGCTTGTTCTTTTTGGTCATTTACGCCTCGCAACATAATGTATTCAAAGGTAATGCGACGATTTGTTTTTTCTAAATAATAATCGACGGCTTCCATTAATTTTTCAATCGGGAAGTTGCGATTGATACGCATAATGCTTGTTCTGATTTCATTGTTTGGCGCATGTAATGAGATTGCTAGGTTTACTTGCAAGCCGTTTTCAGCAAACTCTTTGATTTTTGGTGCTAGTCCACTCGTCGAAACTGTAATATGACGAGCGCCAATTGCTAACCCTTCATTGTCATTAACGATTTTCAAGAAACTCATCACATTGTCATAATTGTCGAAAGGCTCGCCAATTCCCATTACAACAATATGACTCACGCGGTCGTTTTCTTCTTTGTCATCTAAATAATGTTGTACTTGCATAATCTGCGAAACAATTTCACCAGCCGTTAAATCACGTTGTTTTTTCAAAAGACCACTTGCACAGAAGGTACAACCGATATTGCAGCCTACTTGAGTTGTTACACAAACAGATAAGCCGTATTCATGGCGCATTAATACCGTCTCAATCAACAACCCATCTGATAATTCAAACAGGTATTTAATTGTTCCGTCATTTGATTCTTGAACAATTTTTTGTTCCAATGGCTGCATAATAAAATTTTCTTCCAATAATTGAATGGTTGCTTTTGAAAGATTCGTCATTTCAGAAAATTGACGCACACGTTTTACATATAACCAATCCCAAACTTGTGTTGCTCTAAATTTCTTTTGATCGTGTTCTAAAAACCACTCTATTAATTCTGCATTTGTTAATCCGTAAATTGACGGTTTCATCCTCTTACCTCACTTTTCTCACATTTTTTAATTTGTCATTCGTTACCTATATCACAATGGATAGTCTTTAATAATATATACCAAAATGCCTATTCTAGCAATCTCTATTTGATTAATTTAATTTAAATGTGACAGATATCAAACGATTTATTTCTTTAATAAGGAAAGTTTTAATGAGGTATTACTTGTAATTAAATTCTTTTTTTGTTAAAGTTAGATTATAAAGCAAGCGACTACTTGCTTGTATTTTTAATAAAATAGACTCAAAGGAGGATGATTTATGGATTTAAGAACTGATTCAATACAGTCTGTCTTAAAAAAATTAAACGTCAACGAAAAAAAGGGCTTGACCCTAGAACAAGTAGAAGCGATTCGAAATGAAACGGGGCCAAATCAATTTAAAGAAGAAAAAAAAGACTCTCTTTTCATAAAAGTACTGGATCAACTAAAAGAAATTACCACCATTATTTTACTTATTGCCGCGGCAATCTCCTTTTATTTGACCTTAACATTACATCCAGAAGATTTTGCTGAACCAATCGTTATTATTGCAATTGTGGTTTTGAATGTAATTTTAAGTATCAAACAAGAGAATAATGCAGAAAAAGCCTTAGATTCTCTTAAGAGCTTAAATTCCCCACAAGCAACTGTTTTAAGAAACGGTCAAATTGAAAAAGTTGAAGCTTGGGAGCTTGTTCCTGGTGACATTTTAATTTTAGAAGCGGGTGAGTCGATTCCAGCCGATGCTAGATTATTGACGTCTTCTGGTTTAAGCGTGGAAGAATCTGCCTTGACTGGTGAAAGTTTACCTGTTGATAAAGATGAAAAAGCTCTTGTTGCAGCCGACGCTGCTTTGGGGGATCACTTCAATATGGTTTTCTCAGGTTGTTTAATTACAAATGGTCGTGGAACTGCTGTGGTAGTTGCAACGGGCATGGATACTGAAATGGGAAAAATTGCTGAGTTATTGAGCACAACTAAAAAAGCTAAAACACCTTTACAGCATCGTCTTCATAATTTAGGAAAAACGCTAAGTGTGATTGCCTTACTTGCCGGAGTTTTTATTTTCGTAATTGGTTACTTACATGGCGAAGCCCTTGCCGAGATGTTGATGACTGCTGTATCCTTAGCAGTTGCTGCCGTTCCTGAAACGTTACCGGTTATTGTGACGATTACTCTTGCCTACGGTGTTCAAAATATGGTTAAACGAAATGCGATTATTCGAAACATTCCTTCTGTTGAAACGTTAGGGAGCGCTTCTGTTATTTGTTCAGATAAAACAGGGACGTTAACACAAAATAAAATGACTATTAAAGAGCTTTGGGCAGTAAATCACGAACCTATCAAAGCGGATGCTGATTATCAAGAAGAAGAAAATAATTTATTAGAAATGATTAGTTTAGCAACAAATGCTACGATTGAGGAACGAGATGGCGAAGAAGTTTTAAGTGGGGACCCTACTGAATCTGCGATTATTCGCTTGCTACAAGATCGTGGTCAACAAAAAGATGAACTTGAGAAACGTCATCCTAGAATACACGAAATTCCTTTTGACTCCGAGCGTAAGTTAATGACTACCCTTCACGAATGGGAAAATGGCTATATTTCAATTACAAAAGGTGCATTCGATCGAATCCCTGCTGATTTTTCTAACGAGTTAAAATTAAAAGCGCAACAAATTCATGATTCTTTTGCTGAAAAAGCTCTTAGAGTTATCGCTGTGGGATACAAATATTACGAAGAGCTTCCTTCTGATTTAACTCAAGCAGAACTTGAAACAAATTTAACTTTTGCCGGAATCGTTGGGATGATTGATCCTCCACGTAAAGAAAGTAAAGAAGCCGTTCGTGCCGCTAAAGCTGCCGGCATTAAGACAGTCATGATTACCGGAGACCACATTGTCACTGCTAAAGCTATTGCTAAAGAGATTGGTATTTTAGAAGACGGTGATAAATCAATTACGGGAGCAACATTAGCGCAACTATCTGATGAAGAGTTAAAAAATTCGGTTCGCGATTATGCAGTGTATGCCCGTGTTTCACCAGAAGACAAAATTCGAATCGTTAAAGCCTGGCAAGCAAACGGCGAAGTTGTTGCCATGACTGGAGACGGTGTCAATGATGCTCCTGCTTTAAAAGCAGCTGATGTTGGAACTGCGATGGGAATTGCTGGAACCGAAGTAGCGAAAAGTGCGGCGGATATGGTTTTAACGGATGATAACTTCGCAACGATTGTTCATGCAGTTGAAGAAGGTCGTCGTGTGTATGAAAACATTCGAAAAGCTGTTTACTTCCTATTAAGTTGTAATATTTCAGAGATTTTCGTTATGCTAATTGCGGTTAGTATGGGTTGGGGTGTTCCAGTGATCTCGATTCAACTATTATTAATCAATGTTGTAGCTGATGGAATTCCTGGTTTCTCTTTAAGTAGAGAAAAAGCTGATGCCGATATTATGGAACAAACCCCTACTAAAAAAGGCGCTAGTATCTTTAGTGGTGGCTTAGCTCAAAAAATTGGTGTACAATCGATTATCTTTACGATTATTACGTTGATTGGGTTTTATGTTGGTTCCTTTGTAGATATCAACCAAACGATTACAGCAAATCACCAAGTTGGGCAAACAATGGCCTTTATCATTCTTGGCTGGTCTTCTGTTATCCACATTTTCAATGCACGTAGTAAAGAATCGATTTTCAAAATTGGCTTTATGTCCAATCCTATTTTATTCTGGTCTGCAATGCTTTCGATTTCACTAATTCTATTAGTAGCATTGGTACCAGCCTTCGCAAGTATCTTCTCACTTGTGTCGCTAAGTGCCGCTCACTGGTTCCTAGCCGTTGGTTTATCCATCGTGCCATTAGTCGTAATTGAGATTCAAAAAGCTGTGCTTAGAAAAATGGGGAAAAGTTTCTAAAATAAAAAATGATTTCAACACTCTTATGCAGAACTTATGTATAAGAGTGTTTTTTAGATAAGTTTTCCTTAAAAGATAGTCTTTCCTGTTAGAAACTGATAAAATAGAACTATTCATTTATTTCTATTTATTGAAATAAAAATTAGAGCGAGGGATACTTATGATACAAGATGATCATGGCAAACAATTTGAAATGAAACCTGTAGAAATGGAACACCTGTCACAATTTAATGAGTTGTTACGCTATGTTTTTCAGGTGACCAATCAAGATCTTCAAGAAGTGGGCTATGAAGAAGATGAATTAGAACGGGCTAAACGACCGGTATTGCGTCAAGCCGATGTGTTAGGTTGGTTTGATGATGAAAAACTGATTTCGCAATTAGCTGTCTATCCTTGCGAAGTAAACATTCGAGGGAAAATCGTAAAAATGGGTGGTCTAACAGGAGTTGGAACTTATCCAGAGTATGCAAATTTAGGTCTGATGCATCATTTAATGAAAGAAAGCTTAAAACGCATGCGTGAAAAAGGCCAATGGATTTCTTACTTGTTCCCCTACTCCATTCCTTATTATCGCCGAAAAGGCTGGGAAATTATGTCAGATAAAATGACATTTACAATCAAAGACACACAGCTACCAAAAGCTGTCCCAGTGAACGGTTTTGTCGAACGCTTAGATATCAACCATCCTGACGTAATCGCTGTCTATGATACCTTTTCAAGAGTCAATCATGGCGCAATGATTCGTGATGAATTGGCTTGGGATGAATATTGGCGTTGGGAAAATGAAGAAGAGCATATTGCGGCTGTTTATTATAATGAAAAACAAGAACCGACTGGCTATCTTTTTTATTGGATAGCAGAAGATGTCTTCCATATGAAAGAAATGATTTATCTAAATCAAGAAGCAAGAAAAGGTTTATGGAATTTTGTTACGGCTCATTTTTCAATGGTTGACGAAGTATGCGGCAATATCTATAAAAATGAGCCGATTGCGTTTATTCTGGAGGATAGCGAAATTATTGAAACGATCCAGCCTTATTTTATGGCGCGAATTGTTGACGTTGCTGAATTTTTGAAAGAATATCCTTTTGAAACTGTGACTGTTGAAGACTTCCATTTTGTTGTAGAAGATCCGATGTTAGAGTGGAATACCGGGGTTTTTGGACTTCAATTTTCTCCAGACGGCACCTTAGCTGTTACAGATAAAGCCATTGGCAATCCAGTTCACATTGATATTCAAACCTTGACAACCATGTTGATGGGGTATCGCAGACCTTCTTATTTAGCAAAATTAGAACGATTAAGTACAGATAAAAAAACATTACGTAGTTTAGAACAACTTATTCCACAAGGTGAGCCTTACTTCTCAGACTACTTTTAACTAGAAAATTGGAGGATGACTTATGAAAGCAGCAACTCGTTCTTCATTAAATAAAATGAAACGAATCGTAATCAAAGTTGGCACAAGCACCTTGATGTACCCAAATGGCAAACTGAATTTACAACGTATTGAAAAATTAGCTTTCGTGCTGACGGATTTAAAAAATCAAGGCAAAGAAGTCATCTTGGTTTCGTCTGGTGCTATTGGCGTAGGATGCCATCGTTTGAATATAACTAAACGCCCAGCGACCATTCCTGAACAACAAGCTATTGCTGCCGTTGGCCAAAGCGAATTAATGAATTTATATAGCCAGTTCTTTGGAAATTATGGACAAATTGTTGGCCAATTGCTATTAACAAGAGATATTATTGACTATCCTAAAAGTCGAAACAATGTGATTAATACCTTCCAGCAGTTATTAAAACAAGGAATCATTCCTGTTGTTAATGAGAACGACACTGTAGCGGTAGAAGAACTAGATCATTTAACAAAATTTGGCGATAATGACCGACTTTCTGCGATTGTGAGCGAACTGGTCACTGCAGATTTACTGATTATGCTGTCTGATATTGATGGTTTTTACAATGACAATCCCACAACTAATCCTGCTGCCACATTATTTTCTGACATCCATGCGATTACACCTGAATTGGTAACATTAGCAGGTGGAAATGGGTCGGAATTTGGAACAGGTGGGATGGCAACAAAATTGAAAGCCGCCCACCATGTTTTAGAACAAAATGGACAAATGATTTTAGCAAATGGTGCAGATCCAACGATTATTTTTGATATTATGAATGGGGAACAAATTGGAACGCATTTCAGAGCTTTGAAAGAGGTGGACTAAATGAGTGATTTAATAACGATGGGTAAAGCAGCCAAAAAATCTGCCACTTTTTTGGCCCAAGCAGATACGCTATTAAAAAATAATGCTTTAAAACAAATGAGCGCTGCTTTAATTGCTCATGATGCTACGATTATAAAAGCCAACGAACAAGACTTAAATGCTGCAAAAAATAATGGCGTTACTGAAGTCATGTTGGACCGCTTAAAACTTGATAAAAACCGTATTCAAGCAATGGCACAAGGACTTTTAGATGTCGCGGAATTACCGGATCCAATTGGCCATGTCAGTGAAATGTGGAAAAATGACGCTAATTTAACCATTGGCAAACAACAGGTTCCTTTGGGTGTGATTGGCATTATTTATGAATCTCGTCCAAATGTAACGGCTGATGCTGCAGCTCTTTGTTTTAAATCTGGAAATGCAGTCATTTTGCGTGGTGGAAAAGAAGCAATCCATTCTAACCGTGCAATTGTACTTATTTTACAAACAGCGTTAGAACAAGCTGGCTTTCCAAAAGATGCGATTCAATTAATTACCGATACTTCAAGAGAAACTGCACGCCAATTGATGCAGTTAAATCGTTATTTAGATGTACTGATTCCTCGTGGCGGAGCCACATTAATTCAAACCGTTTTAGAGCATGCTACGGTTCCTGTTATTGAAACAGGAACTGGAAATTGCCATGTCTACATTGATGAATCTGCCGATTTAAAAATGGCGACGGATATTATCGTAAATGCTAAATGTTCTCGTCCATCTGTCTGTAATTCTGCTGAAACCTTATTGATTCATAGAAATGTAGCATATACCTTTCTCCCTGTCATTGAAGAAGCCTTAGCTCCTTATCAAGTAGAATTACGAGCAGATTCTTCAGCTTTGGCTATTTTCAAAACGGCTGTTGAAGCAACTGAAGAGGATTGGGAAACTGAATTTCTTGACTTTATTTTAGCTGTCAAAGTTGTGGATTCTATTGACGAAGCCATCCAACATATCAATCAATACAGCACAAAACATTCTGAATCGATTGTGACAAGTAATTATTTTAATGGTCAACAATTCCACCGTGAGGTTGATTCGGCGGCTGTTTACATTAATGCTTCTACTCGTTTTACGGATGGTTTTGAATTTGGTTTTGGTGCTGAAATCGGAATTAGCACACAAAAACTTCATGCTCGAGGCCCAATGGGTTTAAATGAACTAACATCTTCAAAATACATTATCTTTGGAGAAGGTCAAATTCGATAAGATTAAACAGACATCCAAAAGCATTTTGCTTAGTGGTTGTCTGTTTTTTTCCTATTCTTGAATTTAAAATAAGTAACTAACTTCACTTCTTCATTTGATTTAAAAATGCTTCAAAACTTTGTAAATCTTCTTTAAAAATAATTACCCTATCAGTAGAAATAAATACTACAGATGGAACATATTGTATATTTAACGTATTGCGTAGTTTGGATATGCTACTATTAGTTTCAGCATCTTCAGTATTAACATAGTATATTGGAATGCCTCGTTTTTTACCTTCTAATTCTAATTCAGGAACAAACTCTCGGCAGAAGCTACATGTTCTTCTACCGAAATATAGTAAATAATCTCCATCATAAAGATTATTGTAGTTCTCTAACCTTTTATCTGAGACTAAATGGAAATTCTTTACAGTATCATCATATTTATTAAATGATACCTTTTTGGAAATTTTATTGTATACTGGAAAACTTATCGAAACGAATACAAACAAAGATAAAACTGTAAAAAAAATTCTAAAATATTTTTTTTTCATATTTCTCCCCCTCTAAAAAAAAGCTTTCATTCAACAAATATATATTGTATAATACATTATGATATATATTATATATAATAATCATTTAAATTGATACAAGAAAGGAGGAAACAACATGTTATTACTTGCTAATAATTATTTAAGCGCTTTAGAAACAAAATATTCTAATACTATAGTTGTAAAATGGGTCTGGGCGGTTGTTATACTTATTGCCGTGATTGGTACAATTGGATACGCAATATATTGCACTTGGCAAGGTGGATCTTTTGCCGGTGGAATTAAATTGGGAGTTCCAGATTTTGTGCATGTCACATTTAATTGCAAGAAATAAAATCGTTGTAGTGAGGCCTCTTCTCCGAAAAGGGGCTTCACATATTATTATTATGATAGAAATTCAAAATTTATCAAAAAAATTTAAAGACCTTATCCTCGATGATATAACAATAATACTACCTCAAAAAAAGGTGAGTATTATTGTAGGAGTAAACGGTAGTGGAAAAACAACTCTGTTAGAATGTATTACAGGATTAAAAAAGATAACCAGTGGACATATCGAAATAAACGGATTTTCAAATGAATCAGAAAAATTCAAAGAACAAATTTTTTATATTCCATCTGATTTTTACTTACCCAGTTTTATGACTGGATATGAATATTTAAATTTTGTATTATCCCGCTATCCTAAATCAAATATTGCTGGTATCAGTAAATTTTTAAAGCTCTTTGATTTGGAGCAAGATAGAAACAAACTTATTGAATCTTACTCTCTAGGTATGAAAAAGAAAATCCAAATAATTGCAGCTGCTTTAGCTAACACTGAATATATTCTTGGAGATGAAGTATTTAATGGGCTTGATTTTGAAACAACACTAATCTCTCTAGAATTATTCAATAAGCTCTCTTTAAAAACTGGAATTGTTTTAGTTTCTCATAGCAAATTAATTATCGACAAGTATTCCGAGAATATTTTATTACTGTCTAATGGTAAGATGAAACCTTTTACAGGAACTTCTAACGATTTAGAAAAGACTGTATTAAGCGTGGAGGGTATTAATGAAAAAGTCAAATTCATTCAAAAATATAACTTTACTAATTGAATTATTCCTGAATAATTCTCTTAATGGCTTATTAAACAGACCCCTATTAAAACAAAAAAGTATTCGGCTAATTATTATTTTTGGTTTACTATCAGCATATTTAGCTTATTTTCTCTATAACATGAAAGAGTTAGTACGAATCATTCCTGATAGTAACAGTATTGAGCAAGATTTGCTACTTCAAGGTCAAAAAATAACTTTTTTTAGTTTTTTTAGTAATTCACTCACTCTTGCTGTTATTATCTCAATTTTTATCAATAGTACACTCGATTTAGACAAAACTTCCTTATTCTTTGTGAAGTCGCTTCCCTTCAAAAAAAATGATGTGAAAATAGCCTATTTGTTTTTTAAATTCTCTATTATGTTTCTAATCTATGAGCTAGTTATGCTGATTGCAACACCCGCTATCCAGTTAGTTACAACACAACCGTTAGAATATGTTATTTTTTTCTTATCTCAACATATTTTCTTTTTAAATACAATTATTATAATTGAATTTCTTAAAATAGTGACAGATATCCTACCAAATAGAATTCAAAAAGCATCTGATTTTTTACTTGATTGCTTTTTTCTTATTGGTTCAGTCATTTACTTTTTTAATTTAAGATACCCTTTTGAAATGATGTTAGCAGGTATAAAATTGACTGTTTCCAACTTAATTTTAATTGCCGCGATTTTAAACACGTTTGTATTATTGATAATGCTATTCTTATTAATAAAGGTGCCGTCATCAGATAGAATAAATAATTCTTTAAAGTTTATTAAACTTCCTTTTTTTACAGGGCCTATTTTAAGATATAAAGCAAATCTTACAATAATAATTTTTGCTTTGATAACCATCGGAATAGTATTTTTCCAAAATGGATATCGAACAACATTCTCGGTTTTACCATCATTCCTGTCTTTTTCAGGTGTACTTCTATTAAATTATGCGGATACTACTGCTGACTTTAGAATACAGTACAGCCTTTTAAGAATAACCGTAGTAGATGAATGGTTTGAACAAATGAAAAATATTGTATTTTTATCCGGCCCTTTAATTACACTCGTTTTATTATCTCATAAAAACTGGGAACAATTAGTAATATCCATTTCATTATCAGCTACAGCCATTGTTCTTGGATACTTATTTCCAAAATCCAAGGGTAGCCTTAATGAATCTAGTTCACTTATTATACTAGTAATAGTCTGTGTTTTAGTTACTATTCTAGTGAGTAGTATTTATTTTGGGTATGTCGTCATGATTTTTATTTTAACAATTCACTATACAATTATAAAGAAGGTGCGCTATGAAAGTATTCTCTAAATATTTGGGCATTGGAAGCATTACTTTTTTCGCTCTGCTCGTCATTAACACATTATGGAAATTATTTCATTTGAGTCGAAATAGCTCTAGCTATGTAACCACACTATTTGGAATTACGATTAATAATAAAATATCTGATGATTCAATTTCTACTACATTTGGATTAACAATACAAACATTAATCGTTTATATCACTTTTACAATTTTCGTTCTACTAATCGGATATAGCTTAAAACAATGGAAGATTAACAAAGGTGATGAAGGGTGATTATCTTTCTACTATTGATTTGTCTATCTTCATTTTATTCAGTTCTTTTAGTTCATGAAAGTTTACATTTTTTTGTGGCTATTTTTCTACAGTATGATCCACAATTAGTGAAAATTAATCCGATAGCATTTAAAATTTCATATACGAACAGAAATAGACCTATTGATAACTTAATGATAGCTAGTATACCCGCAATTGTATTATCGATAGTAGGTTTGATGATTCCATTAAATTATTACACTTTAATATTAAAACTCTCCTGTTTAGTAAATATTTTTAATCTACTTCCAATTACTGCAGATGGGGAGATAATAGTTCTTTCAATTATTCAAATTTTGAAAAAAAAAGAAAAATTCAAGTAGTTTTGAAAATTTTCTACGTTAATCTCTTTATTTATCTGATAAAATAAAAAGTGCCGCATGTTTCGTGTGTCACTTTTTATTTTAAAAATCTGCATAGAGCTTAATCATTAATCCATCTGTTTTTCTAATTTGACCGCATCAAAATCGACTAATGTAACAGTTAATTCATTTAGATTAATTACTTCCTTTTAAAATTTATTTCCTTAATCTTAAATACTCTATTTTCCTCATATTTTTACACTTTTGGAAAGTTATTCACACAGTTGTGGATAACTTTGGAAATAAAGTCGTTTTATACACAGACGTTGTGCACAACTCTTACAAATGTGTACAACTAAATTGATTTTAAAAATTGATTTAACAGTTTTAATAACAGGTATTCTTACTTATCCACATTTTTCTGTGGGTAACCTGATTTATTATCCACAATTTTTTTTAATTTTTGTTAATAACTTGCCATTTATATCTTTTATCTTCATTTTTATACTTAAAAAAAAAAGCAACTCTTTCCTTATCCGGAAGACATTGCTTTTTTCGTTTAAAATTTTCTATTAACGAATCACATCACCCTGGTTGCCTTGACTAAACGCTTCTACCTGCTCTCTTCTCATTAAAGGGCTATCCCCGAAGGTCGTATGAGCTAGAACAGCATTATTGATTGCAAATTGAACCATTTTTTGATTGTCCCATTTCTCAATCATTCCTGTAATAATCCCTGCAGCATAGGCATCCCCAGTTCCGATACGGTCATAAATCTGTAATTCCATTGGCTGGCTCAGGGCGAATGCTTGGTTGCTTGTTACAAAACCTCGAATGGATGGAGTAGTTTCTTTTTGACGAATGGTTCCTGCAAAGTACGTTAATTGATACTGTTTGACAAACATTTGGCTAACATAGGCTAACTGTTCAATGGAACCTTCCAGTTCTGTTGGAATTTTAAAATCCATCAACTCTGTTAAATCTCTTATACCCCCAATCACAATGTCACAATAGGGTAGAATTGCCTCAAATTGTTGTTTTACCCATTCGTGACTATTGTGTTTATTTAAACTTGGCCGGTAATTGAAATCAAAACAAACTTTTTTACCCGCCTGATGTGCCAATTCAGCCAATTTAAAAGCTGCTTGTCTAGTCCCTTCTGACAACATTAACGCAATACCGCAAATATGGATCACCTCACTGTTAGCGACCGCTGTTGCTAAATCATAATCGATAAGGGTACTTTCACCAAAGGAGCTAGCTAAACGATTTAAATACGTCACTTCCGAAGGCCGATTGCCAAAGCCCATCTCTAAAAAGTAAAGCCCCATATGATCGCCTTGATAACGAACGAATTCATCTTTGATACCTAGGCTTCGAATGGCACCTGCTGCTGCTCTTCCTACTTGATTGTCTGGTAAGATGGTTAACATTGATGTCTCGTACCCAAAATGAGCTAAACTACTCAAAATATTGACTCCTGTTCCGGTAAAGCTTAGATCTACATTATCTGTTTGTTGAATCAATTTATACTGAGGTGGCGTCAAACGCATCATTACTTCGCCAAATGCTAAAATTTTCATAGGTAGCTCCTTTTTCTAAAATGGATTACGCGAGTGTTTTTTTCATCATTTCTAGTAACGTCTTCACATCTTCGGGGCGTGTATCACCTGTTGTAGCATCAATAATTGAACTGTAGACATGAGGAATAACTTTTTTTACGCCTGCATCAATAGCGATTTGAACAATTTCTTCAAAGTTTTCAAGATCAATCCCACCTGTTGGCTCTAAATAAAAGTCATGTTCAGCGCATGCTTTGGCTACAGCTTTGTATTCTTCAATATGTTGCAAGCCTTTCATTGGGAAAAATTTGATGGAACTGCCTCCCATATCTTTTAACAATGCAATTGCCGTTTCAATTGTCACTTCTCCAGCAGGCATTTGACTACTTAGTGGCCCTGTCGCAATATTCACTAAACCTACTTTTCCAGTGGGTGAAATCAGTCCGTTGACAATTGTTTCTGATTGATTTAATAAAGCGCGACTTGTTCCAACGCCTGTGAATACTTGATTTACATGTTGCGGTTGTAAGGTTCCTGAGATGCGACTCACCATTTGGCTTTGATTCGGATCTCCTGCCCCTAAACCAACTGATAAGGCATTGTTAGTTGCAGCTTGGTAGCGTTCCATATCGGCAATTGCTGCCTCATCACTGTCATAATTTTTTGATAAAACTCCTAGCACGATATGCCCATCCGCTGCTTTATAACAGTCCATGGCGTTTTCAACAGAGTTGGCTAAGACATTTAAACAAATACGGTCTTCTAAATAATTGGGTGTTTTTTTCATAATGGGGTTCCTTCTTTCATTTTAAGTCATTTATTTTAAAATTTCTGCCAAACGAGTCACGATTTGTTGCATTTCTTTCTCGTTTACAGCACGAATATCAAATTCAATAATGCCATTATTCCCGCGGTATTCTCTTGTATAAATCGCAATCTGTCCCTCTTTTAACTTTTTAATCACTTCTATTGCACTCAGTGAAGCAGAATCTTTAATTTGAACCTTCGCTCGGTAAATCTCACGTCCTGCTCCGTCTTGTTCCACGCTGGCCTGAAGATGAGGCAGTTGATTCAACGCTTTAATAAAAGGTTCTAAACGAGCTCTCATAGATGTTCCTGACTCGCTACCATCTCGTACATATTCTTCAATTGCTGTGGTTAGGCCGAGAATATTTTCTTTTCCAATTTTCATGGCACGACCAATGCCTTTTCCTTGCAGACGAACCCACTCAATAAAGCTCGCTTTTCCAATCACTAGTCCAGAACTTGGGCCACCTAAGGCTTTAGCACCACTATAAATGACTAAATCAGCGCCTGCTTCACGGTATTTCACTAAATCCTCTTCTGCTGCTGCATCCACAATCAGTGGCAGTTTATGCCGTTTGGCTACAGCTGCCGCCTCGTCAACCGTCACCATACTTTTTTGCACAGTATGATGGCTCTTAATATAGAGAATCGCCGCAGTATTTGGCGTAATCATCATTTCTAAGTGTTCAGCTGAGCACATATTTGCGTAGCCCGCTTCAACGACTTGCCCGCCGCCTAATTCAACCATCACTTCTACAGGTGTTCCATAGTCAACGTTATGACCTTTCGGTAGAATAATCTCACGTTTAGTAATCTGATTTCTAAACGGATGGTACACATGATACGAATTTCCTTCTCCAATTACTCCAGCTACCGATTGGGCAATTCCTGCTGAAGCTGAAGAAACAACGATTCCATCTTCTGCGCCTAGCAAATTCGCAATGTGTTTTCCCGTTTGAATCGTTAAGTCCGCCATCTCAAAAAAATGCTGTCCTCCAAATTGTTGCGCTGCAAGAACTTCATCACTAACCTTCGAAACTCCTAAGATGGTCATTTTTCCACTTGCATTAATAACCTCTTTTAGATTGTATTTTTCGTAACTATTCATTTCAGTTTCCTCCTACTGGATAAACTTCGCCATTAACGATTGTGTAGATTGGCTGAATCAATTCATTGGTTTTTCTTGTTCCACCATTTGAGTCAGTTAATTTTTTTTCACCCGCTACCACATTAAAAATGGTTATATCCGCATCAAAATCAGGCTTCAATTCGCCTTTAGTTGCTAAATGGAAAGCACGGGCTGGATTTATTGTTACCATCGGCATTAGCTCTTCTAAGGTATATCCTAAAGTGCGCATTTTTTCAAGCGTTGTCGCTAAATCGTAGACTGGACCTGTTTCACGATTTCGATGGTAAATATCGGTACTAACCGTTTGAGGCGTTAGCCCCGCTTCTTTAGCCACTTGAGCCACATGAAAATTAAAGCTATCTGTTCCGTGTCCAATATCAAAAAGAATGCCACGACGGTATGCATCCCAAACAAAAGGTTTAATCCGTCCCTCACTGTCTAAAATCCCATTTTCTTTTCCATTGAAACAGTGGGTTAATAGATCGCCTTTTTCCATTAAAGCTAACGTTTCATCTAAGGTAGGTGGTGCCGATCCGATGTGTACCATTAAAGGTAAATTTTCATTTTTCTTTTGGATATTTTTAGCCAACTCTAGTGGGACAACATCATTTTCTCCAACTACAGTCTTGCTCATTCTTGCTTTGATTCCCACGATAAAATCAGGATATTGTTGCAACGCTTCGTGAATCAATTCTTCTTTGATTTTTTTCAAATCAGCTAGTTCATCTTGCTCAACAATGCCCCATTTTGAAATATTCACCAGTGCATAGACATTGGTTTTGGCCTTTTTTGCTAATTGATAAAAGTCTCCAATATTTTCTGCACCAGTTGTTCCTGCGTCGATTACCGTCGTTACGCCTTTGGGAATTCCAATGGCATCGGGGGAATCATAATACAAGGTCATTTTTTCATAGCAATGCACATGGTCATCAATCCAACCAGCAGATACAACGGATTGATGTTTTAAATCTAACACTTTTTTAGCTGTCACCGATAGTTTTTCTGCAACCGCAGTAATTTTCCCAGCTTCAATGGCAACTTCAATTGATTTTCCTGTAACACTCTTTCCATTTTTAATGTATAAATCTACCATGTTGCGCCTCACTTTTCGTTGAATTTAAACTTACTCCATGGGTAGATAAAGTCCAACAAGATGTGCTCTTCAGGGATAATGTGTCCAACTAAATTTTTACGCTCATCCTGATGAGGCTCTAAAACCACTTGTAGTTCATTTTTGTATTTGCCAAATTGATCATTGCCAATCACGATGTCGCCTTTTTGGAACATCTGTAAATGATCATGTGGTTTATTTTCATGATTTTTAAATTTTTTGCGTACTTCTGTGGAACGGATCACTTGATCCGTAATATCCCCTCGGCGGTAATGTTGCATTGTTTTAACGATTTCTTTTTCCACAGGATTAACGTCTGCCACAAACTCAATATCAAAGGTCACTTGATAAGGATTTATTTGTGATAAAGCGTTTAATTCATCGTCTGATGCATACGCATTGCCTATAATCACGTCATCAATCCTATTCGTAGCAAATAGATGCTTTGCTTGAACTTCAACGGGAAGAAAACGATGCATTTCGACTGTTGGCAATCCATCATTAATGTCCCAAGGACCCATCTTTCCTACTTGAGAATTTACAAAAGCTGCTGTTCTTAATCCTTGGTTTTTAAAACGTTCGTTGCATTTCATAAAGAAATCAAATGGCAATGCCGTTCCATTTTGTGGATAAAAATTATGGCATCCATACAACATTGGTTTATTGGCTTGATAACTTAAGATGTTATCTAGGTAGGCTACATCATTACTCATATTTAATTCAATAATCATTTCGTATGGATTGAAAGAAATCATCGCTTCTTTGTTTCCATCAAAACCAACATCTAACCGTAAACCGTCTGCTCCTAGCTGATGGAAAAAGCTTAAATCATCATAGGAAATAGCGAGTTCATCAAAAATAGATGGGGCAATATCTAAAATAACTTCGTACCCCAGTTCTTTCGCAAAATGTATAATATGAGTGAATTTAGTTGCAACAGCCTCTTTTCCTTCCGTTACTTCTAACATACTCATAAAAATTCTTGAAAATCCATACTCTGCTGCCTTTTTTAAATAGGCTTCATCTGCTGTTACATCACTATGATCTGGGTATATGGATACACCTAAACGTCTCTTCATATTTTCCCGCCTCTTTCCATTTCATTAAATACTTTACGGTATTTTCCAGCAATAATACTTGCCACTAACATGGTCATTGCTACCACTAGTGGAACGGCAATCGATAATACAACACCCATCACCATGCTTAAAACAATTACTAAAATACCACCTAAAATTAATTTCAGTGCAGAACAATCCATTATTTCTTTAGGGATTTTTTCTTTTTCTACAAGATATTGACACCCGATAAAATAAACGACAAATCCAATAAAATAAATTAGTTGCATTTTTCTCACCAAGGAAGAAAGCCAACAGACTTTCCCCCATTCCTTTTCTTAAATTTAGTTCATTTCAGCTGCTTCTCGTTCACGAGCTAATTGTTGTTTTTCAAAAACTTTAAAGAATGGATAATAGATAGCTAAGGAAATAAAGAAATTAATAATAACTAAAATTCCCGCCATAATACTCCAGTTCGTACTAATCCAAGCTGCAATCGGTGAAATAACTGTAAATGGCAACCTTGCTGTCATCATTGGGACGACATTGGTCACTGTTAAAATATAAGATAATGTTGTTGTAACTAACGGAGCAAGAATAAATGGCAAACCTAAAATTGGATTCATTACAATGGGTGCACCAAAAATAATCGGTTCATTGATATTGAATAATCCTGGTAAAAGTGACAATTTTCCTAAGCTACGTAAATATTCTGATTTTGAAAAGAGGAATAAAACGACTAACGAAAGCGTCGCTCCTGCTCCACCAATCCAGACAAACCATTGTAAGAATTGTTCTGTAAAGATATTAGGCAATTGATGGGCATTTGTTCCAGCTTGAAAAGCATCCATATTTTCTGCAATTGAAATATCCCAGAAAGGACGAATCACTGGTCCCATAATTGCTGGCCCGTGAATTCCCAAAACCCAGAAGAAAGTAATTAGAAAGACCGTTAAAAGTCCACCAAATAAACTATTCCCAGCTAATACGCCTTTCAAGGGCATCAAGATTGTACTTAAGAAGCTACTAATATCAAAACCTAAAACATAACGAATCGTCCAAAAGAACAGAATAATGACTGCTGTTGGCAATAAAGCGACAAATGAATTGGAAACCTCAGGCGGAACACCTTCTGGCATTTTAATGGTAATATTCTTTTCTTTCATAAAGCGATAGATCTCAACTGAAATAATTGATGTTACAATGGCACCAAATAACGATGCCGAGCTTAGCGATGCGATATTAATATAACGACCCGCTTCAATTACTTTATCGACTGGATCTAAGACTTGCGTGGGTACCACAGTGGAAATTAAGAAGGCTAAAACTGCCAGTAATCCACTGGTCATACTATCCATTTTATAGCTTTTGGCTAATGAAGAGGAGATCCCAAAGGTAGCATATAAAGACAGGATTCCAACTGTAAATCGAAATGGAACATCTAAAATAGATTTATAAGGTTCAATGATGGCTGCAACGGAATCAATTGGAATATTAAGCAAAATCGTGAAAAATGATCCGACAATTGTTAAGGGTAGCGTTGCAATAATCCCTTTTCTAATCGCCGTCATATGACGTTGTGATCCAATTTTTGTTGCTACTGGTAGTACTTTTGATTCTAATAACTCAACAAGTTTATCCATACGTTCCTCCCAAATAAAGATTATAATGTTTTACAAAAACAATATAACATTATAATCTTTAGATGTAAACGATTTCTTGAATTGTTTTTTAGATTCATCCCTCCCACCTTCTTAAAACTAACTTCCTAAAGCAATAGGGAAAATCGCTCCTAAAATCATTGCTCCTAAAATGGCTCCTCCTGCAATGGGTTTTTTCCAAAGATAAAAAATGACTGCGCCAATTGTTGCACCAATTCCAATTGGAATCGATGCGCCACATGCGCTTAAAATAATCAAGGGACCTAAAAATCGACCTGAGGCATTTCCTGCTCCCATCATGACATCTGCTCCAAAAGTTGAATTTGATTGATTGATAGTAAACTTACGAATCAATACAATAATTCCTCCGGTTGCCAATCCACAAATTAAACCTGTTAATAACGCTAATGCAAAATTTTCAATTGGGGCAACAATTCCCATACTAAGCAAAATCGCTGGCACACCGATTCCAATTCCGGTTAAAATCGCTCCCCCTAGATCTAAGATACCGACTAATGACCCTTCTAATATGCGAGCAAATAAGAAACTAGCACCAAAAGCTGCAGCTGCGCCATAGGAACCTCCATCCATTCCCGCTTTTAACATTGCCACAATTGCGACCTCGTTAAATGCTCCAACGCCGTATACAAAATACATATGTGTTCCGGCAAAAATACCTGCCGCTAAAAGCCCAACAAAGATTGGAAACGACCAATCCGCAAACCAAAAATTCGGTTTTTCAATTCGTTCATTCATCTATTATTCCCACCTTCTTTTATTATTTGCCGATATTAAAGATACCGTGAGTGTTTTCTAACCATTGTGGAATTTGTACTCTAAAGCTTTCTAACATTTGTAAATCAAAGCCTCTAAAGAAACCACTTAAAATAAAGAGTAAAATAACTGCTACCATCATGCTCTTAGTCACACGATTCCAACCAATTTCATCCACGCCTTTGCCAATTAGAATCCCAAGGACTACGCCTGGTGTTGCATTTCCCATAACCATTGCAGATAAGCCACCAAAGATCGTTCCCCATAAACCGGAACGTTTTCCAGCATCAATGGCAGCTAGCCAAAATAGTACTGGCATGACCGTGTTGATTAATAGATTGGCTGCTGGTACTAAAACCGCTACTGCCGTTACTTGTAACGCTTCTGGAATTGCTGAAGCGGTTGTATTTAAGAATGCCACTAAAATCATTCCAATCACGCCGCCAGCAATACTCATTTTTTTAGGATCATGCATTGTTTCTGCTACGTTTTTATTTTTAACCATCAAAGCAGCCGTTGCCCAGTTGGGAATGACGCGGTGGGTAATATCTTGCGTAAACGCACCTGCTCCAACCGTTGATGCCCAAGCATTAAAGAAAAAACCTAGTCCAAATGAGAAATGACTCGCTGCATCCCCTTCACAAGCATTCATCTCACCTAGCGTTCTAAAGGCGCCTAGGCCTTGTGTTGTCGGGGCATGGAACATGCGTGCTGCCCCAGCTCCAGCTGCAAATCCCACCAAGCCTCCGATAAACAATGATTTCAACAAAATAATAATAATCGTCATCTAACTCTCCTCCTTTTGAATCAATTTCTTTTTACGAAAAGGATTGGAGACACCATTTGGATCAGAAATCTTTTTTTGGACAAAGGTTACTTTCTCCATTTCGATTAAGGTTACTTCAATCTCAACATTTAAAACGACACGGTAAGTAACTCTTGTCCTGGGTAAGAACAAGAATAGAAATTTTTCTATAAAAGTTTCTTCTTCTGCAACAAGAACCTGAACATCTAGCGGTTCAATACGTAGCACAACTTCATTGCTTTCCTTTAATACTTTTGTATGAATGCTATTTAAGGCACTTGCAAAAGCTTGTGTTTTTTCTTTACCCGTTCCCTCTACTCGAATCACCTGTCTTTTTTTGCATCTGACTTCTGACAAATGGATCTCCTCCTCTTGTGTTTTTTATTCTATTAGGATCCAATTTTTTTTAAATACGTTTCAACAATCCGTTTCCCTAATTCTTCTTGGTCCATGAAACCAAAGCCTAAAACAGTTTTTCCATCATTGATTGCCGTGATTCCCTCTTCGACTGAGCGCATGCCATGTCGTTCTGGATAGCCATATTTCGTTGCTGCTGTTAACGCGCCAGCGCCTCCACTGCCACAAAATGAAATACCTAAATCGGCTTGCTCTTGTTGCATCACGTCACCCAAACGCATATCAGCCCCCATTCCTGGTACTACAACAGCTTTTCCTCCTGCTGCTTCTACTCCTTTTGCGACATTTTGTCCTTTTCCTAATCGATCTGCAATGACTACTGTTATCATAATTGTTGCCTCCTAGTATTATTGTTTGTATTTCATTTAGTTAATTCAATTTATTTTGTCTTGCTGTTTCAAAATGAATCGATAAAACATATTTTTCATCAACAGCTAAATTTCCAACTTCTTTTACGACTGCTTGAGAAAGGGCCAGTGCCTCCTTAGAAACCTCGCTAAACATCAACGGATCAACACGCATCATTCGTTCGTTCGTTTGTGAACGACGAATCATTTCGCCTAAATGATTCGCTAATACAACCAATTGAACTTCCGTTGGTACAATTTCAAATGTGCGTAATTTTGCTAACGTAAAATCTATTATTTTTCTTGTTGCAACAGAGTCGTGACTTGCTAAAATGATTTCTTCAACCGCTTGTGTCACTTGATTTCCCAAAATCTATTCCTCCTAAATGGTTAGGTATTGTAATAAAGCTGTGATTTCAGCTTTGTTAATTGGCAACTTATTTTTTGCCATAATGCTTTCAATTTCAGCAACTTCTTCTTGATAATTAAGTAATGAATCTGGTGCTACATTGCCTTCATTTTCATATTGCGATTGAAAATAAATTCGATGAACCATCATATAGACATGTAGTAAAAAGGCTGCTTCGTATTCTTCTTGGATACGTTGATTAAATAATTTTATTAGTTCCTCATATACCAGAAATCCCATTAAAATTAATTCTCTGCTTTCTTCTTCAATTCCGTTTTGACTTGGTTTTCCTTTACTTGCCAAAAATTTTGTCGTTGTTTTGTTTGAATTTCCTTGTAAAATTCCTTCTACCATTTTACGAATGGTTGCGATATCTGATTTAGTTGGGATGGGATTGACTTTAACGAAGGGCAGTTGTATATCTTCTAATGGAAAAATACTCACAACTAAATCGGGCTCTACTTCTTGAAGGACTTCTTTTACTTTTAAAACAGAAGCAAAGCTAGCAATCTCAACGTTTGGAACTTCTTCCATAATTCGTTGTTGAATGAGACTCGTCACTCCTAAACCGGTAGAACAAATGTAAACGATTCTCACAATCGTCTGATTGATCGTTAATTTTTCAAATGACACGAGAAAATGCAAGGCAATGTACGAAATAAAAGAATCGTTAATAATCGATACGGATTTAGAAATTTCTTTTTGACAAGCATCACTAATCGTTTGAAATAAGGAAGGATACCGTTGCTTAATATCTTCTGTAAAGGGATTGTACTCATTTACAAACAAGTATTTTTTATGCAGCTTCAATGATAAATGGGCGAATAAATTGGTAAATAATTGCTGGTCTCCATTGAATGCAACCTCTTCTTTTTCGCTGACAAATGCAATCATCTGTCTCGTTAAATCGGCTATATTGTGTTCTTCATAAGCCATTAAAACATCACTAAAGATATAAATGTACTCATCTTCCAATATTGGAAATTCATAGGAACTAAAAACTTGTCGCATCAATAAGAATGGCAATTCTTTTTTCGTTTCCAATAGTCCTTGATTGGGCAATATTTTATAGCTTTCAATGGTGTGATTGATATTCATTCTGGCAGTCGCAATGGTTACGCGTAAAATAATCGATAAAATTTCGCTATAATTGAACTGCTCTAACACTTCTTGATTCACGATTTTTGAGATTTCAAATAAGGTCACTTGGTAGATCTGTTGCATTTGGCTATGAATGGCTAATTTCAACTGATGATTGCTTTCTTCAGTGGGATTGGTGATCACGTTCATAATATTGTAAATATCGTAATCCGTAATTCCTTTTTGAATAATAAATTCTAGCAACAGCCGAATCTGATTTTCTGCTCCTACGATGGTGTAACCAAAATAGTTCTTTCGAATCAATTGCAATTGATAGCTCATTAAGACCTGTTCTAATTTTTCTAAATCTGCTACAATGGTGCTTTTACTGACTTTTAAATCATCTGCAAGCTGTTGGGTGGTTAAATAAGTGGTTTGCAAGCATAGAATCGTAATCATTTGATGTATTCTAATTTCTTGATCTGGATACAATTCATAACGCTCAACTTGCAACAGTTCATTTTTTAATTCGATTCTTTTGGAATCTGTCACGTCTAGCCAGATTCCTTTGTTTCGCTGTGTACACAATAAACTGTCTTTTTTTGTAAACCATGTTTTGATTGCGTCTAAATCATACTTGATTGTGCGAATACTCATTTGAAACTGTTCCGCTAATTCTTTGGTTGTAATGGCGTTTTCTAAATCCAATAAGGCTAAGATTATTTTGATTTGTCGTTTTGATAGCTGCATCTTGCTCAATCCTTTCTTTCTTCAGCACTTTATTGAAACCCTTTACATTCCAAATATATCGGTATCTATGCTGAAATACAATAGTAGATGATTGCACTTGAATAAGTGCAGTTTTTTTATTTTCTTTTTAACTTCTTGCATGACTTTTCTTTTTAAATAAATGAAGAACAAAAAAAACAGCACTAAGCCGCGGCTTTTTGTGCTGTTTTTCGTCCTTATTAGGGATTAAATTTCATATTCAATCAAATAAGGATACTTGATTGTGTCATAAAGTGCATACGAAATTTCAATGATTTCTCCTGTTTGACTATATGAAGTTCGCTTTCGTTTTAATAAGTGGCTTTGATCGGTGGCTAACAAGGTTTTAATTTCTTGGCTTACTTCCTCCACTGAAAAGCTATCTTGAAATCGAGCAACCACCTTTTGGTGACTAGCTAACCATTTATACAAAGAAATTTGTTCCATTTGAATCAGGTTTTTTTCATTTCCTAAAGTTGGCAAGTAATGTTCAAAGTAAATATACGGTTCCTCATCTAAACGATAAAAACGTGTCAATTTAAAGGCTTGTTTGCCAAAAATTTGGGTTAGCTCTGTTTGATCGACGGTTAGTTTCACTTTTTCTACGGCTAAAATTTCTTTGGTTAAATGGTGACCGGATGCTTCAATCATACTAGAAAATGAGGCTGCTTTAGACAGTTTATTAAATAATCGATCACTTAATACAGTTGTCCCTTTGCCACTTTTCTTTTCCACGTAGCCTTCATTCGATAAAATTTCAATCGCTTTACGAACCGTGATTTTACTAACATTAAAGGTTTGTTCTAGTTCATTTTCAGTAGGGATTTGCGTGCCAACAGGGTAAACCCCATTTAAAATAGCAGATTTGATATTTTCAGCAACTTCGATATACAACGGACCTTTTGCTTTCATAGTCTCTCCCTTCGTTTTATGTAGTATCTTTAGAATAGGAGAGTCGATGGCATTAGTCAATAAAAAACTTTATTTCGTTAAAATGTCTTTAACTATTTTGAGCAAGACTAGTTGTCATCGCTATTCTTATCTTCTTTGCTAAAAAAAACAAGCCTTGACTTCAAATCAAGACTTGTTGAATCATTTAATCAGACACTAATCATTTTCAATCGCAGAATGATTCATCAAACGATTAATATGAACACCAAGGTAAACCAATTCATTTTCCGGTATTTGTGTATGGTAGCTTTGATCGATATAATTTTTAACTTTTGTTGCAATTTCCATTGCACCTGGATATAAAGACCACATTTGACGGTACAATTCATCTTCCTTTTCTTGAAGCAGACCATCGGAAAAAAAACGATCAACAAAAAAGCGGACATGGGTGATAAAACGTGTATAATGTACTGAATTTGTATCAATTTCTTGTCGTAGTGAATAGCGGACCATGTTAACGATTGTTCCAACCAATTTAGCTTTTTTTAACCCATCTTTGTCCTCGTGGTTGTCGGATTGAGCATTAATTAAATGAAAAGCAATATTTGAAGCTTCTTCAATTGGTAGCTCAATTTGATAGCTCGTTTTCATTTTGTTTAAAGCAATCTCACCAATATGAAGCTCTTTTGGATAGTAATTTTTAATTTCCCAATACAATCGATTCGAAGTATTTAATCCCTTCTCACTACGTTCAACTGCAAAATGCAAGTGATCGGAAAGGGTTAAATAAATACTTGTATTCAGTGATACAGCTAACTCTTCTTCTGCAATCGAAACAATTTCTTTCGTGATTTCAAAAAATTTCATTGGAATTTCATCAACTAGTTCAGCAAATTGTGAAGACTTCTGCTCTTCTATTGGCAAGAAAATTTGGTCAACTACTGAATCGGAAATAAAATCGCCCCTTTTTTTACCGTAACCGATTCCTTTCCCTAGAGCAATCATTTCTTGTCCTTCTTTTTCCACAAGAACTACACTTGAATTCAATACTTTTTTTACTAAGATCATCCAGATCCTCTCCTTGTCTACTACTCCTCTAAACTTCCACCATTTGTGGCAATAACCTCTTGATACCAGTCAAAGGAATCTTTTTTAGAGCGATTGTATGTGCCATTTCCTTCATCATCTGCATCAACATAGATGAATCCGTAACGTTTTGACATTTGAGATGTTCCTGCGCTGACTAAATCAATCGGCGCCCAACTCGTGTATCCTATCAAATCGACCCCCTCATCAATAGCTTCTTTCATTTGTTGAAAATGTGCTTTAAAATAAGCAATTCGATAGGGATCGTGAATATGTCCCTCTTCAACCGTATCAACAGATCCCATTCCGTTTTCTACAATCATCAACGGTAGCTGATAGCGATCGTATAATTCAATCAAGGCAATTTTTAGTCCTTTGGGATCAATTTGCCATCCCCAGTCTGTTGATGGTAGATATGGATTTTTAACACCTAAAACAGTATTACCAGGAGTTCTTTCCGCTTTAGGATCTCCAGACTCTGCCATCGACATATAATAACTGAACGAAAGAAAATCAACCGTATTTTCTCTCAAAATTTGTCGTTCTTCTGGAGTTATTTTAATGTTAATTCCTTTATTTTTTAAAGCAACTTCAATCATTTTAGGATATTCTCCCTTCACTTGAACATCCGTATAAAAATTATTTTCTAAATTTTTCTTTAATGTAAGTTCAACATCAAGAGGATCACAAGTTAGTGGATAGGTCATTAACTTAGTCAACATACAGCCTACTTTGTTTTCTTGATTAATTTCATGCGCTATTTTTGTTACTAATGCACTTGCAACAAATTGATGATGCAATGCTTGATAGATTTCTTGCTCTTCTTTTCCAGGTTGACACTTGTCTGGCACAATCCCAGCTGTTGTAAATGGATGACGATGAATACTATCAATTTCATTAAACGTCAACCAGTAATCAACGTATTCACCAAATTCTTCGAAACAAACGGTTGCAAAACGAACAAAATCATCTATCACTCGACGATTGACCCATCCATTGTACTTTAAACTAAGAGATAATGGCATCTCGTAGTGGGACAGCGTAACAATTGGTTTGATTCCTAGGCGTTGCATCTCTTTAAATACACTACGATAAAAGGCGATTCCTTTTTCGTTTGGTTGTTCTTCTTCACCTGTTGGAAAGAGACGTGTCCACGCGATAGACAAACGTAAAGTTTTAAATCCTAGTTCGCTAAACAATGCCAAATCCTCTTTGTAGCGATGATAAAAGTCAATTCCTCGACGTTTTGGGTACCATTTGTCTGTTTTATCAGCCATCGCTGATTCAATTGTTGAAGTGGAAATATCCATATGAGCTGCATAATCTTTATTATCTACATGTGGTTTGTAACTAGCAATATCCGCTACAGATAAGCCCTTTCCATCAACATTCCAGCCCCCCTCTACTTGATTGGCAGCAATTGCGCCACCCCATAAAAAATTCTTTGGAAATGTGTTTTTAATTTTCATAATATCCTCCTATTTTCACGTTTTTTCTGTTATATAATTGGTACAATGGATAAGACATCCGTCTGGTTCGTAACCATCTCAGATTGATGAGACGTTTTAACCGTGTAGGCTTCCTTATTTGTTACAACACAGACAATCGTTGGATCAAATCCAGCTGATTTAATTTTTTCCAGATTGAATTCAATCAATTTTTGTCCTTTCACGACCTTATCCCCCACTTGTACAAATGCTTCAAATCCTTCTCCACCTAATTGTACGGTATTTAGACCAATGTGAAATAGAATTTCTGCTCCATTAGTTGTTTTAAATCCTAAAGCATGTTTTGTTTCAAATACCATGGTAATTTCACCGTCTTCTGGTGCAATCAATACATTATCGTCTGGAATGATCGCAAGTCCATCTCCCATTAACCCACTTGAAAAGACATCGTCTTTGACTTCACTCAAAGAAATAATTTGTCCTGCGACTGGACTGATTAATTGTTCAGCGTCTGTGTTAGAAGCTTCGTTGACCTCATCAGCTTTTTCTAATTCAACCTCATCTTTGTAGCTAACTAGTACAGCTATAAATCCAATTACAAAGGAAATACCTACTGTGACAAATGCCCAAATTAAGTTCATTGGATTTACTTTATCGACAAACATCGTAATGCTAGCTAAACCAGGTCCTACCAATGCAAAAGCTTTAATGGCCATAATCCCTGCAAAACTACCTCCGACTAAACTTGCAAACATCACACTATACAACACACGTTTATTTAAAATGGTTACGCCATATAAAGCTGGTTCTGTAATCCCAAAGAGTGCTGAAATTGCTGCAGATATCGCGGTAGAACGTAGCTTTTGATCTTTTGTTTTAATACTTACAGCAAAACAGGCCCCAGATTCCGCAATGTTATGAGCTAATGAAGCAGGTAAGTAAAGGAGTTCCGCTCCAATTTCACTTATTGAAGAAACAGCATATGGAATCATGGCTTTGTGCATACCCGTCACTACCATAAAAGGCAAGCCTGCTGCCAATACTCCTGTAGCAACCCAACCCAAGCGAGAATAAAGCCAAATGATTGCTGTAGAAAAAACAGTCCCAACATTATAACCTAATGGGCCTAAAACAAGTAGTGCGACTGGTACTGTAATCAATAAACTCATCATTGGAACAAAGAAAATTCGAATGGGCTTTGGTGAATAGTTGGTAACTAGTTTTTCTACCTGCGCATAAAATAATACCGTTAAAATTGCTGGAAACACTTGAGAAGCATAGGCAATATTCGTTATACCAAAGCCTAAAAAAGTAGCTCCTTCTGTCAATAAAGTAGACAGTTCTGGCAAAATCAGTGCCCCTACAGCTGATACGGCAACTAGCTGGTTTACTTTTAATTTATTTGCCGTTGTCATAGCAACCAAAATAGGTAAAAAATAAAGCGGTGCACCTCCGATTAAGTTAAGAATTTGGTAGGTCTGGCTTTGATCGCTCATTACTCCAGTAACAGAAGCAAGCAACAATAATGATTTTAAAATACCTCCACCAGCAATGGCTGGAATAAGGGGCTGAAAAATAGAAATAATAAAATCTAATATTACGGCTCCCCATTTTTGTTTTTCAGTTGAACTGCCTGATTCTGATAGTTCTCCTAACAAAGCTTTCATTTCATCGTAAACTTCAACAACATCATTGCCGATAATGACTTGACATTGAACATTTTGACGAACTCCAATGACGCCATCAATTTTTTCAAGTTTTTCAGTTTCTATTTTAGTATTATCTTTTAACGTAAAACGTAATCGAGTCGAGCAATGCTCAAGGTGTGATACATTTTCTTTTCCGCCAATTAGCGATAGAATCGATACAGCAGTTTCTTTATAGTTCATCACAATTTCTCCTTTATAAGTAGTTACGTAGTATTGGCCAAACACTACGCAAAAAAACAGGCAGAATCTAAATACTGCATTCATCAAAATGAAACTCTTTTTTGAAAAATACTTTATTTAGGTCCTGCCTGCATTACCAGTCACATGCCTGTTCTTAATTGTCTTTATGTTAGCATATGTTTTTTGAAAACGCAACCATTTTTTTAGCTGATTTATTATGTGAAAAAAAAACGATACAACCATCTATTTAAAGGTTGTATCGTCTTTTATAGCTTTATATGTCACGTTACTTCGCTACTCGTTTTAACACTAAATCTTTCCGCTTCCCTAAGAATAGTGGCACGTATTCGATTTCAACGTCACTTGCATTTAAGCCAAACCATTTTTCGGGTTCAACTGTATGACGTTTCAGCATAAGTTTCGCTTGCATTATAAAGGTTTCAAAGCTGTTTAATTCTGTTTCCATGGAAAGTTGTTCTTGAATCAAGATAAAGCGAAAATCGCCGACTTTACGTCCTGGAATGGTTGTATAGTTTCTTGATTGAATGTCTACTTCGCCACTTTCAACTAATTCTGTTACGATTTGTCGTAAGAATACATTGAGTTTTTGATTGACTCTAAACCCTAATTTCAGCTGAATTTTAATCATATAATCCGTTCCACCAATGTTGTCTACGGTGTACTCTGCAGTATAGGGTTCGTCTGTTACAACCACATTTACAAACCAATACACATCTGCGCGTTTTGGTCGTTTATCTAAGATAGAATACATAATTTTAGATTCTACTTGTCCGGGTTTGGCACAGTTGGTTAAATAAACTAAGTTTGTTGCATATTTTGTCCGATCTGCGTCATGAGTTAATTGCACCAACTGATCTTCATAATCTGCTAATGGAACATTTTCCAACAAGCGCATTTTAATTTTGTAGCTGCGAATGCAGATAAACATCACAAACAGAATAGCCAGTGCTATAATCACCGTCACAAAACCACCATGCATAAATTTAACGGCACTTGATAGGAAGAATGAAAATTCAAAAGCGCCAAAGAAAAGCAACATTCCCATTGCAACCCATTTTGGACAATGAATTTTAATCAAATAATTGTACAATAAAATAGTCGTCATCAACATAGTGACCGTAATGGCTAAACCATAGGCGGCCTCCATTCGATCAGAACTTCTAAAGAATAACACCACTCCTACGCACACTGCCCAAAGGATTGTATTGACTGTTGAAATGTAAACTTGTCCTTTTGAACTTGATGGGTAGCGACTGTGAAGACGTGGCAATAGATTCAATTTAATGGCTTCTGAAACAAGTGTATACGAACCAGAAATCAAGGCTTGTGAGGCTATGATTGCGGCTAATGTAGCGATTACGACACCATAAATCAAGAATTGTTTTGGCATCATTTGAAAGAAAGGGTTCATATCTTTCATTGCTAATAATCGAGGATCATTTTTGGCATCTAATAACCATGCAGCTTGACCAAAATAATTTAAAACTAGACTTAATTTTACAAAGCCCCATGTTGCGTAAATGTTTTTTCTTCCCGCATGTCCCAAATCAGAATACAACGCTTCTGCACCTGTTGTTGCTAGGAAAACACCACCTAAAATGAAAAATCCCATTTTATTTTCATCGCTAAAAAGAACTGCGATTGCATAGTGTGGGGACAATGCTCTAAACAACGTCACGTCTCTTGTAATATTCACAATCCCAAAAATAGCTAAGGTTGTAAACCAAACCATCATAATTGGTCCAAACATTTTCCCAACAGTTTCCGATCCAAAACGTTGAATTAAAAATAAGGCACTGATAATCGTAATTACAATTACGATAATTATATGTTGGTTTTCACCAAAGAACGAACTAAAGACCGGTATCTCTTTTAATCCTTCAATGGCTGACGTTACTGTTACCGCCGGGGTGAGCATTCCGTCTGCTAAGAGCGTGGCGCCCCCAATCATAGCTGGAACGATGAGCCATTTGGCTTGCTTTCGAACTAAAGTATATAAGGAGAAAATCCCACCTTCACCATGGTTATCTGCCCGTAACGTAATTAAGACGTATTTAATGGTTGTTAAAATGGTAATCGTCCAAAATACGAGTGAAACTGAACCTAAAATAAAGTTTTCGGAAATATTAGCTAAACCACCATTTCCTTTTACAATAGCTTTCATTACATAAAGTGGTGACGTTCCGATATCGCCATAAACAACACCTAACGCAACTAAAATTCCACCTAGTGTTACTTTGTTCATATGACTTCTTCTGTCATGATTTACTTCCATTTTTCTGATCCTCTTTTAATTGAATTTTGACTTGCTTTGTGAATTTGAAACTTTCCTTGAAACCATTTCGATTTGTTTTATTGATAATAGCATTCCTGAAATCTAAGCTTGATTATACCAAATATAAAAATAATAACAATCATCTTTTCAACTTTATTTTTACCGAAAAATTATTAAAAAAAATTTTAGTTCAGCCCTTTTTAATGATATATCATTAAAAAGAAATACAACATTTAACAAACACCTTACAAACCTTTTATAGATATGTTAAAATAGTTGTATTGATATATCAAATAAAACAAAAAGAGAGGTTTTATTATGCTAGAGTCTATTGACACACGACAAGGTACTCATAACAGTCACAGTTTTTCAAATGGAAATACCTTACCTTACACAAGTTTGCCTTTTGGAATGAATCATTATGTTCCGCAAACCAATCATGAATCTAGTTGGTTTTTCAATCCACTTCACCGCACCTTTCAAGGAATTCGAATTAGCCATCAACCAAGTCCTTGGATGGGCGATTTTGCACATATCTTAATGACACCGGTTACAGGAACCTATTTAAAAGGAGATGTGTTTAGCTATCAAAGCTCCTATCGACCTGAAGAAGCTATTTTTCAACCTCACTATTTAAAAATAAAGCAACAGCGCTATCAAATTACAACTGAATTGACCCCTACTGAACGCGGCGCCAGTTTAAAACTAACCTATCCACAAAAAGATGATCCTGGCTTTATTTTACAAGCACCTGGCAAATCCTCTTATCAACTTGATGTTGAAACTTCGACGTTAACCGGTTTTATTTCAAATTTCTCAGGTTGTTTAGATGAACATTTTAAACTCTACTTCACAATGACTTTTGATGCTTCTATTGACTTAGCTAAAACGGGCTACTTTAATGGCGATGACTTTATCTCAGCTACTGAATTAAACGGGCAAGATCAAGCTTTTATTCTTCGCTTTTTGACATTGTCGAATCAACAGGTATCTATTAAATTAGCCACTTCTTATATCAGTATTGAGCAGGCTCAATTAAATTACCAACGTGAACTAGCTGAACATTCATTTGCAGCTTTAAAGACCCTTGCAGCAGATCGTTGGACTCATTATCTATCTAAAATTGAGGTTCAAAGCTCCAATCAAGAACAGGTGAAAACTTTTTACACTTGCTTGTACCGAATGTTTTTATTTCCACAAAAATTCTACGAGCTTACATTAGATAATCAACCGATTCACTACAATACAACTACTAAAAAAGTCGCTAATGGTATTTTGTACACAAATAATGGTTTTTGGGATACTTACAAAACCGTCTACCCTCTCTATTCTTTGATTGCTCCTACTGAATATCAAGAAATTTTGGAGGGTTTGCTCACTTCCTATCGCGAAACAGGCTACTTACCTAAATGGCTTTCACCTGATGAACGCGGACTGATGCCAGGAACCTTGGTAGATGCTGTTATTGCTGACGCTGCAGTGAAAGGTCTCGTTAATCAAGTTCAACTAGAAGAATTTTTATCTGCCATGCTCCATGCTGCTACGACTCAAAGTAACGATCCAAATTATGGTCGAAGAGGGACAACCGATTACCTGAAATATGGCTACGTTCCACTGGATCATCATGAAAGTGTGAACCACACCTTGGATTATGCGTATAGTGATTTTTGTATTAGCCAAGTAGCTGATTTATTAGGAAAAACCGAGTTGGCTAAAACGTACCGCTCAAATGCTTTAAATTATCAAAATTTATTTGATCCTGCTTCTGGCTTGATGCGGGCGAAAAATACAAAAGGGGAATTCAGACCACATTTTAACGATCTGAACTGGGGTCTTGATTACGCAGAAGGCAGCGCATGGCAAAATAGTTTTGCTGTCTACCAGGATTTTGCAGGTTTAATCAAGCTTTATGGCTCAAAAGAAGCCTTCTTCAAAAAAATAACTGATTTGTGCAACCAACCGCCTGAATTTGATGTGCTTGGCTATGGTTTTGAAATTCATGAAATGAGTGAAATGGCCGCTGTTGATTATGGTCAGTTGGCTCTTTCAAATCAACCTAGCTTCCATTTGCCTTACTTGTTTAATTATGTAGGGCAACCTGCTTCCACTCAAGTTGTAGTGAAACAACTCATGACACGCTTGTTTAATAGCGGTTTTGATGGCTTTCCAGGGGATGAAGATAATGGGAGCATGTCTGGTTGGTTTGTCTTTAGTGCTCTTGGCTTTTATCCAGTAACGCCAGGTAGTGGGGAATATGTCCTTGGCATTCCATTGTTTGATTCAGTTAAGATACACTTGCCAAATGGAAAGGCTTTGACGATTGAAACAGACAATAACGTTCCCCAAGCAAATTTTGTTGCCAATTTGAAAGTGAATCAACAAGACCATCGCCCTCTATTTTTAACTCATCAAACCTTACTAGAGGGAGCAAGCCTTCATTTTACATTAGGACTAGCGCCAACTTACCATGACTATTCAACTAAAGAAGTTCCTTTCTCAATTTCTGAATCCAACTAAAAAAACATTGAGCTAATTGAATTAGCTCAATGTTTTTTTAGTTTAAACTCGGATAACGCTCACTAAATACCGCAACTGCCCCTACCAAATTCGCATCATTTCGATACACACAAGGGACCACTTGAGGGACAAAGTCTTTCAGCTCATTTTTAGCTAATAAGACTTCCATTCGCTGGTTGATTTCAGGATAAAGCTCTTCTTTTTTTGAAATTCCGCCACCAATAATAATCAATTCTGGATCTACTGTGAATTGTAAATTATACAGCCCGACTGTTAAATAGTGATAAAATTCATGAACAGCTTCCAAGGCATCTTCTTCTCCTTGATTGGCTCTTTCAAAAACCTCTTCCCCTGTATAGAGTGTTCCTTTTTTTTCTGAATAACGTTTCGCCATATTGGCTGCTGTTCCTAGCTCGCTAAAGCTTTCTCCACGATCCAAAATCATTAAACCAAATTCACCGCCATAAAGATGTTTCCCCTTTTGCAACTTCCCTTCCATGATTACTGCTCCGCCAATTCCTGTACCAATGACAACAAACAATACATTTTTCTTTCCCTTACCAGCGCCTTGCCACATTTCAGCTAGGGCAGCGCAGTTGGCGTCATTTTCAATTGTCACAGGTCGCTTAAAGCTGTGCTCAAAATGGGCTTTGATGGGAAAACGATGAATATAAGGAATGGCGCTGATTCCCCCAATTTCACCTTTTTGAGTGTCTACTGTGCCTGGTGCACTAATCCCAATACCCGCTATTTCATATTTTAATTCAAGCTCTTTTAAAACCGCTTTCATTTTTTCTTCTAATTCATCAAAAGAAGTTGGGGTACTAAAACTGCTGATTTCTTGCAACTGATTGTTTTCCCAAATTCCGTATTTCACTGCCGTTCCGCCTAAGTCAAAAGCTAAAATTGCCATCTACGTTCCTCCTAAAGAATTCGTTTCTTTTATTTTACATGATTCTATTAAATTCGCAATTTATAGCGAAAAAACACTATAGAAAATAGTGTTTTTTCACTCGTGTTTAATTGCCTTTTTGCCAACGATAGCTAATAATTTCATAAGGAGCTACTACTTTTGTCGGCTTAGCATCAGATATTTCTTCAATTAAATTACAAACATGAGGAATTTGATTAGGAATCGTTAAGTTAAACGTTGTTTGCTCATTTGTTAAATTATACACTCGTGTAACGATTTCAGAAGTAGCTTCATTTCGTTTAAAGGCCGTTAAGGCAACTTTTTCGCCTTCTAAATCCGCAAAACAATGGGTTAGCGGCAATGACCCTTGATGACGATCCGTTTGATACGTACTAAACGGAACTTGGAACGTCATTGCTTCATGATATGTCTGAACGGCATTCGCTGAGCCGTGGAAAGATAGGGCATACTCGACAACCTGTTCTCCTAGGCATTGCGCTTCTGGCGTTGGAAAATATCCCCAATCTCCAAGCTCTCCGACGCTACGTAATAGGGTTAAAGCAATGGTTGTGTCTTCAGGTAAAATTTCGTACTCATTTAAACCAAAATTAGCTACGGTTACACCTTGACGCTGATCTTTTACGTTCACAAAAGCATGCTGATGTTGTGCATTCGTTGGATTTTCCCACGCACTATCGGTGGTATTAGGTCTTTCAACAACTTCATAAATACTATCAGCATAATGAACCGTTGTCTCAATTCCTGTTGGGAAAAGAACACGAAGTCGATGATCTTTCATTTGGTTATCAAAGTGAGTGGTGAATTTTAGTTGTCTGCTACCTTTTTCTAATAAAATTTTAGTGGTTAGAGTAAACGGAGCAAGTTTTTTACTGCGTTCTGCTTTACGATAACGGAATTCAACAACCGCTTTTTGTTCTTCTTCTAAGCGCTCATCCATTGAAATTGGAATGTCCAATTGTTGGGTAACTTCAATTTCTCCATAGCTGGCTGTATTATTAAGAGTCTTGACTGTCGCTTGACTATTTTTAGAATAAATCGGTTGATCATTAGCAGGTTGTTTAAAAATGTATTCATTTCCTAAATCTCCGACATCTTCAAAATTCAATAAGTCGTGATAGGTGTGATTCGTTTCCTTATCAAGAACCGTCAAGATGCCATTAGAAGCAATCGTAACTTTAAGGTACTCATTTTCCATTGTGCCTTCGAGCTCGTTAATAAGTTCGTCTGACGCTTCTTGCAGATTTTTTTCTGTTTCTACTAACATAAATGTTTCCCAGCTCAAACCTGTCATGGCTTCCATTGGAATTTCAACTCGTGCATATCGTGCCATAAAGGGCTGTCTAAAGCGATCTTTTGGTAAATCGTATCCGAACTCAACTCCATCATCTTTAATTTCAGCTAAAACAACTTCTCCTTTGCTGTTTTTTACACTAAACGTAGGGAAATCTTCTGCTTTTAACGTTTGATAGAGGGTTTCTGGCAAACCACTAGCAAATGGCAAGCGTTTAATTTCCAAACGAATCGTTGCTAGACCTGTTTTTTCTGAACCATTCGTGTTAAATACAACAAATGGAATTCCATTTTCCGGTAAACTCGCTGTATCAATAGCAGCTATTAATTGGCGTGCTGCTTCATCGGCAACAAATTTTCCAACTTCATTGGCTTTTTCAAAACGTGGCATCATTTCCCGATGAACCTCATCCACACTACAACCACAGATACTATCGTGTGGATGGTTTTGCATCAATGTTTTCCATGCGTAACGCAATGAATCGTGTGGATACTCTTTTGTCACTTCATAAGCCATTGTTGCTAAAGGCTCTGCAATATTTTCTAATTGTCTTGAAACACGAGTATTCCATTGTTTTAAATAGATCCGTGCAGAAGCAGTGTTCGCCAACGTATACCAGCCGTCAGTCTCTTGTGAAGTCAATTCTCCAGTGACGGTACTTAAATCAGCAGGTAAGGCTTCTTTGAGTCCCGTTAAATACGTATCAAAATCAGTATGCACAAATTCAATCTCTGGATACAATTCATTGGCTACTGCGATGGCTTTTGATAAATCTTTTTGAACGGGTTGATGATCGCAACCATTCATCATTAATAGGTGATCCGTCGATGCATAGGTTTCTGCATCTGCTAATTTTTTCGCCCAAAAGGCTTTTGCGGCTTCTTTTTCAACTGGAATTTCATTTCCATTGCTGTACCAATTGGCAAACAATAGACCTAAAATCTTAGAACCATCTGGACCTTCCCACCACATTTCTGAGTATTGAGAAGCATATTTTTCATCATTAATCACTACATTATCAAAACCTGTTGGCTTCACTCCTCGACCAAATGCCGCAACATCTAGCCCAGCTTGCTTCATCATCTGCGGAGTTTGCCCCATATTTCCAAAAGTATCTGGAAAATAACCAAGTTGAACGGGTACTCCCCATTTTTTACTTTCATCCATACCAATCAGCATATTGCGGGTGTTGGATTCACTGCTCGTTAAGAAATCGTCTTGCAAAATGTAGAAGGGACCAATTTTTAATTTTCCTTCTGTAATGTATTTTTGGACTAATGCTTTTTTTTCTGGTCGGACTTGTAAATAGTCGTCTAAAATAATCGTTTGTCCATCTAAATGGAAACTGTCAAAATCAGGATCCGTTTCAAATAACTCAAGCAAATCATCCATTAATTCTACTAATCGCATATGGTGCTGTTCGTAGGGTAAATACCATTCTCGATCCCAGTGACTATGGGCAATAATTGATACTTTTTTCATGCTTTCCATTCCTTTCTACTTCTCGATTTGAATATCAAAGTAATCCATTACTAACTCGCAAAACATCATGTTTGCCCATGAAAACCACTCTCTAGTGTACTGATTTGGGTCATTAACATCAAAGCCTTCATGCATTAAATTCGTCCCGCCGTCTGTTGCAACTAGCGTATTTAAAATTCGTTCTTTTTCTGACTTATCAGAAGTCGTCAACCCTTCCATTGCCATCGCAATTGGCCAAATGTAGTTTTCTGGTGTGTGGGAGCTTCCGATTCCTTTCGCAAATTCACCTTCATAAAAGAAAGGATTCTCACTGCTCAACAGGGTTTTTCTGGTTGTTAAATAGACTTCATCTTCTGGCGAACAATAGCCCAAATAAGGAGCGGCTAATAAATTAGGCACATTGGAATCATCCATTAAGCTAGCATTTCCTAGACCATCTACTTCATATGCAAAAACTGTTTCACCTGCTTTATTCGTTGTTTTCCCATATTTTTCAATACCTTCTTGAATGGCTTCTCGTAAAGCTGTGATTCGAGGAATCAGTTCTTCTTCTTTTAAAATCGTCTCAAAAATTTCTTTTAAATAGTCCAAAACAACCACAGCAAACATATTAGACGGAACTAGGTAATGATAAATACAGCGATCATCACTTGGTCTAAAACCAGACCACGTCATACCTGTTGGCGCAACTTCTGTTCCTCGACCTCTATTTACTAACGTGTCTTCTTCTCTTGTAGTGTCGCGTTCAAATTGATACGCAGATCGATTATGATCTTGTTCAATTTCCCAGACTGTTAAAACTTCATTCACTGCTGCTTTAAACGTTTGATTGAATTGAGTGGTTCGGCCAGTTGCTTTCCATAATAAGTAGCTTAGTTGAAGTGGGTAGCATAAGGAATCAATTTCATATTTGCGTTCCCAAATCCATGGATTCATCTTCGTATGATCCGTTTGATGACCGGCGTGATTGGCTGTTTCGTTGAAAGCGTTTGCGTAAGGGTCTAACTGAATATAGTGAAATTGTTTTTCTACTAACCCTTCAATCATATCTCCAATATCTGAATCTTCTTTTGCGATGGCTAAATAAGGACGAACTTGCGCTGTTGAATCACGTAACCACATCGCTGGAATATCTCCTGTTAAAACAAAGGTCATTCCATCTTCTTGGCGTTTAACGGTTGTTAGCAATGTATTTGCAAAACAAGCGTTAAAATTCTCTGCCCAACGTGGATGCTCTTGGCACTTTTCTGTAATCGTATTCATAAAATTTTTAACTGATGTAGGGATTTCTTGATAAACCATTTTATTCGCTCCTCTTATATCATTTTTAGTTATATAACAATTATATGATATATCATTTATATTGTCTACACTTTCTACTGAATTTAACTAAAATCTCTTATTTTATTTCTTTCGCTTTCTTTTAACTGGAATAAATGATATATTAATAAAGCAAGAACTATACCATTTAAAACAACTAAGGAGCTTTTAAGATGAAAAAAGAACCTCTTTACAAAGTCATTTATCTCGACTTAAAAAACGCTATTTTAAATCAACACTATTCCTATGGGACGCAGGTTCCTACTGAAATGGAGTTAACTGAAACTTATCAAGTAAGCAGGATTACAGCTAAACGTGCTTTAATGGAGCTTGAAAGCGATGGATTAATTGAACGAACTGCCGGAAAAGGAAGCTTTGTAATCTACCAAAGTCAATCCCTTCCTCAAACGTATGAACTTGCTTTTATGTTGCCTTTTTCTCAAGCCGCAGGTTTAGAATATTACGTACAAGGGGCAACAGATTACTTAGAAAAAACACCCTATCAATTAACCATCCACGCAACTGAAGGAAGCCCTACGCGGCAACGTGAATTGCTGCAGAATTTAAAAGAAGATAAATACGACGGACTGATTATTTATCCAGAAAACCCAATCAATTCCATCGACTTACTTTACCGTCAGCATCTAAATGGCTTCCCAATCGTCATGCTGGATAAAAAGCTAGAAGGGACGGATATTCCTTCCATAACTTCAGATAACTTTAATGGAGGTGCGCTAGCTGCTAACTACGCCCTCAAAATGGGCCACACAAAAATCGCCTATTTGTCCACGATCGATTTGCTAGAAAACACTTCCGTTCGTGATCGTTACTTAGGCTATTTAAAAGCTCTCCACGACGCTAAAATTCAAGACTATTCAGATGGGTTAACAAATAAAAAATTCATCAAACAATTGGATGCTGCTTCCTTACAAGAATACCTTTTAGAAATTAAACGGACTGGCTTCACTTGCATTATTGCTGAAAACGACATTATTGCCATGCGTTTATTAGCAGAAGCTAAAAAACTCAAACTAGATATTCCAAATGATCTTTCGTTGATTGGCTTTGATAACATCCAAATGACTGATTTAGTTTCCCCACAGCTCACAACTGTCGAACAAAATTTTTATCAAATTGGCTTTTTAGCAGCCGAGTCTTTGGTTCAACAATTAACTGAGCGCGACAATACTAATCAAAAATTTTCAAAAATTGTTCCTGTTGCGTTGGTGGAAAGAGAATCTGTTCAAAAACAGACTCTTTAGATTAAGTTTAACGGGTTTGTTTACTTGAAACTAGTAACAAATTAAAGCGGTTTTTAGACAAATTATCGTTTTTTTTAATAGGATTCAATAAATAAAATCGGTGCAACCAAAAATGCAGTATGCTATCATAAAGAGTCTTAAATTAATAAGCATATATTCAATAAAAGGAGAATTACACATGACTACACAATCTGTTACTGAGCACAAAATAGTTCATCAAACACAAACATTTAAAAATTGGCTTATTGAGAATAATTGGAAACTTATTTCTATTATATTTATTTATCAAATGGCTATTCTTTCTATTGGAATTGTAAATTTCCCATATATTGACGATGTGTCTCGACAAATACATGGAGATACTAGCTTTGCTTGGTCGTATTCTCGATGGGGGAGTGAACTAGCATCGTGGGCCGTTCAAGGTAGTCGACATCTCACAGATATGGGTCTAACAACCCACATTTTAACTGGGTTAATTCTAGCTACTTCTAGTATCCTTGCGGTATATATATTAAATAACAAAAAAATGGATTGGGTTCCTTTAATTTCTTCATCTTTGATTGGTCTTAATCCATGGTTCTTAGAATGCATTAGTTTTCGCTTTGATAGTCCTTACATGGCACTAAGTATTCTTTTTTCTATTTTTCCTTTTCTGTGGTGGAAAGGAAATAAGAAATATTTCTTTTTCTTATCAGTAATAGGAGTATTTTTGATGTGTAATACTTATCAAGCTTCTTCTGGTGTCTACATTGTTATGGCATTAGCGTTATTTTATAGAGATACTTTAACGAATGTTCCTTTCGGTCAATTATTCAAAAAACTTTTTCTTGCAGGTGTTGCATTTGTAATTGCAATGGGTGCTTACGCTATTGAAATGAAATTCAACCCCGCCTTAGCAGAACGAGGTGGTATATTTTCCACTTCAAATATAATTGATCTACCTGTAACTTTTGTTAAAAATATCTATATTTATGGCTCTACTATTTATCATCAAAGTGCCAGTATTTGGATATTGTTTTATTTGATTTTTATTATTCTATTTACAGTATCAAGTATTGTACGTTCTGAAACTTCCATTTTGAAAAGCTTTACGTTTGCATTACTTTATCTCGGAATTGCCTTTATTTTTAGCTACGGTGTTTTCCTTATATTTACAGAACCTCTAGCAACTGCAAGACCTCGCTACATGCATGGATTTGGCGCTTTTCTTGGTATATCACTAATATTGATGACAGCTAAATCGAAAAATAAACCAATTAATTTTATTACAAAACTTATGGCCCTTTTGTTTATGTACTATATGCTTTCATTCCCGTTCACTTATGCATCAATGTTAAGCTACCAAAAAGATTCCTTTGAAAGACAAAGTACTATTTTAACAACAGACTTAAAAAATATTGTGAACGATGATCGGAAGAACGTATTAGTAAATGCATTATTTAAAGATTCTCCAGTTGTTCTTAATAGTCAAAGTAATTATCCGATTTTAGGTAGTTTAGTTCCTAGTAATTCAGCACCTTATTGGCCAAATTTTGTTTTATTTAATACCTATTCAAATTTAAATGTAAATATTGAGCCCTTTGATTTTTCTGATTTTAAAAAAACAGATAAAAAATTAGAAATAACAAATGCCTACTATGATATTTATACAAAAGGAAATAAAATATTTGTCTTTATGAAATAAATATCATTCATTTAAATTAATACAACTAAAAGCACTAGATATTTAAGGAATCCTTAAATATCTAGTGCTTTTTAGTTGATCATTCGTAAAAAAATATCATTTCCGATTCAAATAATGTTCTCTAAATTCCTTCGGTGAAACGCCACACTTTTTCTTAAAGTTCTTATAAAAATAACCGGAGCTTTGGTAGCCCACGTTTAAGGCAATATCATTAATTGGATCCGTTGAATGCAGTAAGAGATTTTGAGCTAACTTAATCCGGTAGTCGTTTAAGTAAGTTGAAAAGCTTTTTTTCGTTTCTTTTTTAAATAGCTGTCCTAAGTACATCACGTTGACATGTAATTTTTTTGCAATCATTTTTAAATTCAAATCTTCACGGTAGCTCGTTTGGACTAGTTCAATCACTTGTTGCGTAATGGGACTGTAGATAACTAAATGCTCATCTAATTCGATTATTTGAAGCATTTCTAATAAGATGTTTTCTACATCTTTTAGTTTTTTAGCCTGATTCACCTCATTTATTTTTTCTTGAAAAAGGGTGTTTTCAATGAAGGTAAATTGTAAATGAAGGTGCATTAAGAGTAAATTAGCATGCTGTTTCACCATTTTTGGTTGTTCCACATTTTGCTCAAAATGGGTTAAAATTTCTTGCATGGCTGCTTTAATTTTGGTCAAGTCTTGCAATGCTAATACCTCTGTAAACTGTTTAAAGGACTCCGGTAGGAATTGGCTTGATTTCTCCTTTTCTACGATTAAAATATCCTTATCATAGAAGGTGAAGGTCTCTAATTTCCCTTTAGCTGTTTGATAACTTCCTCCTACTTCCTCCATCGTTGCAACAACGGTTCCTTCAAAAACCAATACGTTGTCTTGCATTTTAGTAGTTAAGTCAAACATCAATTCGTCTTTTCGAGAATCCATTACAATCACTGCCAGTTCAGTTTCAGAAACCATGAAAAATAAATAGTGACTGTTTGAAAGCAATTCTTTTTTTAAGCTCTCTTGTTCTTTTGGTTTAATTTTAAAAAGTACTACTTGATAATTCTCGCTAACGATTGTTCTTCCGCTTGAAGTAGCCCACCTATTTAAGGCGTCATAATCAACGGTATTTAGTAACCAATCATTTAGCATGCTCCGATACAGCAAGTCTTCATTTTGAAAATTTTCTTTTTGAGAATCCAGTTCATTAATTAGTTTTAATAAGGTCTCTTTTAGTTCGATTTTATCCACTGGTTTCACTAAATAATTGGCAGCTCCCAGTTGCATGCCCTCCTTAATATAGTCAAATTCTTGGTAGCCTGAAAGAATAATTGTTTTAAATTGTTGATTTAAGCGTTGGGCTTCTTTAATAAATTCTATCCCTGATAAAAGTGGCATGGTCACATCCGTTAGGACGATATCCACTGGATTGGCAACTACAAAATCAAGTGCCTCTTGACCATTTTTAGCAGTACCTACGATGGTCAAATTTAAGCTTTCCCAGTCAATTAGTTTTTTTAATCCCATCAAAATCATATACTCATCGTCTACAATTAACACTTTATACATAAGCAAGCTCCTTTAAGTTTGTTCTCCTTTGTCTTTAAAACGTATGACAATCGTTGTTCCACCATTTTTGGTTGGGAAATACTTCATATGGTAGGATGAGCCGTAATACAGTCTTAGCCGTGTGTTCACATTGTGAATGCCTACTGAATTGACTTTTACCTCATGATTAAAAGCCAAGGCTTCATTGATTGCTCCATACTGGATTTCAGACATTCCTAAACCATTGTCACTGATTTTAATTACAATCTCCTCGTTTTCACGATAGGCCTTCACTCCTATTGCATTTTCCATTTTTAAATAATCGATGCCATGTTGGAAATAGTTTTCAATTAGAGGTTGAATCGCAAATTTTGGAATAGGTAAGCTTTTTATAGATTCTTCGATTGAAAAAGAATAGGCGATGCTTTCTGGGTAACGCATTTGGTAAAGGTAAACGTATTTTTCACAAAATTTCAATTCATTTTCTAATGTGACTGTTTTTTCTTGTGAAATATTATTGCGTAACAAGGCTGCAAAATTGTATACAACCTCTGCCAGTTCATCTGCACCTTCACTGACAGCAGACATCCGAATGTACTCTAGTGTATTATACAAAAAATGAGGATTGATTTGCGATTGTAACGCTCGCATGTCCGCATCTTTTTGTTTGATTTCCAGCTCATAGATATCCTTTAAATAGGTTTGAATGCTATCTAACATCTGGTTGATTCCAATCGAGATTTGTTTCATTTCAGCTTGCTTGTGATTGACTTCAATCCGATTCTCGATTTTACCTTTGGTAATTTCATTGATTGATAGTAAAATATCTTCTACTTGTCGAACATACTTTCCAAATAATTTAAAAAGTGTTAGCAGTAAGATACTATCAATGATCAAACTAAATAAAAACAACCACAGAAAGCTTTTAGCTGACTTTAAAAATACTGATTTTTTAGGGACAAAAGTATAAATTTGATACCCTTCTTTTGTTTTTAATTGTGTCATAAAATACGATTCTTTTAGTTTCGATGGTTGAATTTTTGAATGATCGTTCATTTGTTGAATTAGTTCTGATTCTAGTGGAGAATCCTTTTCTTTTGTTTTTCTTGAGTAGATCAAGCGATTCGTGTTTGAAAAAATAAAGGTTTCCGATTCTGTTTGTTGGCTATTATTTGTAACAGCTTTGTTAAATTCCTCTACACTCAATGATAAATAAAACGTACCGATATATTTTGATGTATCTGGATTGTTTAATAATTTTGGAATCATTACTCCGGTGTCTTTTGGAAATTCCTCCAGTTTGATGCCTTGCTTGTTAGTCAAAGTTGATGAATACACTTCCTTAAATTCATTTAACGAAATAGCAACAGATTGAATGGATTCGTCTAAGTAATACATGTGTTCAATTTCTTTGGGTAGGTAAATATACATGTTATAGTCTTGACTGATGTCTAAGGTATAACTAAGATACTGTTGATAGTCCAGTTGGAAATAGCGATATAAATTCTCGATGCGTAAAGGATTGGATGTCAACTCTGTCGCCATACGTGCGGCCTTTTTTTCATCTTCAACTAAAATGGCATCGATTCGATTGGAAATATCTACTGTAACCTGTTTGGCTTCTTCGTTGTTCTTCTTAGAAATGGTATAACTAACGACTAAAGAGAAAACAGTGACGCCAACAATCAAAATCATTGAGTATATTTTTAATAGGGAGTAAATTTGATTCTGTTTGCTTTTCATCACACTTCTCCTTTCGCCATTAAATGGATTCAATCTTTAAACGATTAAAAATTTTAGTTGTTACTTGATTGACAACCGCAACGCTTAAGCCGACACTGATAAATAAAATAAGTCCAGGATAACGATAAGTAATCGTCCAAATCACAACTAAACAAATTCCTGCAACTAGGCATTCTTTTAAACTTGTAAAAAATGTGATAAATGCTAATTTTAAAGTATTAGATAGATTGATTTCATACGTAACCGTTATCAGTATACTTAAAATAAAGACATTTATCATTAAAAATAAGACAGCTATAATCAAAAAGTCAATTACCACAAAGATAAATCCCTGTGTTTGAACTGATAGATATAAATTTAATAACAAAAATAAAATAGTACTTCCAAAAATCAACATCATTTGGTTCCCTCTAATAATATACGCTTTAAATAGCGCCCAACTTTTTTTCCAGGTTAATTCTTTATAATTCCAAGCTGCTTCTTGATGAATCTCCGTTAAGGTCAAGAGAGCTGGCACAAAACCAACTACCATTAAGCCGCTTAAGCTTAACCCCCAGAAGTACAAGCTCAATTTAATTAAATAGTACACTCTGTTAAAACCTGTTTCTAGTCCTTTTGCTATCATATTTGTATACTCCCTCTAATAAAATGCAAAGAGACCCGTCAATAACTGACAGGTGCTCTTTTGCATGTTCTTATTTTTTTGATTTGTTAAATTCATCAAATTGTTTTTGCATTTCTGCTTTTACTTTTTCAAGCCCAGCACCGTTTAATTTTTGATTCATTTCTGGTAGAGCTTTATCAGGATCCAATGTTCCGGTGTGCAATCCATCTAAATATTGACTCATGACATTATTGATATTGGTTAATTCTGTTTTCACATTATCCGTTACAAAATTAAAGCCAAGTAATGGAGATTTTTCAGCATTTTCAATGCTGTCTTTTCTTTTCTCGATTTGTTCATCTGTAATTGATTTTTCAAGGTAAACAATTTCATTGTTTCCTGTATTCCATGCAGACATATGATTTTTTGGTCCATATGCTTTTAATAACTCAACGCGATCATTGTCTAATTTTTTCCAAGTTTCGTCTTCAATTCCGTAAACTAAGCCATTTAATAATTCAGGATCAGAGTTTAATAGGTTTAAAAGTTCAACTGATTTTTCTTTGTTTTTAGAATTATTTGATACTACGAAGTTTGCCATACGTGCATTGGCAGTATTTTTGATTGGACTTGTAATCGGTCTAGATACGATTGGTTTTTGAGCCGCTCTTGTTAATAAAGTATCGCCGTAATCGTATGGGCCTTGTGTTTCAATACGAGCAAACCATGTGTCTGATTCTAAATTATAGTCTGTGTTGCTTGTTGCGGCATCTTTTGCCACATAACCTAACTCATAGAATTTGTGCATTGTTTTTAGGTCTGGAATCACGCCATCCCCAGTTTCATATGGGTTAATGATTTTTGTTGTATCCCCATGAATATCTACTGCCAACGGAACTTTATCGTCCATTACGTATTCAATATCACGGATGACTCTCCAGCCAGATCCGGCCGCTACAGGAACGACATTCGGTTCTTTCTCTTTGATTACTTTTAACATTGGTTCCATATCTGCCAATGTTTTTACATTTGAAACATCTAAGTTGTATTTATCTAGGAACGTTGAGTTAAATGATAAAACTTGTTGTGCATACACGTTGCCATTAACTGGCATTGCGTAAAGCTTTCCATTCACAGTATTTCCTTGAATATAAGCTTCATCTAACATGTCGTAGCTTTCTTTCGCATACTTAGGGAGCATATCTGTTAAATCAGCATAGGCCCCTTTTTGAGCGTTTGCTACATAGTTTTTCGCTAATGCAATATCATAGTTTTCACCTGATGAGGTAATCACTGACATTTTCTTTTCATAATCGCCCCAACCAATGTATTGTAAATTCACTTTATAGCCAATCTTATCTTTGATACGCTTATTCGCAACTTCCATCAATTGATCGTAATTTTCTGGCTTGTCTCCAATTTGATACATCAATAAAGTTTTGCCATCATCATCTTTTGTGGCTTTTCCAGCATCCCCTTTTAAGCCACCACAACCTGCCAACACGCCTCCAAGAAGTGCAAATGCTGCACCTGAGACCAACATTTTTTTGAACGTTTTGTTCATTTTAAACCCTCCATTTATGATTATTCTTTAACTCCGCCAATTGTCAAACCACTGATAAAATATTTTTGGAAAAATGGATAACTACATGCGATTGGAACTGTTGAAATAACAACCATCGCCATTCTTGTTGCTTCTTTTGGAATTGCTGCTGCCCCACCGCTTAATGCTGAACTCATGTTGGCGTTTTGGGACATATATTCAATATTGCTTTGAATTTTCATTAATAAATATTGTAAAGGAACTAAGTTATCACTTTGAATGTAAAGCAATGCATTAAACCAATCATTCCAATAACCTAAAGCCGCAAACAAGCTGATTGTTGCAATTCCAGGGACTGCTAGTGGCAATACGATTTGCATAAAGACGCGTAATTCACCTGCTCCATCGATTTTTGCTGATTCAATAATCGCATCTGGTACAGAGCGTTTAAAGAAGGTGCGCATCACGATGATATTAAAGGGACTTAACGCCATTGGCAAAATCAATGCCCAAACAGTATCTTTTAAGTTTAATAACGTTGTCATTACGATATAGTTTGGTACCATTCCTGCACTAAATAACATTGTGACTAAGGCAAACACGGTGAAAAATTTACGGTAACGAAACGAATTTCTTGAAATAGCATAGGCATACGTAGAGGTAAACGTCACGTTCACTAACGTCCCTACAACCGTTACAAAAACCGTAATAAATAGCGCTTGTAAAATTTGATCTTTCATCTCGTAAAGGTATCGATACCCATCAAAACTCCATGAAGAAGGTATGATTCGATACCCTTCTGTTATTAGTGACGTTTCACTTGTAAATGAAATAATAATAACAAAAATAAATGGGAAGATACAGGAGAAAGCGAAGAGCGCGATAATAATGTTAAAGAAAATATCCGCTTTTTTTCCGAAGGTTTGCACCTTTACTGTATTTATTTTTTTCTTTTTACGTTTTTCTTCCATGTTTTCGATTCTCCTCTCCTAGAATAGCGCTGATTCCTCGTCATATTTGCGAACCAATAAGTTCGTGCCAATAACTAAAATACAACCCACAACCGATTGATACAAGCCGGCTGCTGAAGCCATTCCGATATCTCCACTACTTGTTAACCCATTATAGATATACGTATCTAAAACAGAAGTTACCTCGTATAAGGCTCCTGAGTTTCGTGGAACTTGATAAAACAGACCAAAGTCAGCTCTAAAAATATTCCCTACGGCTAAAATCGTTAAAATAGTCATTAACGGTGCTAATTGAGGCAAGGTTACATTTTTGATTTGTTGCCATTTTGTTGCACCATCAATCATTGCTGCTTCATAATATGTCGGGTCAATCCCCATAATTGAAGCAAAGTAGATAATACTACTATAACCGACACCTTTCCAAATCCCCATAAAGACTAAAATAAATGGCCAATATTTCGGTTCATTGTACCAATTGATCCCGTCCCCTGCTTGACCTGCTAAGATCGAATTCACTAAGCCTTTGTCTGGGCTTAAGAAGGAATAAACGAAATAACTGATGATAACCCATGATAAGAAATACGGCAACAGCATGGATGTTTGATACACCTTCACCATCTTCTTCGAACGAATCTCACTTAAAATAATGGCAAACATAACGGCTACGACCAGCCCGCTAATAATAAAGACCACATTATAAAGAACGGTATTTCTCGTAATAATATACGCATTCGACGAGCTAAATAGGAATTTAAAGTTATCAAATCCTACCCACGGACTTTCTTGCAAACTCTTAAAAAATCCACCATCAGAATAAGTAAAGTTTTTAAACGCCACGACATTCCCTAAAACCGGAATGTAAAAGAAGAAAATAAGCCATAATGCACCTGGAAGAGCCATTAATAAAAGCATTTTATTTTTATTGAAATGATACCAAAAACCTTTCTTTTTCATCTGTTCTCCTTTCTTAAAACTTGATTTAGTAAACGTTTTCATTACTCTTTCATTATAGCCTCTGCTCTTTTCATAAAAAAGGAACAAATTATAGCGAAAGGGTAACATATTATAGTTGGAGAATCACTTTAAGTTGTTTCCTTTCCCATTTTCTTCTATATAAATGTTAAAATAGAATTACAGAAAGCCTCACGAGAAGAAAGGATGCTGAACTAAATGGAAATGGAACAAATTCTCACAACCAAAATCACGATAGACGGTCAATTTCAAGACTGCCAATTATATAGTGGACATCTTTATTTATGGAATAACCAAAATAATTTAGCCATTTATGACTGGAATAAATGGATGAAATCACTAAATAAAGTTGAACGTGTCGTTTATTATGAACCTCGTTCAACAGAGTATCTCCATAGTTCACTAGCAGATTTAGAACCTTTCTTAGAAAAAACACTGCAGTTTAATTTTCCGATACTAGATAGCGCTATTTTCAAACATACTCTTTATTATTCAGACATCACTGGATTTTATGCCTATTCGTTGCTGGATCCTCATGCAACTAAACTTACCTTATGGGATGAACCCGTTCAACATATTTCAGTTTCAAAAAATGGCAGAATCGCTTTATCTGCTGGTGAAAATGGGTTATTTGAATATGATGCTACTAAAAAATGGACACTGCAAAACACTTCAAAAATACCTCATACTGGTATTTATCTCCTTAACGCCAGCTTTGCAAGTTCTAGCGAATGGTCTGGAAATGATTTGATTCAATATGGTGAAAATCCTTTAAAAGAAAGTTTTTTTCTAACCTTTGGTAAAATAAAAAAACAGCTTCATTTAGTTTCGATTCAACCTGCCGAACCAAAACTTCAACAAGTGGGTCGATTTATTAAAGAGTTTCCTTTGCCTCTCTCTTTAGAAAAACAAAAACAAAATGAAGGACAGTTATTTTCTTATGAAACAAAAAATCGCGAATTAAACCAAGACTTTCAATACCGTTCAAAGGAAATTTTTATTAAAAAAATGCCTTCTCGCTTAAATAAATCCTTCAACCAATCCCCCCAAGATTTAAGCGTCTCTGAATCTGAAACAGAAAGTCATTTGCTTATTCGCTGGAAAATGAGCCCTTTCTTACAATTGCCTAAAGTGATGAAATGGCGTGTTTATGATCGGAGTATTTACTATAAAAATCAACTGCATTTATTGCAAGATGACGAATTAACTCTTTATATTTTTACATTATTAGAAACGTCGTAACCTTAAAAAAAAATGACTAAAAATTTAAATCATATGGAAATGTAAATGTAAGCGTTGACTATCCTTGTTTCATGAACTATACTGGAATTAAGAAAAAAAACAATTATGGCGACGTAGCCATTTTATAGAGTATGTTACTGATTAATGCAGGCAGAACTCAAATTACCTAGAAGCAGTCCTTTTCTAGGTAATTTGAGTTTTTTTTCTGGAAAGGAGTAAGAAAATGAAAGTAAGTCAAATTTTAAACAACAATGTAGCTATCGTTAGCAGGGGGAAAAATGAAGTAATTGTTTATGCGAAAGGGTTAGCTTTTAGAAAAAAAGTTGGACAAACCATTAAAGAAACTGAAATTGAAAAGACCTATGTATTAGATTCAAATGATATGTTGGAGCACTTCAGTTATCTGCTAGCTAATTCGGACCCTAACCATATTACACTCGTCAATCAAATTATTGAATTTGGTGAAAAACAGCTAACTGAAAAATCAAATGATTATTTAAGTTTGACCTTACTGGATCATATTGAATTTGCACTAAAACGTGCTGCCAAAGGACAATTTATTCGCAGTCCCTTAACATGGGAAGTCAAAAAATTCTATCCACAGCATTTCGATATCGGCCTTTATGCATTGAACCTGATCAATCAGCAGTTCAATCTTCATTTTCCAGAAGATGAAGCCGTTTCAATTGCGTTGCATTTTGTTAATTTGCAAGAGGATAAAAACAATTTAGATTCAACTATACGCTCAATGGAAAGTCTGAGGGATATTTTATCAATTATTCAGTACCACTTTAAAATTAAGCTAGATGAAAAATCGATGAACTATATGCGCTTAATGACTCATTTACAATATTTTATCCAACGTGTTCAAACCGATAAAATCTATGATGAAAGTGACTTAGTATTGAACACTCAAATCAAAATGCTTTATACAGATGCCTATGATTGCATCCAAAAAATCAAAGTTTATATCCAAGAAAAATATGAGTGTGTGATTTCAATTGATGAAGAGACGTACCTTATGCTTCATATCCATCGCGTAACCAATCGAAGTAAAAAGGAGTCCTAAAAATGATTTATCAAAATCTTAATGAAACTATTATTCAACTAGTAGGTGGAAAAGAAAATATTCAAGCGGTTGTTCACTGCATGACGCGCTTGAGATTCACTTTAAAGGATCGTTCAAAAGCAAAAACAGAAGAGTTAAAAAACATAGATGGCGTCATTGATGTTGTATCAAACAATGTTGCTTATCAAGTTATTATTGGAACCCACGTAAACGAGGTGCATGCTGAATTAGTAAGCATGTTAGGAATCAACCCTACTACCGATTCCAGCCAAGCTGCTAAAGAAAAAAAGCACCCCTTAAAAGCAATGCTCGATTTAGTCTCTGAAACAATGACTCCTGTCATTGAACCCATTATTGCATCAGGCCTACTTGCTGGATTTTTGTCGTTGTTTACAATTACTGGGGTTCTTTCAGAAGAAAGTCCAACGTACATTTTGTTAAATTCAATTCGCGAAGCAGTTTTCTTTTTCTTGCCAATCTTAATTGCGATGTCTTGCGCAAAACGTTTAAAAGCAAGCCCTTATTTAGCGGTTGCTTTAGCTGCTACTCTCGTTTCAACGTCAATTAACGGCGTTGCAGGATTGAGTATTTTCGGTATCTCTTTGCCTCAAACAACGTATGCTAATTCTTTTATCCCAATTATTTTAGCAGTTTGGTTTATGGGACATTTAACCACCTTTTTAAACAAATACATTCCAAAATTTTTACATTATTTTTTGAATCCTGTTCTAATTATGGTGATTTGTTTACCAGTAACGCTGCTTTTATTTGGACCAATCGGTATTTGGATTGGAGACGGCATCGGCTTATTATTTAAACTACTAATGGACACTTTCGGTAGTTGGATTGTCGTAATGCTTTACGCTGCTTTCCAACCTTTCTTAATTATGCTGGGTGCTGGCAATTTCATGATGCCACTTGCACTGAATTTTGTGAATGAAATGGGTTATGATCCGATTTTCTTAGCAGCTGCAACCATTTCTGATTTGGCCGTTGCTGGAGCAATGCTAGGGTATTTTTTAAGAGCAAAAGAATCAAAACAAAAACAATTATTTGGAACGGTAAGCTTTAGCGCCTTGATGGGCGTAACAGAACCTGCAATTTACGGTGCCTTCATTAAATACCGCAGACCCTTTATTGCCGTAATGATTGGTGGCGGTCTTGGTGGATTGTTTGCTGGTTTAATGAACGTAAAAACTTACTCGATTGTTTGGGGCTTAATGGGACTGCCTTCGTACGCTCAAAATCAAGATTTTTCTAATTTGATATTTATGGTGATTGCGGTTCTAATTGCTTTTATCGGTGCTGCTGTTTCGGCTTATATTCTTGGAATTCCAGAAACGAACACTGCTAAAAACGAAGAAGAAACCTTCTCGGAAGAAACTGCTCTAGAAAAAGAAGGCAACTTTGCAAAAAAATTAACGCTACAATCAGTTGCTAAAGGGGAACTTGTTCAGTTAGCTGACATAAAAGATCAAGCCTTTTCAACTGGGGCACTAGGCAAAGGGATTGGAATTATTCCTTCTACGTCGGAAGTCGTTTCTCCAGTTGACGGTGAAGTTACAGTAGTCTTTCCTACTAAACATGCTATTGGGATTCAAACAAAAGAAGGGGTTGAAATTTTAATTCACATCGGGGTTGATACTGTTGAACTTGATGGAACCTATTTTGATACAATCGTTCAACCTGGAGACAAAGTTAAATCAGGCCAACTATTAGCTACAGTTGATTTTGACGGGTTAAAAAAAGAAGGCTATGATACAACAATTATTGTCGTTATTACAAATACAACAGATTATTTGGATGTCATCCCTGCTATTCATGAGAAATTAGTGCTTAATGATGAGATGGTTACAATCGTGTTCTAGCTTTTTGGAAAGAAAAACGGTTTATAAAATTTTTTCTATTTAATACTATTTTAAGGAGGTCTTTCCAATGAAAAAAACGGATTTTTTATGGGGGGGCAGTATCGCTGCTCACCAATGCGAAGGGGCTTGGGATCAAGATGGCAAAGGGATTGCCATTATGGACTTAGTCACACAGGGAACTTATGAACAACCGCGGGAAATTTGTACTAAAATTGAAGCAGGAAAAAAATATCCTTCTCATGAGGGAATTGATTTTTATCATCACTACAAGGAAGATATTGCTTTATTTGCTGAAATGGGATTTAAAGCTTTGCGTATCTCAATTGATTGGTCTCGCATCTATCCGTTAGGAGACGAGCAAACGCCTAATTTACTAGGTGTCCAATTTTATCAAAATGTCGTAGACGAGCTCTTAAAATATGGTATTGAACCGATCGTTACACTCTATCACTTCGAAATGCCTGTTCATTTAGTGAACAACTATGGCTCTTGGACCAATCGAAAAGTAATTGATTTCTATTTAAATTATTGCGAAACCATGTTTAATGCATTGAAAGGAAAAGTTCGTTACTGGGCGACTTTCAATGAAATGAATCATATTGACCCTCAAACAGAGGCTTCTGATATCTTTACGTACATTATTTCAGGTTTAAAATACTCTGATCTTAAAAATAAAAAACAAACCTTAGCTACCATCAGTTACCATATGACCTTAGCCAGCGTCAAAGCGGTTAAGTTAGCCCATGACATTGATTCAAACTTTGAAATTGGATGTGTTTTTGGCTTAACTCCTGCCTATCCACTAAATTGCGATCCAAAAAATGTGATGAATTCCTTTAAAGAAACGGATCGTGAATTTTACCAAATCGACGCCATGTGTACGGGTAAATTCCCTGCTTATAAATTAAAAGAGTATGCAAAAGCTGGAATCGATTTAACGATTTCCCAAGAAGATGAACTCGCTTTTGCCCAAGGTAAAATTGATTTTATCGGCTTGAATTATTATTCTTCTAGTGTTGCTCATTATGAAGGAGACCATGAAAACGAAGAAACTTTATTTGGAGGGGTTCAAAATCCTTATTTACAACAAAGTAAATGGGGATGGGCAATTGATCCAACAGGTTTGCGCTATCTTTTAAATTACCTTTATCGTCGCTATAGCTTGCCCATTATCATTACTGAAAATGGGTTAGGTGCTATCGATCATCTTGAAACTGACGGAACGATTCAAGACGACTATCGCATCGAGTATATCGAACAACATATTGAACAAGTAAAAAAAGCCATTGTTGAAGATTATGTAGAGTGTTTTGGTTATTTAACATGGGGGCCTATCGACTTAGTTAGCGCGACTACTGGCGAAATGAAAAAACGATATGGTTTCATCTATGTTGATAAAAACGATGACGGAACAGGGACCTTCACCCGTATAAAGAAAAAGTCCTTTAACTGGTACCAAAACGTTATCCGCACTACCACCTTTGACTAGTAAGTAAAAATCCCCTTCTAGCTATCCAGAAAACAGATAGTTAGAGGGGATTCTTTTTATTTTAAGCTAATCGTTTAACTAATTGCATCATTCGTTCTTTTATATCCTCTCTTGTGTTAGAAAAAGCTGCCGCTATTTCTTGATCTGTCCCTGTTGCCTTACCTGGATCACTTAAATCCCAGTGTTCATAGTGGGTTGTCGTTGGAATGATTGGACAGTTATCCGCTGCATCTCCACATAAGGTTACGATGAAATCTGCTTGTTGAAAAAAGTCTGGATCAATCAAATCTGACGTTTGCATCGTAATGTCGATTCCTGCTTCTTTCATTGTTTTAACAGCTTTAGGATTTAAGCCATGGGTCTCGATTCCAGCACTTCTTACTTCCCAATGAGAAGGGAAATATTTTTTTGCAAATCCTTCAGCTATTTGACTCCGACAAGAGTTCCCTGTACATAAAAAATAAATTTTCTTCATCCTTTTGCTCCTTTAGTATCAAAATATTTTTGTTTGAATCTTAATGCAACATTGACTAAACCAATTAAAACGGGAACTTCGACTAACGGACCGATTACAGCCGCAAAAGCTTCCCCAGAGTTAATTCCAAAAACACCTACTGCAACGGCTATCGCTAGCTCGAAATTATTGCTGGCTGCTGTGAAAGAAAGTGAGGCTGCAATTGGATAACTGGTCCCCATTTTTTTGGAAATAAAAAATGAAATAAAAAACATAATAACAAAATAAAACAACAATGGGATTGCAATTCTAACCACATCCAAAGGGAGTTCGATTACTTTTTCTCCTTTAACTGAGAACATTACCACAATAGTAAACAATAACGCTATTAACGTAATGCTACTAATTTTTGGTAAATAAATGTCTTCAAACCACTTTTTCCCTTTATATCTTATTAAAAGAACGCGGGATAAAAATCCTGCTATAAACGGAATCCCTAAATAGATAAAAACACTTTTAGCAATTTCACCCATCGTAATTGCAACGGTATGAGTTTCAAGTCCCAACCAGTTAGGTAAGACCGTCACAAATATATAAGCGAATACAGAATAAAATACAATTTGAAAAACAGAGTTAAAAGCCACTAAGCCTGCCGTATATTCATTATCCCCTTGTGCAAGCTCACTCCAAACCAGCACCATTGCAATACATCTAGCAAGACCAATCATAATCAGCCCTACCATATACTCCGGGTAATCACGTAAAAAAATAACTGCTAAACCAAACATTAAAATTGGACCAATCACCCAATTTTGAACAAGAGATAAGACTAACACTTTCCAGTCCTTAAAGACACGCCACATTTCTTCATACTTCACCTTGGCAAGCGGAGGGTACATCATCAAGATTAGTCCAACTGCTATCGGAATGGATGTTGTTCCGATAGATAAATGGTCAATGATCTTAGGGACACTTGGAAATAAGAAGCCTAATCCAATTCCGACTGCCATTGCCAAAAAAATCCAAAAAGTTAAATACCGGTCTAATAAGGATAATTTTTTAGTTACACTATTCATTTCATTCAACTCCAACTATCGTTTTTAATTACAAAATCGTAATTTTTTTTAATCACTACTACTTTCTTCTTTCATACAAATACAGGTTTCAGTGCTAGCAAACAACTCCGTCAGGGATGCCCTAAAGGAGTCTACTCTATCCTCTTTTAACGTATAATAATGCCACTGGCTTTTTTTTTCGACAGATACAATCCCAGCCTTTTCCAGTACTTTCATATGATGGGAAAGCGTTGGTTGGGTAAAGTCAAAATGATCTAAAACATCACATGCACACAGACTACCACATGACAGCAAATCGATGATTTTCATTCTTTTGGGATCTGAAATGGCTTTTAAAACCTTTGATAATTCTTCGTAATCCATAATATCCTCCTTAACATAGATATGTATCTATCTACAATATAGACGAACTTCTATATTCAGTCAAGCGAAAGTTGACTATCTGCCATCAAAATTTCTCTTCCTATAGAATTCAACTCAGATAAAAATGAACGTTTTCTTAACAAAACAACTTAACTTATCGCTTTTACCCCCTCAGTATGCTAAAATAGATAAGATACAAATTTGAAAAGAGGTAAAAAAATAAATGATTACAGTAAGTAACGTTAGTCTGTTATTTTCAGATCGTAAATTATTTGAAGATGTTAATATTAAATTCATTCCCGGCAATTGCTATGGTCTTATTGGTGCAAATGGTGCTGGTAAATCAACCTTCCTTAAAATTCTTTCAGGTGAAATCCAACCTTCAACAGGGGACGTTTCGATGTCAAGTGGTGAACGTTTAACTGTCTTAAAACAAAATCATTATGATTTCGAAGAATTCAATGTGTTAGAAACAGTTATTATGGGGCACAAACGTCTTTATGACATTATGAAAGAAAAAGATTCCATCTATATGAAAGAAGATTTTTCTGATGAAGACGGAATTCGTGCCGCTGAACTAGAAGGCGAATTCGCTGAGTTAGACGGTTGGGAAGCAGAACCAGAAGCTGCTGTTTTATTACAAGGTCTTGGCATTGATGAGACTCTGCAAAATAAAACAATGAGCGAATTAACTGGTGGACAAAAAGTGAAAGTGTTATTGGCACAAGCACTATTTGGCAAGCCTGATGTTCTTTTACTTGATGAGCCTACCAATGGTTTAGACAAAAAATCAATCGAATGGCTAGAAGAATTCTTAATCAATTTCCCTAATACCGTTATCGTTGTTTCCCATGACCGTCATTTCTTAAACAAAGTATGTACACACATGGCTGACGTTGACTTTGGTAAAATCAAACTTTATGTTGGGAACTATGACTTCTGGTTAGAATCTAGTCAATTGGCTTCACGTTTAATGGCCGATTCAAATTCTAAAAAAGAAGAACAAATTAAAGAATTACAAGACTTTATTGCTCGATTTAGTGCGAATGCTTCTAAATCAAAACAAGCAACGTCACGTAAAAAAATGCTTGAAAAAATCACATTAGATGATATTCAACCTTCTTCACGTCGTTATCCATTCGTTGGATTTACACCCGATCGTGAAATCGGAAATGATTTAATCCGTGTTGAAAATGTTTCAAAAACCATTGATGGTATTAAAATCTTAGACAATATCAGCTTCTCATTAAACAAAGATGACAAAGCGGCCTTTATCAGTCAAAATGATATCGCCATAACCGTTCTCTTTAAAATTTTAATGGGAGAAATGGAACCTGATACAGGTTCTGTTAAATGGGGCGTTACGACTTCTCAATCTTATTTACCAAAAGACAACAGTGCAGACTTTGAAAATGGCGATTTAACCATCGTTGATTGGTTGCGTCAATTTGCTTCTAAAGAAGAAAGCGACAATACTTTCTTACGTAGCTTCTTAGGTCGTATGTTGTTCTCTGGTGAAGATGTATTGAAAAAAGTTTCCGTTCTTTCCGGAGGCGAAAAAGTTCGTTGTATGTTATCTAAAATGATGTTAAGCAAATCAAACGTCCTTGTTTTAGATGACCCTACCAACCATTTAGACTTAGAATCCATTACGGCATTAAACGATGGTTTAATTGCGTTTAAAGGTTCACTTCTATTCGGTTCTCACGATCACCAATTTATTCAAACAATTGCAAATCGAATTATTGAAATTTCACCAAATGGTGTTGTGGATCGTTCAGAAACCACTTATGATAATTTCTTAGAAGATAAAAATGTTCAAGAACAAGTTGCTGCGCTTTACGCGAAGTAAGAATATAAAGCCCCTAAAAATTAGATTAATCGTCTAATTTCAGGGGCTTTATTTTATTTAAAAAAAAGACAATACCAATAACAAACATTTAAACAAAAATAGACTAGTTGTCTTATGCACCTCTTGCAGCATATAAATCAACTAGTCTATTTTTTTATTTAAATTTCTCTTAAACGTTTGAATGAAACATCCTTTTACGATCGACCCTTAAAGCTTATCCAGTAGCCTCCTAGTGATATAACGAATAGAAATCCGCCAATTATCATGCCTATCGGATTTGATTGAATTTCGCCAGTCTGTGGTAAACTCACTTCTTTTTTAGTCTGAAAGTCTTCTTTTAAAATTTGTTTTTCATTCGGCAATAGAAATGGAATCTCTTCGTTTTGAATCGAATCTTCAATAATTGGTTGTTTAGGATTCTTTTCAATCTCTTTACTCGGAATAAAGGTATTCGTAACGATAAAACCACTCTGACTGTCTCCTGTTATTTTTACTTGATAGCCAGGCAATGCTTCTTCAACAATCGTATAATGATAAAGTTGTCCATTTTCATCATATTTAGGTAAATTTCCAAAGACTCCTTGCCAGTTAGTACTGTCGTTTAGAATCAATGACTTCATCTGCTTCGTACCATTTTGTTCTAAATAAATAACAACTTGATCAGCTTTTGGTCCTTGCCATCTTTTGATAACGGGAATCGCTAGTGTTTCAATATTGCGATTGGTAACACTGAATCCTTTTTCCTGATTTCCTGTAATTTCTTCTTGATAAGCATCATTTTTTTCTTCGGTTATTGTGTAGCGATATTCTTGCCCTTTAGAGTCATATTTCGGAAGATTTTTAAACGAACCTTTCCATTCAGTTAATGCTGTTAAGGTTAAGGTATTTTTCAACTCTACGCTATTTTGCTCAAGGTGAACGGTTACGGCTTCACTTGCAGGACCAATCCAATTTTTAGTAACAGGAATTTCGATTGTTTCAGTGTTTTGGTTGGTAACCGTATAGCCTTGTTGGCTATCGCCGCTAATTGTAGCTAGATAGTTTTCCATCGCTGTTTCTTTAATCGTATAACGGTATTCTTTTCCTGTTGAATCGTATTTAGGCAACTCTGAAAATGAACTCTTCCATTCATTCGCTGCGTTTAATTCAATCTGTTGGTACTCTGCACCATTTTGTTCTAGTTGAATGGTGACCGCAGTTCCTACTGGCCCAACCCATTTTTTCTGAACTGGAATTGTAACCGTTTCGTTGTTTGTATTAGTTACAACAAAGTTATTTTTCCCTTGTTTTTCTATTTTTTCATCGTAATTTTTATAGCCTACTGTTTCAACAATTGTGTACTCAATTTCAGTCCCATCTTGGTTGTATTTATCTAAACTATCAAATGTGGCTTCCCATTGATTGCTTTTATCTAAATTAACAAAACGATTGACCATTTGACCATCTTTCACTAAATTAATTTGAATACGCCCTGCAATAGGTCCCACCCATTTTTTAGTAACTTTTACTGCTGTTTTTTCTGTGTTGGTATTGGTCACTAAATACCCTTCTTCTACGTTTCCTGTAATACTTGGTCGATAATTTTCAACTGCTTCTTCACGTACAAAATAATTAATTAGCGAACCATCTTTTTGATATTTGGGCAATTGCTCAAATTTTCCTTGCCAATTATTTTCTTCATTAAGCGTTAACTCTTTTAATTTGATATTTTGGTTGTCGTATAAAAGTATCGTGACAGCGTCTCCCACAGGTCCATGCCATTTTTTAGAGACTGGAATCGTGACTTTTTCATTATTGGTATTGGTTACAACAAAACCTTCTGTTGCATCGCCCGTAATTGATACATCATACTGTTCAGGATTTACTTCGCTAATCGTATAACGGATAAGTTGCCCTTCGCTATCGTATTTTGGCAAATTAGTGAATCGAGCTTTCCAATTTTGATCTGCCTTTAATACAGCTTGTCTCCCTGTTTCTTTGCCATTTGTGAGTAAATTGATTGTCACATTTCCACCGATTGGACCGACCCATTTTTTTGAAATTGGTATGCTTATTGATTCTGTTCTTGTGTTTGTCACTGTATAGCCTTTTAACGCATCTCCTTCATAAGTTGTAGCATAACCATCTAATTGGCTTTCAACGACTGTATAGTTGATTTCTTTTCCATCTGGGCTATATTTAGGTAACTCTTTAATCGAACCTTTCCAGTGGTTGCTTTCAGATAGCTCAATAAAGCTATCTTTTAACAATGCCCCGTTAGCTTTTGCATAAATTTTAACAGATGGTTGCTTTTCTCCGTTCCACTTTTTAGTTACAGGTATTTCAACTTCTTCCATATTCATATTCGTAACGGTAAATCCTTGTTTTGCATCCCCTTTAATACTAGCTGAGTAGTTTGGAATGGCTTCTTCCTTGATTGTATAGTTGATTTCATGCCCGTCTGCTGCATATTTAGGCAATTCCGAAAATGTTCCTTGCCAATTTTCCTGACTGGTTAACGTTAGCGTCTGTTGAGTCGCTTTCCCATCTTGAATCAGCAGAAGGGTTGCTTTTTCTCCAATTGGCCCCAACCATTTCTTGGTAACGGGAATCGTAATTTTTTCGCTATTTGTATTGGTAACAATAAACCCATTGCTTGAGTCTCCTGTTACAACGCTAGTATAATTTTCTGGTTTATCTTTTTCTAACACTGTATAATAGATTTCTTTGCCTGTTTCGTCGTATTGGGGTAAATTAGTAAAATGACTTTGCCAATTATTGGAATGTCCGACTCTAACAAAACGGCCTGTTTCTTTGTCGTTTGCAAGTAATTCAAGTGTTACTGGTTTGCCGACTGGACCAACCCATTTTTTCAAAACAGGGATACTGATTGACGCTGTTCTTACGTTGGTAATGGTATAGCCTGTTGCTGGATCTCCTTCGTAAAATGCCGAAAAACCTGCTAGATCTGCTTCAACAATTGAATAAACAATTTCATTGCCTGCTTTGTCATACTTTGGTAATTGATCAAAAGACGCTTGCCAGTTATTTTCAGCTGAAAGTTTTAAGACTTGTGTTGTGACTTTATTGTTTCTTTTCAAATAAACTTCTACTGAATCTAAAGGCTGTCCAACCCATTTCTTAGCAACCGGTATTGAAACGGTTTCTATATTTTTATTGGTAATGGTGAACCCTTGCGTGGCATCTCCTGTTACGCTAGATTCAAAACCAGCTGGGACATTTACTTCTTTAACCGTATATTCAATAGGCGTACCATCTAAATTATACTGATCCAAATTAGTGACTAGCAATTCCCAATTGTATGCTTTCGTGAGTGTTACTTGTTGATTGATATCGCGTCCATCTGCATAAATGTTCACTTCAATTTGATCCCTTGCAGGACCAATCCAGACTTTTTTTAAGTTGAGACTTGTTTTCTTAATTCCATTGCTTACCTTTACTAGCTCGCCAGTTGTGCTACTCTCTTTAATTTCAAATGGATATTGTTTGCTTTCATCAAATTGAAATTGATCTGGTGCTTTCGTTTCTTTAAAGTAATAAGAGCCTAGCGCCATTTCTTTAACATTGATTTGACCATTTTCATCTGTTTGATATTCACCTAGGGATTGATTTTGGCTATTAAATAGTTCAAATGTAATTCCTGATAAGAAGGTGCTATCATTATTTTCTAGTGACTTAACAAGGCGCGCACTTCCCTTTTCTGGTAAGTCGCCTGACCCGCCAGCTCCTGCATTAATATTTTCTGTAGCAGAAGTTCCTTCTTCAACGGTTTGCTCTTCTCCTGTTATTTGATAGTTTACTTTATAATCATTTTTGTACTCTATTTTTCCTAAATCATTCACTTTCGTATCATAAACAATTCCGAATTTTTTCGTTGACAGTTCTTTAGCATGTAATTTTACTGAAAAATGATTCTGGTTAGTTGAATCAATTTCCAATGTTCCATATTGCTGAAATTCTTCTTTCGTTAACCAGTGGAAATTTTTAGCTCGATCTTCGACAAAATATCTAAAACTGTCTGCTAGTAAGGTTTGGTCATTTGCTGATGTATCTTCAATTATAACCATTTTATCCATTCCATCGTTTTGCGCTAATTCTTTTTTAGGTTGATTAACGAATACTTGCCAAGTAATTACATTGCTGCCATCTTCTGACATGTAACCGTACTTATTAAAAAATGGATAGCGATCATCTTCCACTACTCCAGGATCGCCTTTTTCATTTGTTACCGTGTAATCAATAGGCTCAACAGCTACGCCAAAATCGTTGGTTTTGGAAATCGTTCCTTCTGTTTGGCTATCGACACGAATGTTAAAAAAGAAATAGCCTTTAACATTGATTAGCTCTTCTGCGGTTTGATTAAACGTACAAATAACTTGATCTTTTACAATTTTCGCTTCACCAAAGACCCTACCTGTTGCTGGATCTTTCAATTCTGCGGATGAAACAATTCCAACTAATTCAGGTGGCAAACTCATTGTAATCGTATCGCCATTTTTAATTTTCACTCCTGGTTTTTCGGAAAAAGTAACCGAAATGCCAATACGTTCGCCATTGTATAATTCCGTCTTTTCTAACTTAACGCTATCCACTAGCTTACTTCTGCCTAATTCAGTTGCATTGGCAACCGTTGTTACAGCTGTTAGCCCTCCAATAATCGTCGGAAATACTAATGCGAAAATCAAAAATAGCGAGAATCCTTTATTTGTTCGTTTTATCATCCATGACACATCCTTTTTTATTTTTTGTGGTACATTTTCATAATTTCTATTGTTGTTTTCATTAAATTCCAGCAAAAAAAGATAATTAACGGGGGTTTCTCACAACCCTAGGTTAATTATTTCGATATCTATTACATGCTTTTAAATAACAAAAACATTTAGTTGAAACCAACAGATACTTCAGTTAGTTATTTGTACAACTTGAATATCTTCTCAAATAAATAACAAAAAATCAATAGATAATTATTTACATATCCAATTTATTAAATAAAAAAGAGACTGAAAATAACAAAAAAACCACTTATATCAAGTGGTTTTACTTAGTTATTAAATTTTTATTTTTATGAATCCAATCCTAACAAATAATTAAATAACATATCAGAATATGACAACTCATTGGTTAAATCATGCTGAACGATTTCCTTAATGGTCACTAAATGATCCGTTATTAACCCATCCGCTCCAAAAAATAGCATTCTTTTCGCGCTACTTTCTTCATTGATATCCCATGCAAAAAGTTGTTTGTCCTGTTCGTGAACTTCATCGACAAAATCACTAGTGAGAGTGGAATATTCAGCGGAATAAAAATCTGCTTTTGTTTCCGGTGGTCCAATTAAATTAAACGGCATCACGTATCCTACATAAAGTTGTGGTGCTTTTTCTTTTAATTCTTCCACAACATCATAGCTGATACTGTGGATAATATGATTGTTTTTTAAAATAGACTCTTGATAACGTTGGATAAAATTTTCAACCATTTCTTTTGAATCTTTTTTGGTTACTTTTACTTCAATCAATAATTTTTGATTCAATTCATTGGCTTTTTTCAAATACTCATCAAAACTAGGAATTTTAGCTTCATGACCATTCTCTGAAACAGTTAGTTTTTGTAATTCAGCAAGTGTTAACTCATACACTTTTTTATTTTTTCCTGTTAAATTCTTTAACTTTACATCATGCATTACAACAAACTGATGATCCTTTGTTTCCAAAATATCCATTTCTACATAGTCGGGCTTTTCTTTAGCCGTTTTTTCTAATGCCTCAATTGTATTTTGTGCCCCATTTTTATTAGTAACGCCTCGATGAGAAATAAGAAGGGGTTCTGAAATTGACCGATTTGATAAGTAATCGTAGTTATACAGGCTCATCCCCATAATCATAATCAGTACAGAACTACCGATAACTAAATTTCCAAATAAAATTAAAAAGCGATTGCCTTTAACCGGCGTTAATTTTGGCTGGATGTTAACTGTCTCAAGGCTACTTGTCGTCGTTTTGGCTAACAAATCCACAATCAAGTAAAATAGGATAATCATCGCTAAAATATTTCTTACTGCAATCAGCACTTGAAGAAGCGTTAATGAAACAACCCCACTTACTAATGAAGCAGACGCGTAGTGGGTTTCAATCAAATCTTGTAAAAAGAAAATCACAAGATAACTTCCCCCTACCATTATTGACAGCGCCACCGTTAATAAAATCAATTTTCGAATCAACGTCCAAAACTGATCCTTTGTCAACTTCCAACTACGTCTAATGGCTTCTTTTAGTGGCAAATGATACAGGATCATCATCGGCAAGACCAACAACAAACGAATGCCTATATAGACACAAATTAAATAGCCTAACCCCAATAATGGAACAAAAATTAAGCGGTATTCAAAAAGGTAATCCATAATAAAGACTGGAATTTTTATTTTTGCTAATAAAGCGGTTTTAAATCCAATTCCCGCAAAAGGTAAAATCAAAAAGAAATAAAAGAGTAAAAATAAGATTTCGCTCCCAAAAACATGCTTAAATTGTTGAAAGGTCAATCTCAAAAGTGTCCTTAAATGAAGCGGTTCTTTTTTACGAATAAAATAAATACTCAACAATAAAAAAGTAAATTCGAAAAATATCATTAATGCCATTAAACACATCATCAGTAGCAAACCCAATAAAACAAAGGGATGACTTTTGATAATTGGAAAAATATTGTCGAAAGATAAGTACGCAATATTCCCTCCTTTTAAAATCATTTTTGTTAGGCCTGTAACTAATGGAATCATCACAATTAAGATAAATCCATGGACAATCAACACATTTTTAGAAGACTCTTTTGCACTTTGAAAAAAAGTCGCAATTGTACGCCAATTTAATTTTAAACGATTCATAAGTAGTTCCTTTCATCTTCTCTGTTTTCTACTCATTAGTGTACCATATTTCTAACTAGTCGTGCTTTAATGATGACTATTGCTACATAGAAAAAGAGTAAAGAAGCCATCAACATAGAGGCCCTTTACTCTTTTAATAATGATTTATTTTCTAGCTTCGTGTACTTTTAATTGCTTACCTTTAACGGTTTTATTTCTCATCGCTTCTAAAACAATCATGCCTTTACCATTTAAAATATCAACATAACTCACATTTTCTTGGATGGTAATAATCCCGATGTCTTCAGAAGTGATTCCAGGAATACTTGTTAAGGTTCCGACAAAATCAACTGCACGAATTTTTTTCTTTTTCCCACCGTTAAAATAAAGTTTTAAAATATCTTCGCTTAAGGCTAACCCTTTATCTTTTTTCAAACGAGGGCGTTCGCTGATTTTTTTATCAAATGCCGCTTTATGACGCAGCACAAATCTTGGACTAGGAGGCGTAATTTCTAAAATTTCACCCGTTACATAGTCACGAATCTCGCGCCACCAGTTTTTCTCTTTTGGCAATACTAACGTCAATGCGATTCCGGTCTTCCCAGCGCGGCCAGTTCTGCCTGTTCTGTGGACAAAGCTTTCCTTTTCAACAGGTACATCATAGTTGATGACGTGAGTAACGCTATCCACATCAATTCCTCTTGCTGCAACGTCTGTTGCTACTAAATACCGGAATTTGCCGCGTCTAAAGTCATCCATTACTTCAAAGCGATCTTCTTGTACCATGCCACCATGGATTTTATCCACAGGTAAGCCTTCTTTATTTAAATATTGGTATAAGTTATTCACATGTTCTTGTGTGTTACAGAAAATCATGCACGTATCTGGGTTTTCCACAGTTAATAAGTCTAATAATTGTTGCGGTTTTTTATCTTCTTCCACTACAATATAAGACTGTAAAATTTTCGGTTGGGACGCTGCCGTCGTTTCAATCGTCACGGATGTAGCATCCGCAGACATATACGAGCTTGCTAGACGTTGAATATCATTAGGCATTGTTGCTGAAAACAATAGCGTTTGGCGATTTGCTTTTGGTAGAAAGTCAATAATCGCTTCTACTTGATCGATAAAGCCCATATTTAACATTTCATCTGCTTCATCTAAAACTAAATATTGTAACTTATCCACAGCTAATGTGCCTTTTTCTAAATGATCCAACACACGCCCTGGCGTACCGACTACAATATGACTTTTTTGTTTTAATTCTGATTTTTGGGTAACAAAAGAAGCTTTCCCGAAAACAGCCGTTGCTTTAATTCGTTTGAAACGACCAATATTTGTAATATCTTCTTTCACTTGCAAGGCTAGTTCTCTTGTTGGTACTAGCACTAATGCTTGAGGTTTATTTTCTTCCCATAATACTTTCTCACACAATGGAATGCCAAAACTTGCTGTTTTTCCACTTCCTGTTTGGGACGTTACAATAACATCCATTCCTGCTAATGCTAGTGGGATAACTTCTTTTTGGACTTTCGTTGGAACTGCGTAGCCTAAGCCACTCAATGCCTTGACGATATCTGTACTTATTTCATAATCTGAAAATGTCGCTTTTTCCATAATAACCTCTTTCAATTCGTTGATTGGTTTATTATAGCATTTTTAAGCGAGGGATAGTTCAATTATCCTTTATTTAGTTGAACTATTTTCCAGAACGGTGTCTTTTTCAAGTGATCCTTTTTCTAAGCCTTCTAAAATTTTGAGGAAATAATTATGAATACTTAGATAACTGTCATTTGAAAAAAGTTTCCGATTCACTAAATAAAAATTTCGTACATAGTTCTGATCTAACGTAGTATAAGGAATCTTCTCTGTCATGTAACGTTTCGAGATAATCGCTTGCCCCATTCCTTTTTTTAAATAATCCACAATCAGCTCGTTGCTAGCTAGAACAACTTTTTTATCTGGTGTAATATTCTGATTTTCTAAATACTGATTTGCGTAATAAAAACTGCCTGAATGTTCTTCTCTTAATAGCCATAATGAGCTTGAAGGATCTCCAGCTAAAACCAATTCGTCTGTCATCACTTCTCTTCGTGACAACGTCGTCGTAGACATCGCTTTTTCAATAAAACCAAAATGTAGAAATCGATTTTCAACTTTTTCTAAAATTACTTCCGAGTTAGCTACCATCACTTCAAATTCTACTGCAGGAAACTCTTCTTGTAACCACGGTAAAATTTGAGGAAATATAGTACTGGCAACCGTTTGCGAAGCTCCAATTTTACAAAGACAATGGGCTTGATTTTCTTGGTTAAGAGCCGAAACTTGTTCTTTTGTATCCTGCCATAAGTCTAATAAATCTAAGGTCTTTTGATAGAGTAAGTCTCCACTTGGTGTGATTGTAATTTCCTTTCGACCATTGCGGTTAAAAAGTCTGACTCCGCCTAATTTTTCTTCTAAATAACTAATTTGTGAACTAACAGCGGGTTGTGAAATGTACATTTTTTTCGACGCTTTTGAAAAGCTTTGCGATTCGTAAACACATTTAAAAGTTTTCAATTGTTTGAACATCTTTTTCCCTCCTTGTCGTTTCTCTTATTTGGTTGCTAAGTGGTGCATATATTTGATAAAAACAAAGGTAACAATTATCGCTGCAAAAATAGTTTCATATATCGCTAAATCATGAATCATAGGCACAATATAGTTATTTTTTGTATAAAATTGATCGCTTAAAGTTGCTGCCATTGCGGTAATCACTAAAGGAAACGTAAAGGCTGCATAGCTTGGATAAAATTGAATCGTCAATAGTTTTGGCAATTGACACAATACAAAGCAATACACTAGCTGTGAAAAAATTAATAACACCGTAACTCCCACTACACTGGGATTCGAAAACGCATTTAAATAACCCGCTAAACACAATGAGCCAGGTGCCGCAATAATCGTAATCAACGGCATGGTTGATTCATGCATATTTTTAATAAAGTAGACTTTTTTTATAATAATTGGTAGTAGCACCACGTACATAAATAATGCTGACCAAAATGCAATCTGACCAATCAATGGAGAAAAAGCAGAGCTAGTTACAGAACCTACGCCAATTCCTACATATACAATAAACCAGCTTGGATAGACTGAATGAATTGTCGATTTTTTAGCAAAATAATGTGTGAAATACAGCATTAATAGAATATGACAACTGAGTGCGATCAACCAAATAATAGTTGCAAAGAGGTGAAGTTTCACAAATTCATTTAAATAAGTAGCAACAACCATCGTTGCCATTGTAAAGGTGGGGGCTACTGATGCAATAATTGGATTTTTTAAATCTAGTTTTGTATGCTCAAATGTCAGGACTATTTTTATCAGGACCACAATCACTAGGCCAATCCCAACAGCTCCAATTAGATTCCCTGCGAAATTATATTGATAGAGTTTCATTAAATTCCCTAGTGAGACTATTGCTAAAATCAAGCCACACATTGGAATCGGTATTTTCTTCAAAAAGTTTTTCATTGCTCTCATCCTTTTATTTTATTTTTATTTTGTTCTCAAGAAGTGCCTTCTCCTGTAGTATAGCTTATTTATTCTATTAATTAAAATAATGATTAATAATATTAACTATTAAAAAAACAAATGCAAACGTACTCTCTTAAAAAACAATGAATACCCAAATGAGTATTGATTAGAATCCTATTAAATCAATCTGACTTTAAGTGGGATTGTTTGACGGATAGTTTAAAAATCGATACACTAATTTTAATTATAAAAAAACATGTACTTCGTTATTTTTCCAATCAAACTAAATCTATTCAACAAAACAAATAGCAACAGGTGGTGATTTTTCGTGTCTTTCAGAAACAATAAAAATTTAAATATAGTTATTTTATTAGCTATTGTTACACTTTTTTCTTTTTTACCTTTATTCAATTCAACCCTTTACAGAATGGATGATATCTATTTTGACATGCTCCGTATTGAATCTACTAAAGATGCGCTAATTCAAGGGATTTTCCCGTTAAAAATTGCGCCCCATTATCTAAATAATTATGGCTACGGAATCGGATTTTTTTATTGTCCTTTATTTATCTATCCAGCTGCCTTTTTAAAAGTAATTGGCTTTTCCACCATTACTTCTTTTAAATTATTTTTAGTTGGTTGTGGTTTTGCTGCAACCGCCTCTATGTATTTTGCAGCTTACAAAATAACTACTAAAAAATATTTTGCTCTAATCGCAACCATTCTTTATACAACAAGTCACTACAAAATTATCGACACCATTTATCGCGGTGCGATTGGCGAAACCTTAGTCTTTATCTTCTTACCCTTTGCCATCCTTGGCGTTCATGAAATGCTTTATGGTGATGGGAAAAAATGGTCCTATTTAGCGATTGGCATGTCAGGAATTTTCTTGTCTCATGTGTTGGCCAGTTTACTTTTAGCCATCTACTTAATTATCAGTTATCTGATTCGAATCAAATTTCTATGGCATGAAAAATACCGTATCCTCAATTCCTTGAAGGCGATTGGTATCACTCTGTTATTGTCTGCCTTTTACTGGATCCCAATGTTTGAGCAAATGTTCCATTCACGTTTTTCTTTGAATACAAGTATTGCTAATATCAATTCCAGAGGGTTTGAACTTGCTAGTTTATTTGATACAAAAATGGTTAATCAAACTATTGATACACCTTACTCTGTTGGATTTGTGTTACTTAGCATTGGTTTATTTGCCTGGATTTATCGTATCAAATTATCTGCCTTTATGAAAACGAGTTTAATTTTAGGCTATTGTTTCTTCTTTCTAACATTAAAGTCTTTCTTTTGGTCACTGGTTTTACCCATTCTACCTTTTTTTAATCAAATTCAGTTTCCTTGGCGCTTTAATATGTTGGCAACGCAACTTCTTGCCTTAGGAGGCGCCGCTATTTTGTACCAGCTTTTCTTTCAAGAGCGTACCGTACAAACCAAACACTTTGCCTTAACAGCTATTATCCTCGGCGTGTTTGGTTATGTTGGCTTTTATACATTCCAGTTTCCTTACCAAAGAGAAGTGATTACATTTGATGAACACTATTTTGAGAAACCAAATCTCCATAGTGCCATTGGTGCAGGAGAATATTTACCAAAAGGAACCTCTAAAAGAATGTTTTTAAACCGTGGTGCTATTTTTAAACATGATGAAAATATTTTATTAGTGGATCGTGTTACAAAGAAAAAAAATAACTTGTCATTTGATTATTTTCTTAATATGAAAGAACAAAAAATTGACGTTCCTTTAGTTTATTACTATGGCTATCGTTATAAAATTATTCAAGAAGACGGGACAGAAAGTAAAAGTTATCCTGTCAGTGAAAGTAACGACCATACCGTACAAGTCAATACTAAATCTACTGACAGCGGGACCATTTCTATCGATTACGTTCCGACTCTACTCACTAAGATAGCGTATGGTATTACGTTTACTACACTAGTTGGCATCTCACTTTTTTATGTAAAAACAAAAAAATTTCCCGGGAAATAGCCCTAAACAAAATAACTCTTTTGTTTAGGGTTATTTTTTATTAAAATTCAATTGAATCCTCTTACTTTTTTCTTATTTCGACGTATTTTCAAATAAATTATGCTAAAATAAGCTGATATGAATTTGTTCAAGGAGGAAATTGCTGTGAAAAATATTTTAGTATTACACACTGGTGGGACCATTGCCATGAGTGAAGATCAAACTACTGGAAAAGTAGCTCCTAGTTCAGAAAACCCTTTATTAAATCAAGGGCATTTATTTGAAAATTTGGCACATTTAGTTGTAGAAGATCTCTTCCAACTACCTTCTCCTCATATGACGCCTGTTGAAATGCTGATTTTAAAAAACCGCATTGAAAAAGCAATCACCCATGAAGGCATTGATGGGGTAATCGTGACTCATGGAACGGATACACTAGAAGAAACAGCTTATTTTTTAGACATTACATTGGATCACAACATTCCAATTGTTGTAACTGGTGCCATGCGTTCTAGTAATGAAATCGGTTCAGATGGTTTGTATAATTTTCAAAGTGCCGTATGGGTTGCAACATGTGAAGAAGCCAAAGACAAGGGTGTTTTAGTCGTAATGAATGATGAAATTCATACGGCTCGCTACGTTACTAAGACTCATACAACCAATGTAGCAACCTTTAGAACGCCTACATTTGGCCCAATCGGCTTGATTGCCAAGAACAAAGTTTTATTCTTCCAAGAATTGATTGCAGAGGAAAAATTTGAAGTAAATGCAATCAGTCAAAACGTCTATTTATTAAAAGCCTATGCTGGAATGGATGGTAGTTTGTTACAAGCTCTTGATAATCCCTCAACAGATGGCTTAGTGATTGAAGCGTTAGGGGCAGGAAATCTTCCTCCTCATACTCTACCTGCGTTAGAAACCCTATTAAATCGTGGCATTCCAGTCGTTTTAGTTTCCCGTTGCTTTAACGGTGTCGCTCAAGACGTGTATGATTATGCTGGTGGTGGAAAACGATTGAAAGAAATGGGGGTCATTTTCACAAATGGCTTGAACGGACCTAAAGCTCGAATTAAGTTAATGGTCGCTTTAACAAAATACAAAGACATTGATTCTATCAAAAAATACTTTTAACAGTTACACACAGTAAAACGCCACTCAAGAAAAAGAGACTCTTGGGTGGCGTTTTTATTTTTTGGGAACTACTAAGAACGGATGACATTTTAGTTAATTGACGTTCGTAGTGTCTTGAAGTTCTTGCTGAATTTTTTTTGGTAACTTTTCTACTATCAGACGATAAGACTTTTTTAAAAGCTCTAAAAGATGTCCATCTTCCAACTCAGTTGTTGCTAAATCAATCGAAATCCAATGGGTTTTATTCATATAGTACCCATATGTAACCGATTGATAATCCTCGCGAATTCTTTCATTATCTTCTGGCAAGCCTTTAATCGTAATAATTTCTTTTCCATCTTTATTTTCACCCATCAATGCAAATAATTTATCTCCAACGGTAAAGGCCATTGAACCCCATTCTTCCTTTAAGGCAACCTTTGCTCCTGCTAATTTTTTTCCCTCCGCAATTAAAAGCGCTTGTCTGCTGGCAATACTCACCTTTATTCCCCCTTTTTATCTTCTTCATTTATTTTACTATACATACAGTAAAAAAGAACAGAATGAGCTTCTGTCCTTTTTCTTTTATTCATTAAGAATTTTGTTTTGCAAAGATTTTCCCTAATTTCATAAGCAACTCTGGAGCATCGGTTTGATCCATCACTACTTCAATCCACTGCAATCGATTATTGTCTAATCGTGCTGCTTTTAGTGCATTAGCTAACTCAACTTCTGTTGTTACTTTATAGGTTGTGACCGTTTGCTGACTGCCACCAAAGACCAGCGGTAATTTTTGATAGTCCCACATGGGAATATCGTTGTAAAGTTCATTTGGTCCGTGAATTTCACGTTCCACAGTGTAGCCATTATTATTAATCACAAAAACGATAGGTGTTAATTTTTCTCTTAGTGCCATTCCTAACTCTTGGATTGTTAATTGCAAGGAACCATCCCCAATAAATAGCAAATGACGACTACTTGGATTTGCTAGCTGACTTCCTAGCATCGCTGGAAAGGTGTAGCCAATTGAGCCCCATAAGGGTTGTCCAATAAAGCTCATTTCTGATTTTAGTGGCACCGTTGATAGACCAAAAAATGAGGTTCCTTGTTCTGCTACTGCTGTATCTCCTTTTTCTAAAAAGCCTTCAATGGCTTCCCAAAAATGGCGTTGTGTTAACAATTGATTCGTCGGTTTAATGGATTTCAAACGAGCCATTGGTTGAATGTCACCTTGATATCCTTGATAATCAATAGACCTTAAAGCTTTCATTATAGCTGGTAAATGGATGCCTTCTAAATGTTCTTCTTTAACAATTACTTCATCACTCGCTAAAGAAAACAATTGCTTTTCAGAAAAATCATAGCTAAAGCCTGAAGTGGCGGAATCAGTTAACTTAGCCCCTAACGCTACTACTAAATCAGCCGTATCCACTCGTTTTCTCAATCCTTCTTCTGTCGGGCTTCCTGCATAAACACCTAAATAATGCTCATCTTCTTCATTAAAAACCCCTTTTCCAAAAGGCAAGGTTGTGATTGGCAAATGGAACTTATGAATAAAATCAGCTAAATAGGTTTCTAAATGGAAACTTGCAAGTTCATTCCCTGCTAATACTACTGGACTTTTAGCTTGTTGTAAGACTTTTTCTAATTCATGTACTAACTCAACTTCTCTTGCTGAGAGGCTTGCTTGTTTTGGTAATAGCGGTTCACTAGGTTTTTCAACCACCATTTCGGCAACATCAATAGGTAAGTTCAAGTAAACAGGACGTCGTTTTAAAACTGCCGCTCTCAATACACGATCAATTTCAGTAGCAGCATTTTCTTTTGTTAAGCTCCCAATTGCTTCTGTTACCGACTCGTGCATATTTTCAAAATGATCAAATTTTCCATCGCCTAATGTATGATGGACTAATTTGTGCGCATTTTGAACAGCCATTGTTGGCGATCCAACGATTTGAATCACTGGAACTTTTTCAGCATAGCTACCTGCAATCCCATTAATCGCGCTTAATTCTCCCACACCAAAAGTGGTCACCAGTGCGGATACGCCCTTAGTTCGTGCATAGCCATCTGCTGCATAGGCTGCATTTAATTCATTTGCATTTCCAATCCATTTTAAGTTAGGATGCTCTACAATATGATCTAAAAATTTTAAATTATAATCTCCAGGAACACCAAATATTTCTTTGATTCCTAACTCGCTTAATCGTTCTAACAAATAATCTCCAACTGTGTACATCTTATTGCCTCCTAAAAATCCTCTTCTTATTTCTACTCTTGTAGTATATTCTCCAACAGATTATAAGTCAACTATATTGACCTATAATCCAATACCTGTTATTTTTTATGTATTGTTTTTGAAATGAACTGAGCAACTTATGGTATACTAACCACAATGAATAAAGTAAAGGAGGCTTTTGATGGACCAAGAATCAATTAACTTTGATAAAAATCTTGCTTTGTTTTATTTTGCGTATCGCGCTTTTAGCAAAACGGCAGATGATCTAGTAGAAAACTATGGCATTAGTAAAGTTCACCGTCGCATTCTATTTTTTGTAGCTCGGATGCCTGGTTTAACAGTCAATGAATTGTTGACTGTATTAGATATTTCAAAACAGGCATTAAACAAGCCTATGCAAGAACTTTTACAAAAAGAGTGGCTTGTAACGAAGCCTAATGAAGCCGATAAACGGAGTAAGCGCATTTATTTAACCGCGCAAGGAAAGAACATCGACGCTCAAATAAGTGAGGCTCAAAAAGAAAAAATGAAAACCATCTTCCAACAAACAGGCGATCCAACAGGTGAGGCTTGGACGAACGTAATGACTGAGTATGCTAAGGAAACAGGTACAGATTTTATTGAACGAATTACTTAAAAAGATCAACAGTACCTAAAGAAAATTTCTGTAGATACTGTTGATCTTTTAATTTAGACTATCTTTTTAGAATCCATTAATTGCAACAACTTTTTGGTGAATTCAGAATAAAGTTTAACCTCTTTTAGCTGTTGAATGTTATCATCTTCTGAAAGCACTTGAATAAATTTTTCAAATAACGGACTAAAAATAGGTCGATTGTCTTTATTTACAGCGAAAATAGCCACTATTGAAACCTTTGTACCATTCCAATCAATGGGATGCGCTAGCACCGTTACCGCAACTCCTGTTTTAAACGCATTCATTTTTAACGCGTGAGGAACCGCAACGCCTTCACTAAAAGCTGTCGATGATAGGGCTTCTCTAGCCAATACCTTTTCTGTAAAATCTTGTGATACATAGTTAAAATGATACAATTGTTGCGTCATAAATCGAATTACCTCCTCCTTTGTTTTAAAATCCTTTTTAGTTGAAAATAATTCCGCCTGAAAAAATTTTTGGATATATCCTTCCATCGCTTTACGCTCACGCTCTTGGTGTATTTCCTGAATTTTTTCAGTAATATGACTTAAATCTTTTTTCGTTAGAAAGGGATGTACATACACGACATGCCCCTCTCCTTCATCAGAAATTAATATTGTCGATATGACCAAATCAGGCTGTAACACTTGCCAATTCGAACTCATATCTGTTACTATTTCTTGGATTAACAACTCTTTTGAAAAATGTTCTTTGATTTTCTCCAAGATTCCTTGATGAATATCATAATACTTTGGGCATACGACAATACACGTAATATCAGCCCTCTCATCTGGAATTGATTCTAAATAAGAACCTAAGTGTAGCGCAATATACGCAATTTCATCTTCATTCACTTGGATTTCCAATCGCTTCTCCAGCTCACTTGCAATTGATACTGAGATGTCATAAATCAATGGGTAGCTGCGTTTCAAATCATCTCGCAATGGATTCTTTGATAATTTGCTTAAGGTCGATCGATCAATTAGATTTCGAACATGAATCATAAACTTTGTTGTAAATTCGGCATCACTTAGGTGAATATAATACATTTCCCCAATATCAGCTAGTACCTCTTTAACAACTGCAACTGTTTGAACACCAATATATTCTTGCAACAACTCTACGCTCATTGTCTGATAATTAGCCAATGTCGTGTTGCCAACAAACAGTAACGACAAATGATAAATTTCAGCATCAGAAAAATCAATTTGAAATGTTGCTTGAATTTTCCTGGTTATTTCTTTAGTTAGTGTATATTCAATTAAGGTTTTAATTTCTTTATCAACTTTGATCGGCTCAATTTTTTTATTTTCTTTAATCCTCTGCAATGCAACTGCAAAATGTAAATAAATAGTCGCTAAAGAATAATGATTCACCACATAATCATAACTCTCTAGCGTACCCACAACGATTTTTTTCACATCATTAAAATCAATATCTCCTAAAATCTCTTGAATCAACTGTTCTTGATTGACGGTCTTTTTAGACTCTTCATAAAGTAAGTACGTCATTGCCTTTCGTTTTTGAAGTTCATTTCCTTTCAGCCGATAGTTATCTTCTCTTGAATAAAGTTCAATCTCAAAATTATAAAAATACGTCTTAATATTCTTCAAATCTCTTTTAATTGTTACTTCTGAAACACTCAATTCTTCAGCTAAATCATAAAGATTGAGTGGTGCTTTTGCCGATGTTAATAAGGCTCGCATCAAAAAAGACTGACGCTCTTTAACCGTTTCTGGAAAATGTTCTTTCGCTTTTGTTTCTTTAGTAGACCGATAATAGCGAGTCGTATCGATCAAATAACCGTCTTTACTTGAGACAATTATTGGTTTTTCAACTGCTTTGTTGACTAACATCACCTTATTTCGAACAGTTCGTTCTGTCACTTGAAAATAATTTGCAATAACAGATGCCTTCGTCCAGCTATTTCGACTTAATAAATAGTAAGTTAAGTTTTCTTCAGAAATCTTCTTATTCAGTAGAATCTCCTCCTTACATAAATCGATAGGAAGTTATCACGTCCGACAGCTTCCTATCTAACTTTTCTTAAAGGGAATTGCCATTTGTCGCAATTACTTGTTGATACCAATTAAAACTTTTCTTTTTCAAACGCTTGCCTGTTCCTTTTCCTAAATTATCAATATCCACATAGATAAATCCATAACGCTTCTCCATCTCAGCTGATGAACAACTTACAATGTCAATCGGTCCCCATGCGCAATATGCAATGATTTCAACACCATCTTTAATCGCTTCTTTTAATTCAATCAAATGCGCTCGCAAATAGGCAATCCGATAATCATCATTGATTTCATCATTCGTTTCTACCTTGTCATACATTCCAAAACCATTTTCAGCAATTAGTAATGGGACTTGATAGCGATCATAGTATTGGCAAAGACAATTGTAGAAACCTTTGGCATCAATTGCCCAACCCCACGGATTTTCTTTAAGGTATGGGTTTACAAGGACATCTGCTGGGTCCATTGTATTTTTCTCAGCTGAAACTGTTGAAGAATAATAATAGGAAATCGCTAAATAATCCATTGTGTTTTCAGCTAGTAATTTAGCATCATCTGATTCTTCATGAAGGTTAATTGCATTTTCAGAAAAATATCGTCTCATATAGCTTGGATAGCTTCCTCTAAATTGAACATCTGAGAAAAAATATTGCATCCGATTACGCTTCATTGCCAGTACAACATCTTCTGGTTTGCATGAAAAGGGGGATGCCGTACAATCAGCTAGCATCGTTCCCATTTGCATCGCAGGATTAATGGCTCTTGCTTTTTCTACAATCTTTGCAGTTGCTACAAATTGATTATGAATCGCTTGATACTTCGCTTCTTCCATATTCTCAACCTGATCTTCACAAACAGCAATTGAATTAAAAGATTCAAAATGAACTAAATTAATTTGGTTAATTACAATCCAATACTTCACCTTTTTTTGATAGCGCTCTAATAAAACTTTTCCATAATTGGCAAATAAATCAATCACTTTACGATTGTGCCATCCTCCATATTCTAAGGTAATATTCAGCGGCGTTTCATAATGAAGCATCGTAATAATCGGTTCCATGCCTAATTTAATGCACTCATCAATTAATTCATCATAAAATTGTAACCCTTTTTGATTAGGTTCGATCTCGTTTCCATTTGGAAAAATACGTGACCAATCAATCGAGGTACGAAAAGTTTGAAATCCCATTTCTGCAAGTAGTTTTAGATCCTCCTTATAGGTATGATAAAAATCAATCCCATGTCTTTTTGGATAGTAACCATTCTGGTCTAACATATGCTGTTTAACCTCTTCTAATGTCATGTCTGATTCATGGCTTGCCGCTTTAATATCCATTTTTGGATTGTATAAATGAACATCTGCCACACTCAAACCTTTTCCATCAAGTTCAAAACCACCTTCAATTTGATTAGCAGCAACTGCGCCACCCCATAAAAAATTTTTGGGAAAACCTGTTCGTTCTATCATCTTGTTCTTCCTCCTATTTTTCAGTTAATTTTTCAACTACCGAAACTAGCTGATTGGCAATATTCCATTCAGAACTGATTGTCATCAAGGTATCTTGCGCATGGGCAAATAATAAAGAAAACTCATGCTGCGTTCCACTCGCTTCTGCTTGAATCGTTTCCGTTTGAGCTTTATGAGCTGCTAGTATCTCAATTTTAGCTAATTTCAATAACTCTCTTACCTCATCAAACTCTTTATTCCCCATCTTTTCAAAAGCATCCATCACTAATTTCCGCGCATCTCCAGCATGTAAAATAATTTCCATTGAAATTTGATTCATCTGCTCATTCATTCTCTTAACTCCTTTCACAATCTTCTTTTTAATTTTCAAGCTGTTCATTTTTTAATTCAGTATTGTCATATACTTTGAAAAAAGGATACCAAATACACAAAGAAATACCTGCTAAAAACAGAAATAATAAAATTCCTTTTAAATCTCCATTTACTAGATACGTTGAAATTGGGTACGGTAAATACCATAATTGAAACGCTTTTGCTGGAATCATCACCCAGCCCATACTTAACACAAGATACGTAATAGCTGGTATCACAACTCCATTCAACCAAAAAGGAATCATTAACATGGGATTAAAAACAATCGGCGCACCATAAACAAGTGGCTCATTGATATTGAATAACGAAGGTAAAAAAGTTGCTCGACCAATCGCTTTTAGCCGTCCTGACTTTGCCGTTAGCAACAAAATAGCTAAAATCATCGTATAGCCGACACCACCAAACGCACAAAATCCTGAATAAAAAGTCTCCTGCGTATTGATATAAATAGCCTCTGAACCTTTGGAAACTAATGCCGCATTATCTGCAATTCCTTTCAATGCAATTGGAGTAAAAATAGGCGTCAACACCCACGTACTAATTCCAAATGAATATAAAAAACTTAAACAAAAACCCATTAAAACAAATCCCCAAAAGCTTTGACCCAGTGATTGCAAAGGTTCAAATAGCAAAACAATATAATCAAAAACATCGATTTGTAAAATATGATAAAAAACCCAACCGACTGTCACAATCAACGCAATTGGAATTAAGGAATCAAACCAAACAACGATGAAATCTGGCAAGCTTGTTTCTTCCTTATTAAAAAATGACCATTTAGAAAAAAGCGTCATCATTCCTCCTACAAATAATCCCATTACGATTGAAACAAACATCCCCACTGCACCAAAACGCTCTAACGAAAACGTAATACTTGAGCCTTCATTTCCAATTACTGGAAAAATCAATAATAAATACAAGGCAATTCCAGTTAAACCAGCTAATACTTTTTTATCGCCAATTTTTTTCTTTTCTAAAATAAAATACGGTAGTAAAAAAGCTACAAAAATCCCTGACAAACCAAAGGTGAAGGTACTGATTAATGATAGATCAGGTAAAATAGGGGCAATTTCATTTACTAGAGATATCAAGGTAATCATCGAACTGACTAAAATAAAGGGTAAAATTGCCATTACAGAATCTTGAACTGCTGAAACCCAAACATTTTTGGTCACCTTATTTACTTTAGGTGCAAAACTATTGGTCATAAAATTCATTATTTTTTCCATCTTTTTCTCCTTTTATTCTTGATTTAATAAATCCAGTGCTTCATTGCCATTCATCATGCCATAAACTTTTTGTGGAATTACCTTCACTAAAATATCTCGACCAGATTGAACAATTCTTTCTTTAACCTCATTTTCAATATAAGCTAAATGCGGGCCAATCAATAACACATCAATTTTTTCAATATAGTCATCCAATTCTGATTCACTTCTTGCTAAAATGGCAACTTCTGCACCTCTTTTTTTAGCTGCTTTTCGCATATTAGCTGCCATAAAGCCACTTGATGCACCACCACCACATATTAATAAAACCGTTTTCATTTACAACCAACTCCTTTTATTTGATAGTTACAGCATACTCTATTATTTTTTTAGAAACGAATCAATTTCTTTCCTAGTGTGCGGAAAACAAAAAAATACTAGAGCAAGTTAAACTAGCGCTCTAATATTTATGTTAAAATCTAATTTATTCAATTAAAAATAATACATTCGTTGCTCAGTTATATAGATATGTGTTTTGGTAATTCTCATTACTGTTAAAAAAAATAAAATTTTATCGAACAAGCCATAACGATTAGCAATACAGCCTAAAAAATCGTTTCAAATATATCTAACTTTTTAGAGGTTATTTTTATTTATACTGTTTATAACTAATAACCACCATTTGGATTGTACCAACAACTAAATGTATCTCTTGAATTTCCTTTTGCACTAGCATATGAGTATGAATTAGCTCCAGCAGATGCAATTCCAACCTTTGATCCGACTTTAGCTTTAGATCCATGATATCTAGTATAATTAATATAATTAGAATTACCTATTTTTTGAGTTCCCCAATTAGCCAGGTTAGAATAATATACCCAACGTCCACCACTAAGATTTTGAGCTACTCTCGTATTAATACTTTCTTTTTTCACTGGAAGACTGGAATTGATAATAGTACCATCTTTATCAAAACTAATAAAACCTTCTTTTTTATCTGCTATCGACGTTAATAATTCAGCTGCATTTGTTTGTACAGCTGGCATTGATAATGTAACTACCATGATAGATAATAATAATAAAATTTTTTTATTCATAATTTTCCCCCTTCTTAATTAAACATATTATAACATTCGTTAAAATAAAAGTAAATGTGTTATTTTATTTTAAAAAAATTTGAATATCACTTTTTTTTAAAATATCTTTATCATGAGAAACCAAAATAATTGTTTTGCCCTCTTTCTTTTGTTCTGTCAATAATTCAAAAATTAAATCTCTATTTACTGAATCTAAAGATCCCGTAGGCTCATCAGCAAAGATTAATTGACTGGGCTTTATAATCGTTCGCGCTAGAGCTACACGTTGTTTTTCACCCCCAGATAATTGATATATTTTGGTGGACAACTTCGTATTTAGATGTACTTTCTCCATAGCCTCTTTCTTTTTATCCATTGATTCTTTTTTCGTTAGTTTAGTATACTGTAATCCAATATTCAAATTGTAATCAATTGTTTGATTTTCCAATAAACCAAAGTTCTGAAATAGATAAGATAGTCTAAAACGCTTATCAAGTAAAGCTTTTCTTGAATTTATTGCAGGTGATTTTTCTCCAAACAAAAGATAGTCTCCTTCATTATAATTGTCTATCAATCCCATTATATTCAACAGTGTTGATTTACCAGAACCACTTTCTCCAAAAATCGTCGTGATTGTTTGTGAGGGGATAGAAAAGTTAATACCTTCAAAAATGGTTTTATTTTTGATGCGTTTCCCCATATTTCTAAGTTCAATTACATTCTTATTCATTTTATTCTCCCTCTAAAATACTCACTTTATTTTTTCGTTCTAAATACAGCAACATTGTCATTGTAATTAAAAATTCAATTAATAAATAAATAATTATAACAACATTGAACATTTCATAATTAATGATTTTTGCTACTTTAAAAAACTCCAAAACTACATATTGCGCAATTAATAATAAAAAATAGTTTCTATAAGTTGCTAGCACGGAAAAACCATTTACTCTTTTTAAAACAATTATTTTTTTGTTGATTTTAAAATAGAATATTGTTAAATAACTAATAATGACAACCATAACAATTGTAGATATAAAAACTTCTAAGCTTTTACTCTTAACACTTCCAAGACTTAATTGAATTTTAACTAAACTTATATCACTTATTGGAACTAATGAAGGTAAATTGTCACTTAAGTTATTTTCTTTTAATAAGGCTAGCATGTATTGTTTTATATGTTCATTATTTGGAATCTTTAAAGGTGATGAATCATCACCTTTAGACAATTGCCTTTCAAGTGCATGACTATTATTTTCAGTTAGAACATCTAAAACAATTACATCAGAAATGGATGGTTGGTCAGGGTTGAATGTTTTTATTTTTTGGTTATTTTTAATCCACACAATTGAAAATTCTGAATTTAAATATGAATACTCCTTTAAAGAATACATTTCTCTAATTTTTGATTCTTGATTTTTATATTTTTCAGGCACTAGTATCATCCTATTTTTTTCTGATTCTTGAATATCAATAATTTTATTTTGAGTATCCAATATTGGAAACTTAGTTAGATAATTAGGATTAACAAAAATGCTTCTATAAAAATATTCATTCTCTTTAGTTTGATATTGAACATCATTAACCAATAGTGCTCCCTGTTCATTTAAATAGTGATAAATTGCATCGTCAATATCTATTGTAAATTCAGAACTATAAACAAAATCACTATAATTTTTCCCTAAATAAATAGGATATAAAATAGAATAATCAGCACTATCATTTTCAGTATTTTGTGCTTTTGTTGAATAATATAACACCTCAGCAAGTGGAATTACAGAACTAATTATAAATGTAAGTAACAATGCTTTTACAACAAATACGCCAACAAATGATTTTTCTGTAATAAATGATTTTTTATTAAGACTTGTAACCGCACTTACTTTAATTGAATAATAAATACTAATATAGGTTACCAACGTAATAATTAAAAATAAGACTATCATATAAACTAAACAAGAGACAATTTCATAACTTAAAAGTTTTGCAAAAAAAGTAATTACAATCGTTGAAATAGTAACTATGACTAGCTGATCTAAGATCATGGTGTGAGCAATTCGATGTATTGAATATCCATTCATTTTATAGACCGCAATTTCAGGACTTGCTACCATCAACCATAAAAACAAAATTATTATTAAAGTTACGGCTCCAATCACTAAGTAATTACTTAAATTAGTAAGTGGCGATAGGATTAACTCATCTACTTTATTATTATCAAAATTAACAAACTGATCAATTTTATATTGCTTATCAAAAATCATATTGTACTTATTTTTAAACAACTCCATCGCCTCTAAATAAAGTGGTTCATCATTTAAATCAATAAAGAAAGTTCCCTCATATTCTTTATTTTCAACTGATTTTTTTATAGTAGAGATGTAAAATGTTGCATTATTATAAGCATTTGATTGTTTTTCTATTTTGCTACTGTTTGAGAAATAAAAATAAATATTGGTTTGATCTGAGGAATAATCAATTTTATCATTTACTTTATTGTAGCTATAATCCGTTATTTTTTTTAAATATGACGTATCATATTTAAGACTAATTTCATCTAAAATAGCAATAACTTTTAAATAATCTTCTTCATTGTTTATTTTATCTGGGATTGACAATGCTGAATAGTTGTTAGTATAGTTAAAATTATTCATAGTAATTTCATCAGTATTTTTTTTATTCCTTCCTAACACAATACAAATAAGTAAAAATATGTATAGGCCTATGATTAAAAATTTTAGTATGTTTTTGTTCATTCATTCGCCTCCCTAGTTATTTGAAACTATCAAACAATTATATATATTATTAAAACACATCTAAGCATATAATGAAACAACTTATCTATTTTTTATTTATGAATAAAAACAAAAAAAACTAGACAACACCGCCCAGTTCAATACTGGTAACTATGAGTTATCTAGTTCTATTTCATTTAGTTTTTTGAATTCATTAAGTAATTTTTATATTTTTAATAATTAACTAGACTTGATTCATTTCTTTATAGTGAATCACAGCTCCTAGTAAGTTCGCATCATTCTTAAATTCACATACTTTAAGAGTTGGAATAGCTGCCCTTACTTGCGAAGACTCTTTTTTGAATAGTTTTTGAAACCATCCTAGTAATTCCGTGTCTTCTGAAACCAATTTTTCCATCGCTTTTTCAATTCCTGGCACAAATTCATCATTGTTACTGACTCCGCCACCGATTCCAATAAATTCCGGTTCAAAGGCACTATTTAAAGTCACCATAATTTGAGCCAAACTATCATACATTGCTTGAAGTTCATTGACAGCTACCTCATCGCCTTCTTTGGCTAAATCAAAAACTTCCTTTCCTTCAATTGAAGAAGGCATTTGGAATTTCTTTAATGCGACCCTTTTTCCTAAGCTAACTGGTGATGCTTTTGGTGTTTTAAGAGCTGCTAGCTGTTGGGCGATGGTTTTATCTAGCTCATCTAATTTAAGCTCTTGCTTACGAAGAACTTCGCCATTTTCAACAATTGCAATTCCTACGCCAGTTCCAATAATAACAAAAAGTGGATGTGTATAGCCTTTGCCAATTCCTTCTTTCATTTCAGCAATTGCCGCACAATTGGCGTCATTTTCCATACTCACAGGTAAACCGAGTGCCTCTGAAAGTGACTCTTTTATTGGAATTAGATGTAGAAAAGGAACTGCACTCGTTCCACGTATCAATCCAGCCTCTTCATCTACATCACCTGGTGTGCTGATAGCCACACCATCAAAAGAATAGGTATCGGCTAGCTTATCTTTTGCTTCATTTAATAAATCAAAAAAACTACCTCGCGTTAACGGTGTGGGAAATTCATCTTTTTCTTTTAATTCATTTTGATCCCAAACGGCGTATTTTACGGCTGAACCGCCAATATCTACTACTAAAAGAGCCATGCTATTTCCTTCTTTCTTTATTTATTCGTTTAGAGGTTCCCATACCATACTTGCTTCGCATGAAAGAACGTCATGGTTTACGATTTGATGTGCGGATATAATGCTGCCATCTTCTTGGGTGCTAAGGCTAACCTTGCTTTGCACCATATTACCATAGGCTACTTCTTTTTCATATTTGACATTTAATGATTTGATACGATGCGTTTTGATAAAATCCAACCCTAATGAATCTAAAAACCAATCTAAATACTTGGAATTATTTACATGTTGATTGGCATCAATATCTAAATAACGCACACGATAATCAATTGTTGCAGCTTTTTCTAAATCAACTTTTTCAGGTTTTGGCGTTCGGATTAATTTTTTAGATGCTTCTACTTGATAAGGTGCCACAACATCTTCTGCAATTCGTGCCATTTTTCTAGCAGCAAAATCCATTAAAGCAAACGTACAATGAACTTGAACACATAGCTCACCCGTCTCATCAAATGCTTTGAATTCCCGATAGGTAAACAATTTGTTGTAACTTAATGCTTGTGTTGTAATCGTGATGGTTTCCCCTGCTTCAGGCAGTCGCTGAATGTGAATATCATTTTGTAAAATAATCCATGATAATCCCTTTTCTAAGAGAACCGCATCTCCTACGCCTAATTTGTAACTCTGCTCACCTGAAACATAGAGCATAATATTTAACAACATTGGAATGCTGATTTGTTTGGTTGCATCACACTCATAGTATTTCACTCGATGCTCTTTTTGATAAATTAGTCCACTCATTTTGTATCCTCACTTTGCTTCCATTTGATTTCTTCTTTTAGCCTATCACATATTGCAAAAAATAGGGACTATTTCGCTAAATTAGTCATTGATTTTCGATAAATTTAATTTTTTCAATCTTGTTTAAGTAAGTCTCCCTGATTCTACTTTTTAGTTCCCTTTTGGAAACAAAACGAAGCAAATAATAAATCCTTTTAATAACTTCAAAATAAACCCATTCAAAGTACAACATACCTTGAATGGGTTTATTTTTTTTGATTATCGTATACTAAAAAAATAGGTACTTTTTTATTAACTCTTAACATGCAGATTTCCCTATGGTTTTATTTTTCAACGCCATTCCAAACATATATTCATCAACACTATCGACACACTTGATATTTTCAAAATTTGTCATGATTGATGTATGAATATCCTCCATGGTGTAATCCATTGGAAAAATTAAGATTTTACTAATCATTCTTTCTTCTATGGTAGTAAATACAACGGAATAAATCAGCACATCATTCCAATAATCTTCAATCTTTTTCATAATAAATACTCCTTTTTAAAGTCAACTGCTTCCCCGTAGAGCAGTGAGCCTGTTAATGATAGGTACATTTCGGATAAATAGGAACGCTTGGAGTCATCGGCTCCAAAACCTCCCCCGTTATTCACTTCGCTTACTACGTTTAATATTAATGGGTTTAATTCTGTTAATGGCGTTTTTTGTTTAACCTTTTGTACCTTTAATGAATCAATGAGAATGGCTTTTTTCCCATTCGGTGGCGAAACAGAGAAGTATTCTATTTCTTCCTTTTGGTCTGTTCTAGGCGAATATTCTGGTGGCAAAGGCTCTACCGTATTATTAGGATTCATTGGATCTACCGGTAGCGTTTGTTCTACTGTTTGGCTAATTCCATCAACTTGATACAAATAAACGCCTGTTTCTGCATGAACTTCTGGGTCTACATTCAAATCTAAAAAAATATTAAAAGAAAACAACGAGCCAAAGAGCAAGCATGAGCGCAAATAGTTATTTTGTTTAGGATACTTCATATGCTTCAAACTTCCCTTCTTGTTTCTTTTCACTTCTTAGAGTTGAAATACAATCTCCAAAATTCGCCCAATCACTAGTAGTAGGTGGTGCGTTCCAAACAATCACTTGCATTTCTTCATTTCTAGAGTCATTGATTGTGTAGTCACATAATAAAATATCGGTATCCGACGTCAAACGATTAGTCACTTCAATATTGATAAAGTCAAAAGATTGAATGTTCCTTGTAATAAATTTATTGTAATTCTCACCCAATGAAAAATCGACACAAACCTTAATCGGGGTAGCAAAAAAAGAAGGGGGTAAAAGATCAATCAATAAGAAAATATAATGGTTAAACAAGAAAATATTATTTGCTTTAATTAGTTGATATTTTTTGGTCTTCGGTGTATTCCGAATTAAAGAAGAACAAAATACAAGCACTTCTGGATAATTTTCTTCAACAAATCGCGCTTGAATCGGTTGATCTAATTCATTTTGCAAATAATTAAAATTTAAAATCATATAATGGATTCTTCTTAAATAAGTGGTGATTTTTTCTTTTAAGTGTTGATCCACTCGGTTTTCAAAATGTGCTTCAAATTCTGTTAAAAAATAATCCGTCAAGTCATCTGGCTTTCCATCTTCTAATGCTAAAAACTGGTTGAATTCATCTAAATTTAAAATAAAATAAGTCAACACTTCAATTTCTTTTGTTTCTATTTTCTGGTTAAACGCATTTTCTGCTGCTTCTAAAACGACTTGATTCATTTCTTTAAAATCTATAATCGTCGTCAACGTCATTCGATTCTTAATCCCTTTTTTACGTTGTATTCGTTGTAAACTAATTCCAATAAAGAAGCGTAGTTTCTCTTTACTCGTTTGAGACAATTGAATAGCACTTCTCTTTTGAATTTCTTTAAGAAATAAATCAATTTGACCTCTTATTTTTTTAGGAAAAGGAATTTTTTGCCCCCCATAGCAAGATTGGTACAAATTATAAAAATACATGCGTATCCCTCGTTCATCTCCTAAAATTTTAAACTGACTAGAGAGTGTTAGCTCATATTTTTTTAACTGTTTTTTTATCCCTGTAATTTGTGTATATACTTTTGTTCGACTAATGTAAAAGCGCTCTGCGTAATCGCTTGGATTGCTAAATTTTTCTTCAAAAATATCTTCAATAATTTGAAAATTCAAGGAACGTTGAATGTAAATACTTCTAAGTGATTTACTTGAAAAATTCATTGTTCTTTTTATCTTAAGAATTTTATTGAATTTTTGAATGGCAATTTGATCGCTTAAACGATAATTCTTAATGTCTTCTTTTAACTCTTCATATGCGCTAATTACAATAAATTCAGAAACTTCCATTCTTTTTTTTAGTTCCGAAATTGTAATTTGTTGTTGAAAACTTTCTTCAATAATATGAAGTAAGAGTAGTTTTCGGGTATCTGCTTTTGATAAAAATATCGACATCCCCTTTTCCACTCCCTTCTTAGTTGATAGTTGTCTCTCTTATTATTGAATACATCATTCGTTTTCTTGTGGGGGATTTCATCAACTATTCTTTAGCTTTTTTGATTTCATTCGCTTGTTTTTTTCTTTGAGCTTTTCTTTTTCTTAAACGTGCTGCTTTTTTACGTCTTTCTTCTTCTTTTTTCTTCTTTTTATTACGAATCAAAAAGAAAATAATCAAAGCCACAATCACTAACAATAAAAGTCCAATGACAAGATACATCCAAGTATTGTCTTTTTTAATCGATACATCAGCTTGATTGTATTTTTTGGCATCCTCTGCTTTGATAGTAAAATTTTTAGTAAATGACCAATTGCCTTCTTTGGCATCAGCTTTTATTGAAAGCGTATAGTCCCCTGCTTCTAGTTTTTTTCCGTTTAATGAAATTGGGTAATTAAAGTTCGAATTGGGTGCCATTTGCATATTCTTTTTAGAGCTTTCGTACAATACTTCACTGCTGCCTTTTTTTGTGACTTTAGCAACTACATCTAGTGCATTTACATAAGCTGCTTGTGTATTTTGTAAATTTGCATTGATGACATTTCGAGCATTAACTTGTGCTGGCTTTACCTCATTTAAAACTAATTTAGGTGCAACTTCTTTATCCGTTTGATTTAAAATTAAAGCCACCACGTACGCATATTTATTATTAATCGCTAACCCTTGGCTATCAGATTCTTTTTTATCTGTTGCGACATCTTTTTCTTTGATTGTAATTCCTCCAGCTAAAACACCATCAAATTTTGTAGCAGGCATTTTAATCGTTAAAGGAACTTTGACTGAATTATTGGCAGGAATCGTCACTTCTTTTTGTACCGTAACGATATCGGTTAAATTGACAGGTAAGGTACTGTCTTTTTTTGCTTTTGTGGCACCATACTCTACCACACCATTTAAATTAGTAGTAGCTGTATTTACACTGGGTTCTACTGTTACGTCGGCATTGGTGTCATTTCTTAAGTTTACTTCAATTGTTTGTTCTGTACTTGGTTCCACTCTTAAATCAAAATAGGTTTTTGTTTTATCTCTTTGGTTCTCTGGTATTACGGCTTCCACTGCAAAATTTAGCTCTGATGCGTGGGTGATTGTTGGCAACTGGAATACACTTGTTGCTAGGATAGGAATCAGCATGAATAGTGTCATTAATTTTTTTTTCATCATTAGTAAACCTCTTTTCAATCATTAGTTGAAAAGCATCGACATTTTTGCCGATGCGATTCAACGATAGTTTAGTTTTTATGGTTGTGTTTCTACATGTGGAACATCTGCTAATGTCCATGTTAATTCTGTTGTGTATTCTTCTGCGTATTTAGTTGTGCTTCCTGGTACAGCTAATGTTACGCTTGTCTCTTTATTTGTATCATCACCAAAACGATAAACCCATGTTCCAGCACCTTCTCCTGTTTTAGCTCCAACGATATTTTGAGAAACACCTGCTCCGTCTTCATCAATTGTTAAATCAAAGCTTTTATTTACTAATGAAGGAACTGTTGAAGTTGAAATTGAATCAACTTGTCCATTTTTAACAGAAATTAGTGCGCCGTCTAAGGTACCACTTGCTGAAGCAAATTGTGTATCTTGTTTTACTTGAACAGTCCAACCATTCGCGCCCCCACGTTTATCTGTTACTTGCAAATAATTTGGACGGAATGTTCCATCAGACAAGATTTGCGCTTTTGCATTGTACACTTCATCTTTAGTTGTAATTTTTTGTTCATCAAATCCAAATGATGACGCAAAGTCAATACTTAAGGGTCCTGCTGTTCCTGGATCAGGGTTTGTGCCATCTGGGTCAACTGGTGTTACTTCGCTTCCTGGGTCCGTTGGATCAACGGGTGGTGTAATTGACGTATCTTGCACAAATTTTACTTTGGCGTTTGATTTATAGGTACCAGCAGTTGCTGCTGATGCTGTTCCTCCGATTGTTAGTGCTACTAATGCTACTGCCCCAGCAGTTAAGATTGGTTGTTTTTTCATTTTTATTTCCCCTTTAGTTTCATTTTTTTTAGTGCTTAATTGATAAAAATATTAGGCATTTTCTTCTGGTGTGTTTGCTGGAACATCACTTAATGTCCAAGTTAAGTCTGTTGAATATTTAACAGCATCTTTTGGAGTTGTTCCTGGAATAGATAAGGTGATGGCTTTATTTTTTTGAACGGTTTCGCCATTCACTTCTGTATCCTCAAGTGTTCCAAAAACATCTAACCATGTTAATGATCCTGCGCCTGGTGCTGCGCTCATTACAGTTGAAGCTTCTCCCGTTGGGTTTAAGACAACATCTTTAACGATTGGCGCAGTGATAGTTGTTGCTGCACTAACTGCTCGTCCACTTGTAAATGAAAGAACAGCTCCGACTAATTCTTTATTCGTTGTTGTTGCATTTTTTAATTGACCTTCTTGTTTCACAGTTAACGTCCAACCACCATTTGTTCCACGAGTATCTGTCACTTGAACAAAGTTTTCTCTTGTTGTTCCATCATCTAATTTTTGTGGCTCAGCAAAGTAAGTCACATCTTTGTTGGTGATTTTATTTTGACCAAAGCTTAGGCTTGATGCATAATCAATACTTAATGGTCCCGCTGTTCCTGGATTTGGTTTTTCACCGTCTGGATCAGTTGGCGTTACTTCTTTTCCTGGATCTGTTGGATCAACTGGTGGTGTAATGCCGTCATTTGGTACAAATTCTACTGAACCTGTTGATTTGTATACTCCTCCATCAGCTGCTAAAGCTACTGACGTGGTGCTTAATGCGGTTAATACGATTGCAGATGTTGCGATTAGTTTAGTTAATTTCATTTTTATTTCCCCCAAATTGTTTTTTTATAAATGAATATGCTACCTACTAAAAAGATAAAACCCACTAACAAACTCTGTTGACTTGAAGACTCCCCTGTTTGTGGCAATCGGTTTAAGTGAGGTGTTGTTGTACCGCTAGTTGTTGGCAAAGTGCCATTAGGTACAGGTGTTACTGGTATTGGCTTACTATCTGGTTTATCACTTGGGTACTCATAGGTCCCGTAAAAACTGATTTCACCAGTAGATTGATAACCTTGATTTGATTCTGCAAGTACCTCTTTAAAGGGAAGAATACTGAACAGAATCACAACTGAAAAGATGAAACTTTTTCTTAAAGTGCTCATATTCTTCCTCCTTATGGGGTATCTTGTAACGTCCAAGTGATGGAGCCTGTGTACTCTTCTGGATAAGCTTCACCTGCATCTATTGATAAGGATAGGCCATCTCCATTAGGGATCCAACCATTGGTGATTGAAACAGGATCATCATCCACATTTGTATTTTCATAAATTGTAATCGCAGAGGTTCCCAATATTTGCTGATTTCCGGCTTTTGAATACCTTACCGCCTGTGGCAATGTTTTATTCGTCGCGCTGGTTAACACGCGATCCATTTTAGCTGTCAGTGTCCAACTTAACTTGTCGGCTCTTGTATCCTCAACAACTAAGTCACCATCCATACCTGCTATAGGATATTGCGTTGTCTTAGCTCCTAGCGGCAGTTCCTCTCCAAATGAAATATCCTTTGGTGCACTAATAAACGAAAGTTCTCCGTCTGCCACTGTCACTGTTGTTGCTGGTGGGAAGATCGCATCATAGAGCGTTTTTTGAGTAACTGGATTTTTATTTCCAATCGTATCCGTTAAGAAAATCTGAACCTTGTCCCCTATTGTTAACCGAGGTCCAGGTGTTGGAATTTCCCACGTCCCATCGGGTTGAACAATCGCTGAAATGATTGTTCCATCAATTTTGGCATCTACACCATTAATGGTATAGGTTACAGTTGCACCTGGTTCTCCGTTGATTCCCTTAATTTTTTTACTTGCAATCGTAAATTTCCCAGTCAATTCTGCTGGCTTTGGTGGCGTTACATCAGATACAACCGTTGTTCCAGGTTCTTCGCTAAGGTAAGGACCTCTTACTGCAGTCGCAGATAATGTCGTTCCTGCCTTATAAAAACTAGAAACTTTGTAACTAATGTACCCATCTTTATCAGTTACTAAGTCTTTTTGGACAAGCGATCCATCATCCGCTGTAACTGTAACTTTAGCTTGACCTGCTGAGGCATATACAGGAATATAAGTGATGTTTCCATCCTCATCTGAACCATTATTATCGGGAACCGTTCCAATTTGTACACGACCTTTTACAGTTAGGTTGGCATCTGTTACCGGTGAAAGCTCTACAATTGGATTTTGATTCATCCCTGAAATACGGCGGAACTTATTGGTTCTAAAGTTCGTTTGTAAAGCAGGCTCTGTTGAGGTAACGACTTGTGTGTTTGCTGGACCTGTTGCTGTTAAATTGCCAACTAACGCATACGTTAAGGAAGACGGGCCTAAGACATCTACTCCCATATTCCATAAGTCAATATCGGAATCTGAAATCGATAATTTATTAGCCGCTCCTGTTATTCCAACCGCTGAAGATGTACCTAAATTTCGAATATCGTATTGGGCAGGTTTACTTAAATCAAATACATTATTACTACCCGAAGCAATATTCACTAGTGGTACCGAACTTACACCAATTGTGTAGAAATAGGCTCCTTCTTCAACTTTAAATACACTATTACTTGCATTAAAGTTTACTACTGCACCAGATGCTAATTTACTAGTTAAGTTCGTAATAGACCCTTTTTTAGCAGTAAAGGTACTGCCAGATAAGTCAAAACGAACGGCATTTCCTGGCATATTTACATTGAAAACAGCATTCTCGCCAATTGTCATACTCTTATAATATTGATAAACCGCTGGATAGGCAGTTCCAGTTTGAGTTTGCCCTAATTTCACATTGGCCCCTTCACCAATTGTAAATTCTTGACTTGCTCCTGTTTCACCTGCACTAGAATTCTCTACAAACCAAATAACTGAGAAGTTATAATAATTTACGTTTCCAATGTATTTTGTCCCTGGTTCAATAACCATACTTCCCACATAAAAGTTTTCAGCTCTGGTGTCGAGATTATTATTTCCATACATCGTAACCTCAGCATGATAGGCTCTGATAACACGTTGCACATTGGCTTTTGTTACAATATTTCCAAGTCTGAATTTCCAGTTTCTTGTATTGGCTGAACCATAGCCACTATTCACAAATGCTTCATTGTATGCGTTGTTGCTCATAATCATATCGTGAATATGAAAAACGGATCCTGCCACACTTGGATTATTGACTCTTAAATCATAATTACGCATCTCTAAAAGAAAGCCTCCTCCATCAATTTCAATGGGAGTTGTTCTAAAAGCAGTTGCGCTACTTGCTGTAATTTCATTTTTCATTATGATCTTAGTTGTTATAGGCTCATCATAAGCTGCTTTAAATTCTGCCCATGTGGTTACTTCAACTTCGCCTGCTGCTCGTGCCATCATCCTTGATTGACTAGCAACGGGTTCGTCTTCTTCTCTAACTTGAGCGTCTGTTTCTTGCTCCTTTGATAACTGGTTTAAGTCGGTTTCTGGTGTTTCTAAATTACTGGCTGTAGGTAGCTTTAAAGGCAACTCATCTGAATAGATAATTGAATCTTCGTAAGAGGTGATTGCTTTTAACGTATACGCTCCAGTCTGTTTCACTGTAAAGCTAACAAGGACTGATTGTTCTTGAAAATCAGTAACTACTGGGAGATTTTCATTCATGTCTAATTCAGATGATGGCTCTTGGTTAGATTGAGTTGTTTTTTCAAATGGTTGAATAATCAATTCATTCTTTGCTAGATCCATTGACACTTTATTTTCGCTTTGCAAGGAAGCTACTGTTTCTTGATAAGCTAGCCCTTCAGGTACAGGCAGACGAATTTCTTCTGTTAAATAGGGGCTAAATGTAACTAAAACATCGACTTGATTGGGTATTGAAGATTGTGTGGCTTGTTCTATTTTTACATACTGTGATTCAGCATTTGTTGAGTCCATCGCTTTAACGCTTGGATCTTTCTTTAATTGCTGGATGGATAATCCACTAGTAATTAAAGAAAGAAGCACTATTGCACTCACTACTGCTTTATAGTACTGTTTTAATTTCATTTTGGTGTCCTCCTTTCCTCCATATTTTATTACTTATTGCGCTCCCCCCTTACCTATCAAGAATAGCAAAAAAGGCAGATGCTTTTGTCCATTTTTTTCTCAATTTTCTCAAAGTTATTTGAACAAAATTGGATGAAAGATTGCTAAAAAAGCTTTTCTAGCAGTTATTTAACCGTTTATTTTATCTAATAGAATATGGAAAAATGATTAAAACCTTCGTTATGTAAAAAAGAAACAACGAAAAAGAAGCCAACGGTTTCATCTGTTGACTCCTCGTTACCTTCTTTTAATTTTGTTCTATTTTTTTCAGTAGTTTAAGACCCTTTATATTTCTTGTAGTAAATCAAATTGCGATTGATACAATTCATAATACGGTCCTTTTTCCATCATCAATTCATCATGACTTCCCGCTTCCATTACACTACCTTGATCAATATAGAAAATACGTGAACTATTTTTGATGGTTGACAGCCTGTGGGCAATAATAAAGGAAGTGCGCCCCTCTAGTAATTTTTCTAATCCTTTTTGTAGAAGTGTCTCTGTTTTCGTATCAATGCTGGAGGTTGCTTCATCTAGAATTAAAATTTTAGGATCAGCCAGTAGCGTACGTGCAAATGAAATCAACTGACGCTGTCCTGCCGAAAGCGTACTGCCTCGTTCTTTTACTGCCGTATGATATCCCTCTTTTAATTCTGAAATAAAATCATGGGCTCTAACAATTTTAGCAGCTGCAATAACCTCTTCTTCGGTAGCATCTAATTTTCCATAACGAATATTTTCCATAATGGTGCCCGAAAAAATAAAAGTATCTTGGAGCATCACGCCCATTTGTTTTCGCAAGGATTCCAACGTTACTTTTCGTAAATCGATGCCATCTATTAAAATCTCCCCCTCATTAATATCATAAAAGCGACTTAGTAAATTAATGACGGTTGTCTTTCCTGCCCCGGTAGGACCAACTAACGCTATGGATTCCCCCGGCTCTACATGAAAATTAATATTTTTTAAGATGTCTTTTCCTGCTTCATAACGGAACGTTACATTTCGAAAAAGAACATCGCCTTTAATCGGCGGCATTTCTATAGCCGTTGGACTGTCTTTAATATCTGGCTCCACATCTAGTGTTTCAAAAATACGCTCTAGGTAAGCAGTCGCTGTAATCAGAGAATTATAAAAGTTTCCAATATTAATCACCGGATTCCAAAAATTATTCACATAGCCAATAAAAGCGATTAATGTCCCTGTTGTAATCTCTACACCAATACCACGAATCCCTACATAATAAATAAGTGACGTTGTAATAACCGCAATATTTTGCACTCCTGGCCATAATAAAAATTGAATTCCGACAGCTTTCATCCATGAAGACCGATACTCATTGCTTACTTCTGAAAAAATTTCATCATTGACGTTTTCTCTAGCAAAGGATTGCGTTACCTTGATCCCTGCAATGCTTTCATGAATATAGGCATTCATATTAGACTGCTTGTTGCTCAAATCTTGATAGGCTTTTCGTTGCTTATTTTTAATAAACATTACAAATACAAACAAGACTGGTAGCAAAACTAAACTATATAGTGTTAATTTCCAATCAATGGCAAACATAAAAATCAGCGTAATTACCACACTTAAAATATCAGAAATTAAATTAATCAAGCCATTGGATAACAAATCACTTAACGTATTAATATAATTGACTACGCGAATTAAAATTTTCCCGTGAGGTCGACTGTCGAAATAAGAAAAGGGCAGTTTTTGTAAATGTTCAAAAATAGCCGAACGCATATCCTTTAAAATATCTTGTCCAATCACCGTAATTGATTGAATGCGATACCACATACACCAACCTGTAACAATCACCGAAACTAGAAAAGCGAATCCAACCCATAAAAGCAAGGTCGCATTTTTATTTGGAAGCACATCATCAATGACAATCTTACTTAAATAAGGTCCTAACATCATGGCAATATTGGCAATTAAAATTACAAATAAGGTTTGATAAATAGGTTTTTTATAAGGTTTTACATAAAATAGAAGTCGCTTGAAATCTTCTCGATTAAATTCCTGGGCTAATTCTTCATCTACATCAAATTTATTTCTCGCCATTTGTCATTTCCTCCTTTTCATCAAAATTGCCTAATTGTTTATTGAAGACATCAAAATAATAGCCTCTTTTAGCTAACAAGGATTCGTGCGTTCCTCGTTCAATAATCTTGCCTTGTTCCAAGATTAAAATCTCATCCGCATCTTTTACAGATGAAATCCGATGGGCAATAATAAAGGTTGTCTTATTTCCTGTAATCCCATCAAGCTCCTCTTGAATCTTCGTTTCCGTTTCCATATCAACTGCTGACGTCGTATCATCTAATATCAAAATAGCAGGATTTTTCATCAATGCCCGTGCCAACGATATTCGTTGCTTTTGTCCACCAGATAGCCCAACTCCTCGTTCTCCAACAATAGTGCCGTATCCTTCTGGCATTTTTTCAATAAAATGATTGGCATCTGCTATTTGTGCCATTCGCTGAATATCCGCCTCCTCTGCATCTGGCACACCAAAGGCAATATTGTCGCCAATTGTATCGGAAAACAGAAATATATCTTGCATGACAATGGCGATGTGGTTGCGTAATTCACGAACATGCCACTTCCTAGCGTCTACTCCATCAATTAAAATTTTCCCAGACGTTGGATCATAAAAACGTGCAATCAGATTTACCAAAGTGGATTTACCAGATCCTGTTTCCCCTAAAATCCCAATTGTTTGACCGGGTGCAGCTTTTAGACTAATGTCACTTAAAACTTCCGTCGTTGGATCATCGTCAAAATGAAACGATACGTGATCGAACTCCACAAAACCCTCTAAATGCGAAACTGAATTTTCTGAATGAATTGGAATTCTTGACTTTGCCCCTAACATTTCACGAATTTTGAAGGATGAAGCAATAAAACGTTGGACATCATTAATGAGCCAACCACTCATTCGCATTGGCATATTCAACATCCATAAAAAACCTGTGAATGCGACTAAATCCCCAAGTGTCATTTGATTAATAATAACCAAATAACCACCAAATACAAACGTAATAATTGTTAAACTACTCGCTAGCGAATCCAATAGTGGTAAGTACCGCTTTGAAACAGCTGCTGAATCCATATTCCGTTGTTTAAAATCTTCATTGTGCTGATTGAATTTATCAATTTCAAAATCTTCCCGCGCAAAAGCTTTAACAACACGATTGCCGCTGATATTTTCTTCTACCATTGAATTCAATCTTGAAAAACTTTCTCTAATTTCATAAAAAATGGGTTGGGCTTCATTTGCCATTCGCATTGTTAAAATCCCGATTATAGGTGTCACTGCTACTAAAGCCAGCATTAAACGCCAGTCAATCGTCGCCATTACTACCACTGCACAAATAAACAATAATAAGTTCTCTAACAAATTATAAAAAACCCATGATACAAAATGGCGAATTGCATCCGTATCCCCTGTCATCCGAGCCATAATATCGCCCACTCTTGTTTGATTGAAGAAATTAAAGTCTAATTCCTGTAATTTCTGATACAAATCTTCACGTATCCGAAACAACGAATCTTGCCCAATTTTTTCAAACATCATTTGATAACAGTACCTTAATACCGTTCGTAGAAAGGCCACCCCCATCATTACTCCTAGTATCGGCACGAGCAAGTCCGTTTTTCCTTGATCAATGACAACATCTACAATTCGTCCGCCTAACAGCGGGTAGACAATACTTAAAATCGACGTTACTATGACTAAAAAAATAGCTACTACCGTTAGTAAGCGATACTGTTTGGCGTATTTCCAAACCCATTTCACACTTTCCATTCTGTTTCCTCCTCACGTATGATTAACTACTAACAGATTAATGTATCCGGATACAAAAAAGAATGGTCATTTTTCTTATTTTTGATGGAGAAAATTCTTTAATATTCTTGCAAAAAAGGGCTAATAGTTGTTTAATAAGGCATAATGGTTCAAAATAAAGGTAAATACCACTAGATAAAGGAGCGGCCCATGGAATTTTTTATTGATAAAACGGCTGAAAAAAAATTAGCGCTTTTTAAACTCCTCTTTTTTTCTGACAATCTCGTTTCTGTAAAAGACCTTCTTACACAATTGCAATTTTCAAAATCTGCCCTCTTTCGATACTTAAAAGAACTAGAGGAAGATTTAGCCCTAACCTTTGATTCTCAGAGCTTCTTACTTATCAATCATAACAATGCTTACTCTTATAAAAGTGAAAGTCAGCTTGATAAAAGTCTAATTGTGAATCGACTCAACTTGTATTACGTGAAGGGGTCAATTCGCTTTAAAATCATCACCGCTCTTTATAAGAAACGCTATACATCCGTCGATGAGATTGCAAATGATTTATATGTTAGTCCTTCTTATTTATATCGACAACTTAAGGCTATTTACGCTTTTTTTGACGATTTTCATTTAAAATTAACTTTCAAACCTGATTCCAACCAGTCAACCAATTTTGTAGGTAGCGAAATCCATCAGCGTTTCTTTTTCGCCTATTTCTATTGGTCTGTTTTTAAAGGCATCGAATGGCCCTTTAAACGATTACCTGAATCCATGTATGATTTGTACTACAAAAATGAAATTGATAAGAAATTCCCTAAAGGAAATTTAGCTCCTGCTAAAGCCACACAGATTGGTTACTTGCTTACGATTACTTTTTGGCGAGTGAATTCTAGAAAAGAATACGTTCAATTAGAAGAGGAATTGATTGAAATTCTTACAGCCATCTCCGAAGTGAATGATATTTCAAGTTCAATTGCCACTACTTGGACTCAATTGCCTGAGGAAATTGATAACCAAGAAAGATTATTTTTCAATTTTTTTACACGCGTCGAAGTTGCTAGTGTTGATAATGATGAGATGAAGGAACAAATTTCTAAACATCTTTTAACGATAAATTCAGATCTCGTTGCTTATTGTGTCACTTTTTTAGAAGAAGTCCAACAGCATTTTGACTTGAAGATGACTTCTCAAAAAAAAATGGTGAACCTTTATTATATCGTTTTTTATCATCTTTATATGCGTTACATCAATGTCAATCATTCCCAGTATTTAAACTCTCCTTTTCAATTGAATGAAATAAAAAAACAACTTAACTCCTCTAGTTTATTAGAAAAGGATATTCTCACATTTTATGACCAATTCTTTCAAAAAAATCACTTCTTCAAGGTGGAGGCTTCTTCTAAACAGCTCGTTATTTCGTTGATTTACTTTATTATTAACAGCGCAGAGGTAGAGCCTTTACCAATTTTAGTACATTTTTCTAAAAACATCTCAGGCGAGTACCTTATCAAAAATAAAATCAATGCGATTTTCGGAACGTCTACTATTCGATTTACAGACGATATGGATCAAGCTTATTTAGTGATTTCCGACAGTTACGAGGGAACCATCTCCAATGAACAGTATTTCTATATTGAAGAGATGTACAATCCTACTATTTGGAAAGGTCTTTTTGATTTTATTCAACAACATTTATTCAACCGTTCCTTTTCAAATTAAAAATCAGCAAGAAAACTTTTTTTAGAAAGTTTCTTGCTGATTTTTATTTAATGAAAGGTTTCTTTTACTGTTTTCGTAAGCTGAATGTATCGCTCTTCTAGCAAACAATATTGTTTCATAATAAAAACACTTTCGTCAGCTGCCGTCATCAGTAGCTCAGTCGGAACATTGTCAATAGCTTTTTTATTATTGATCAATTCATCACAATATTGAGCATAATTCAAGATATTCGTTTGAGCTCGATTTAGAGCCTTAACTAATTCAATATTTTGATAAATCGTTAACTGCTCTTCCATTTTATCATCTAAACATTTTCCGTAATCCAATTTAAAAAATCGCCCCTTTTTTGATACATGGTATTATTTGTAATGACATATTTTTTTTGATGATTCAAAAAATGAGGAAGATCATGATCGGTCACAACAAGGCTTACTCGGTCGTCTAAGTCGTCCACTACTTCGATATGATCAAGTAATTCTAACGTCAAAAATTGCCTTTTAAAACTATGGCTATTAAAGCCATGAATAGCTACATGAAGCTTTGTTTTGTCAAATTCAATATAATCTTGCAGACACCACGCAATTGCTTCGTTACTTAAATACTCATTTTGATAGTTATTTTGATTCAGTCGTTTTAAGCATTTATAGTAATTCATGCTTTGCTTTTTGATTGCAATGAAATAATTCAATACTACAGGGCTATTCCATTTTCGTAATATCATACATTTTTTTAGTTTTAAATGAAGCTGATTTTCATTTTCTTTCTCAACAGTAAAGTCTAAAATAGAATGAATTTCTTTTAAAGTTGTTTCATACGGGGCATCAAATTCAACCAAATGAACTTTTTTAGTATCTGGAAACAACTGTGGAATCTTTTCTTCCAAGCCAACAATTAATTGATACCAAATAAACTTAGCTTCCATATAAACCTGCTTTGGTTTAACGTCCGGTGGTAAATGATCTGACACCCACAGTATAATGGATTCAGGAATCTCCACTCGATCCTGATTTTTGACTTTAATAAAGTTCCCTTGCTCCCAACGAATTTTAGAAGCAATCAAGATGGTATAAATATATGAATTTTTCGGTGGCAACTCTGCTTTCGTCGCAAATGGATACAACCCTTCCAACGATAATTTTAATTCATCTAATTTCTCTTGATACTCATAATCCGTTTCAAGCATTAAAATTGCAAGGTATTGACGAAGAACCTCTTCATTTCCTATTATTTTTACAGGAGAACTCCGTTGAATTTGAAAATGTGGTTCGAATTGTTCATTAATTAAGTGAATTCTTCGGTAGACTGCCGAATAACTTAAATATTGGTTATCTGCATACTCTGTAATAGAAGGAACGAGTTCTTCAAAACAAGCAAAAAACAAATTAATCAAAAGAGACTCTTGATAAAAATAGTGCTTCAATCTTTTCAATGAAAATTCTGGAGAAAAAGTTGCTTGAATCAGTGAACTTTGACGTTCCCAAGTAACAAAGACTCCTAACTTTTGAATCTCAGCACTTCCGACTATCTCATCAACAACCACACGTAACGTTTTTAAAGTAATCTCTAATTTCTTTACTAATTCCCGTTTCGAGACTAACCCATTCGAAGACTCGTATAATGTTTTAATAATCGCGTATTTTCTTTTCTTATCTTTTTCTACTAAAAAACCATCTTGTTCCAATTTATTACCAGCTACTTTCTTTTTATTTTCATACGTTATGCATATAAGATAACATCAAAACTAATATTTCCTCTCTCCATTTCCAGTCTATTTTGTCCCATTTTTGTTCAAAATATCCTTTAAAAAAACTACTAAATAAATAACAACCCACACTTTATTCATTTCTTCCTTTGAATGAGGTTGCCTCTAGTTTCTATTTCACGTATAATAGAAAGCGCTTAAGGAGGTGCTTTAATCGTGTTGCAACTAAATCCAAAAACCTTTAATCCGGAAATATTATACATTTTTGACTATTCAAATGTCGGCCCTACTACAGGACAAAATCATTCTCATGATTTTTTAGAAATGTCGATTATTATTGATGGTTCTGTTGAATATTTAATTGACGATGAACCCTTTTTTTTAGAAAAAGAGACCATTCTTCTTTTTAATCCGGGTATTCATCACTATGAACATTATGAAGAAGGAATGAAAAGCACGCAAATTCATATTGGGTTCCGCAACTTCTCTTTAACCGATTTTCCAAGAGATCATTTTCCTTTCAAAACATCCATTCTAAAATTGACCAAGTTTAAAAAGGAATTTTTTGACGTGTGCCAAGAAATTTTAGTGGAAAAAGCGAAAGGAGAGGAAGGTTATGATCTGATGTTGAAGACATTGGTCATGAAGCTAATCATCTATATTTTAAGAGATGCGGAATCAAATCATTTAGAAATCAATGCGTTAAAGCTCTCTTACGAAGAACAAGAAAAACAGACAATTGTTAGCAATATTATTCATTATTTAGAAAAACATCATACGGAGGATGTCAGTCTTTCTTCCTTATCTCAAACGTTGTATATCAGTCCTACCTATATTTCCCGCGTATTTAAAGAAGAAACGGGGGAGTCGCCTATTAATTATTTAATTAAATTACGATTGACACGAGCCAAGGAACTCTTAGAAAATCAAGAAGATATTACCGTTAAAGAAGCAGCAAACTTGGTAGGATACAATGATGCTTATTATTTCAGCAAACTTTTCAAAAAATACTACGGCAAGCCGCCTTCTGTTTTTATTCAAAACAAGCACTAAGTCAGAAATGATTATAGGCTTGTTTTTTATTTACTATCATTTCAGCTGAATTAAGTGGTAAAATACTCTTATATAATTGAATCAGAAAGGACGTTTTTCTTGACTACTTCAACGCATCTATTAAAAAAAATGAAGGAACTAGAATTTATAGGCATTATTTTGTATTTCATTAAATGGAGCTTTTATGCCGGTATTGTGGGCGTTCTAGTCGGTTGTTTGTCCGCATTCTTTCTTTTAACTTTAGACATCGCCACAGCCGAACGCCTGTCACATCCTTGGTTGCTCTTTGGTTTGCCTTTTGCAGGAGCCTTGATTAGCTATCTCTATTTTAAATTTGGTAAAAATGCTGGACGTGGCAATAATTTAGTCATTGAACAGGCAAATGGAGGATCTGAAACCATTCCTAAGCGCTTAATTCCTTTAACCTTAATTGGAACATTAGCGACTCATCTTTTCGGTGGCTCTGCTGGTCGCGAAGGCACCGCCGTTCAAATGGGTGGATCCGTCGCAGAGGCCGTTGGCTTCTTTTTTAAAATTAATAAAAAAGAACGACGTATTTTAATTATTTGTGGCATGAGTGCAGGTTTTAGCTCCGTTTTTGGAACGCCGATTGCCGGAACATTATTTGCTTTAGAAGTTCTTGCCCTAGGATTCTTTCGGGAAGAAGGACTTTTCCCTAGCTTATGGGCAGCTTTGATTGCCAATTGGGTCACACTCTCTTTTGGTATTGTACATCACTCATACCAAATGGGCGCTATCCCAGCAGTCAGCTTTATCTTGGTTGGTAAAATTATGTTTGCAGCTTTATGTTTTGGCTTAACTGGTCGCTTATTTAGTCGCTTAACAGCCTTTTTAAAAAAGTTCTTTAAAAAATGGATTGTTCATCCTGCTTTAAGAAGTTTTGTTGGCGGATCTATCCTTATCTTGATGGTCTTTATTGTGGGGTCAAGGGATTATTTAGGCCTCAGCTTGCCACTAATTGACCAAGCCTTTAATGGTGACAGCAACCCCTTTGCATTTTTAATAAAATTACTTTTTACTTCTTTAACGCTAGGTACTGGATTTCAAGGAGGCGAAGTCACACCTCTATTTGTAATCGGGGCTACACTAGGTAGTAGCTTAGCTCCGTTACTTGGCATTGCGATTCCATTTCTTGCTGGTTTAGGCTTTATTGGTGTCTTTGCTGGCGCTACAAATACGCCTATCGCCTGTTTTGTAATGGGACTAGAACTATTTGGAACCGAATCCTTGCCCTATTTATTTTTAGTTTGTGTTATCAGTTATCTCTTTTCTGGAAATTTTGGAATTTACGAGTCTCAAAAAATTAGCATTCAAAAAACCAAATTATTTGAAGAGGATTAAAGAAAAACCTCTAACGCCACTCTTTTTTGATAAAAGAATGCATTAGAGGTTTTTTATTTTTTTTAGTCCTTACACATAAGTAAATGGAACTGCTGGACGATTGTTTTCAATCCATTCATGCAAATTCATTTCTTTAAAGTGTGGGTTTTCATAATCAATTTCTTCATGTTTCTTCATACAAACTTCCATATAGGCCGAAGCTGTTTCACTAAATTTATTTTCTTTATCTTGACGCATTTCATTGATAATTCTAAATTCATCCTTGTCTTCGATTCCCAATAATTCACAGGTCCGTTCCCATTCATTATCTTCAATTAAATTCAGCATAATATCGATAAAACATTTTAATTTTAATGGATTCATGTTGAATCACTCCTATCTTAGTTTGAATGTTTATATAATGAAAAATAACAGTAAGATAGATTTATCAACCAATTTTTACTAGTAAAAAAACTATTCAAAAATCAGTTTACCTCTTCTTTATTACAGGTATTAAGATAACATAAAAGAACATAAATTAAAATAATTTAGTATTCTCTAGCAAAGGCAAACTAAGGACGCAAGTTTATCGTTTTCTTCGTAAAAGACCTATAAATCAACTTTTCCACTGATTTCATTTCCTTCTATTCAGCTCTTCTCTTTTTTTTTCTAAATTCCTCCAATTATTGATAAATCTAAATTGGGCTAAATTCAAGGAATTTTTGAACATTTTGCATTCATCCAATTTCAGTCTAAAGTTCTATATCTATCTCCCTCCATTTCTTGTATACTAATTAAAAATACCTATTACATACAAAAAAAGGAATCTCTTATGAAAATATACTTAGTCTTAACTGCTACCAGCAGTTTACTTTCAAAAACAATTAAATTATATACCGGTGCCAGTTATAATCATGCGTCCATCGCGCTTTCACCTGATTTAAATGACTTAACCAGTTTTGGGCGTAAAGATATCAACAATCCTTTTATTGGAGGCTTTGTTAAAGAGGATATTTCCCATGCCTTCTTTTTAAACGCCCATTGTTCTATTTACACATGTGAGGTGACGTTAGAAGAGTACACTCATTTACAAACCGAGTTAGCTTATTATCATCAATTACAGGATTTCTTTCGCTATAACTTTTTAGGTTTACTTGCATTAGCTGTCAATGTAAACTACAAAAGAGAACATGCCTTTTTCTGTTCAGAATTTATCGCTACGCTATTGGAAGACTGTGAGATTTATCAATTTGATAAGTCACCCAATCTTGTAACGCCTCAAGATTTACAGGCTTCTAGTATCTTTAAACCCTTATATACAGGAACTATCAAAAACTATCTATCTACAGCCCCTACCCAAATCTATCACTATGTTTAAAAACAACTTTGCTTTAAGTTGTTTTTTTTTACTCTTTTTTTCTTGACAAATATCGATTACAAGTGTAAACTTCAATTATCACAAACGTTTACTTCTGTAATCGAAAAAAAGAGAAAGAAGGAATCTATTATGAAACAAACTTTTAAAATCACTGGAATGACTTGTCAACATTGCGTTAAAAATATTGAAACTGCTGTTCAAGAACTAAATGGTCTTAAAAAGATAAAAATTCACTTAAAAAAAGAGACTGCTTTGGTACATTACAACGAAGAACAACTTTCAAGTGAAGCGATTATCAATAAAATTACTGAAGCTGGCTATCAAGCCGAGGTGATTTAATATGAGCCAAGATAAAAACATTGCGATGGATACACTCGTACTCACTGGAATGACCTGTGCAAACTGCGCACAAAAAATTGAAAAAACATTAAACCAACAAGAAGGTGTAGAGTTCGCTAATGTCAATTTAGCAACTGAAAAAGCCACCGTCACCTTCAATACACACACCACTACCTTGGAGCAATTAATTGCAAGTATTGAAAAAACAGGTTATGGGGCTATTCGTTACGACGAAGAACATCGCGCTGAAGTAGCTAGAATCAAAGAGAAGAAAAACAAGCGGTTAAAAGTTGACTTTATTGCAAGCGCGCTTCTTAGTGCACCTATGGTTCTTGCGATGATTTTTATGTTACTTGGCTTCCACAACCCTGTTATTAATTTTTTTGAAAAGCCACTTGTTCAATTTATTCTAGCAACTCCAGTTCAATTTATCATTGGTTGGCGCTTTTATAAAGGCGCCTATCACGCTATTAAATCGCTATCTCCCAATATGGATGTCTTAGTTGCAATGGGAACTTCTGCTGCCTATGCTCTTAGTGTCTACAACGGTTTCTTTTCTGGGAATAGCCATGAGCTTTACTTTGAAAGTAGTGCTGTGATCATTACATTGATTCTATTAGGAAAATATTTAGAGCATAATGCAAAAAATAAAACCGGATCAGCGATTAAACAACTGATGGCGCTACAAGCAAAATCGGCAGTCGTCATTCGAGATGGCAAAGAAATGACTGTTCCAATTGAAGAAGTTCAACTTCATGATCTATTAAGTATTAAACCTGGTGAAAAAATTCCCGTTGACGGAAACATTGTCGAAGGCAGTAGCTCATTAGATGAAAGTATGCTTACAGGTGAAAGCTTACCTGTTGACAAGACAACAGGCGACAATGTATTTGGTGGCACTGTCAATACCAATGGTCGTTTAGTGGTTGAAGCGACTAAAATTGGCAGTGAAACGGCTCTTTCTCGTATCATTCAAATGGTCGAAGAAGCTCAAGGTAGCAAAGCTCCGATTCAACAAATCGCCGATCGAATTTCAGCGATTTTCGTGCCAATCGTACTCGTAGTTGCATTAGCAACCTTAATCATCACTGGATTTCTCACTCAAAATTGGGAAACAGCCTTGATTCATAGCGTAGCTGTTTTAGTTATCGCCTGCCCTTGTGCATTGGGACTTGCTACACCAACTGCAATTATGGTTGGAACGGGACTTGGTGCTAAAAACGGGATATTAATCAAAGGGGGCGAGTCCTTAGAAGCTGCTGCAAAAATCCAAGCGATTATTTTAGACAAAACGGGGACAATTACAAAAGGAAAACCTGACGTTACCGATTATGAAACACGTCCAAATACTGATAAAAATGAAATTCTCTCTTGGATGATGGCACTTGAAAAAAATTCAGAACACCCTCTTGGCAAAGCTATTTTCAATTATGGCGCAAAAAAATTAGCTATAGACGCTCCAAAAGTCGATGACTTCAAAGCCTTAGTTGGCTCTGGTATTTCAGGAACAATTAATGGAATTCCGATGTATATGGGAGCCAAACGTTTAATGATTGAAAAAGGAATTGATTTTTCTTATTTTGAAAAGGATATCGAAACGTTAGAAGCAAGTGGCAAAACAGCCATGCTTTTTGCTAAAGAAGATCAATGTTTAGCAATGATTGCTGTAGCCGATCAAATTAAAGACACGTCAAAAGAAGCCATTGAAAAACTAAAACAACTCAATGTAGATGTGTATATGCTAACGGGGGATAATCGCTTAACTGCAGAAAGTATTGGTCGTGAAGTTGGTTTAACAGCTGATCATATTTTTGCAGAAGTCTTACCTGAAGACAAAGCAAACCACGTTGTGAAACTACAAAAGCAAGGTCTTTTAGTTGCTATGGTTGGCGATGGTATTAATGATGCGCCAGCACTTGCCACAGCTGACGTTGGAATTGCAATGGGTACTGGAACTGATATTGCGATGGAAGCTTCTGATATTACCTTAATGAATGGCGACTTAAACAGCCTTCCAAAAACGATTCATTTATCTAAAATCACTTTAAGCAAAATCAAACAAAACTTATTTTGGGCATTTATTTACAATACGATTGGCATTCCCTTTGCTGCTTTTGGTTTATTAAACCCAATTGTTGCCGGCGGGGCGATGGCCTTTAGTTCTGTAAGTGTCTTGCTTAATTCACTAAGTTTAAATCGCCGAAAAATTTAATACAAAAGCCCTGAATTAAAACTAATTCAGGGCTTTTTGCTATTCTTTTTTTCGATTTTTTAAATTAATGACTAACAATACGGCGAAAATAATGGCAATGACTAGTAATCCAAACAGACAAATTTTAACCAATAACATATTCTTCGTAAAGAAATAAAGTCCTAAGAATAGAATAATTAAAATTGAATAGATTGAACTTAATTGACTAATCAATTTTTTTTGATCAATATTTTTCATAAACGCTGGCACTCCTTATTCACATTAGTAGCTAAAGCATACCTTAATTTCTTGATGATATCAAATCTTTTCAAAATCAGTAAACGATTTTCACAGTTTTTTAAAATTTCCTTACTTTATATTAAAAAAAGTTGTTCAAGAAAGACCACAGCCTCCACTGAACAACTCGTTTTTAAAATTCATAATCTGATTTTTGCATAGGTTCTACTACGCCTAATAAATAACCATTTCCCACTTGTGAGAAGAAATCATGATTACTTGTTCCAGCCGAAATCCCATTCATCACGATTGGGTTAACGTCCTCTGCATTATCAGGGAATAACGCATCCATACCTAAATTCATTAACGCTTTGTTTCCGTTATAACGTAGGAAGACTTTTACTTCCTCTGTCCAACCCACTGTATCGTATAACAATTCTGTATACTTCACTTCATTTTCATACAGTTTGTACAACAACTCATATGTCCAACCTTTAAGAGCCATCTGCTCTTCTTCTGGCAATTCATTGAAGCCTAATTGGAACTTATAACCAATGTACGTACCATGAACTGATTCATCGCGAATAATCAATTTAATGATTTCTGCCACGTTTGGTAGTTTGTTGATTCCCAAGTAGTAAAGTGGTGTGTAAAATCCTGAATAGAACAAGAATGTTTCAAGAAAAACGCTGGCCACTTTCTTTTGTAAAGGCGATCCATTTTGGTAAATATCATTGATAATACGTGCTTTTTCTTGAAGAAAAGCATTTGTATTTGTCCAATCAAAAATTTCTTCGATTTCTCTTGGTGTATTCAACGTGCTAAAAATAGACGAATAGCTTTTAGCATGGACCGATTCCATAAATTGAATATTATTAAAAACAGCTTCTTCGTGAGGAGAGCGAACATCGGCTTTCAATGCTTCAATTCCATCTTGTGATTGTAGTGTATCTAGTAAAGTTAAACCACCAAAAACACGCTCTACTAATGTTTTTTCGATGCTAGACAGCTTGCGCCAATCATCTAAATCATTTGAAATTGGAATACGTGTATCTAACCAAAATTGTTCTGTTAGTTTTTCCCAAGTTTTTTTATCAATTATATCTTCAAAGCTATTCCAATTTATCGCAGCATAGTTTTCTGATTCTGTCATCGTCTAAAATCCCTTCTTATCCAAACAGCATTCAAAATCAATGACCCATTTTAGATAAAATGAACCATCGACTTTGAAGCGTGCATTCGTTTATTCTTATTTAAATCGAGCAACTTTCACAGGCATTACTTCCAATTTCTTGCGTATCGTCAGTAAATGTGCGGATATAATAGATTGATTTTACACCTTTATGGAAGGCATAGTTACGCAAAATACTTAAATCTCTAGTTGTTTGTTTATCAGAAGTTTTCCATTCGTATAGGCCATCTGGCATTGTTGAACGTAAGAACAGGGTTAAGCTCATTCCTTGATCAATATGTTGTTGTGCCGCAGCGTAAACATCGATGACCTTACGCATATCCATATCGTAGGCTGACGTATAATAAGGAATGGTATCATCCGATAAGAATGGTGCTGGATAATAAGTTTTACCTGTTTTCTTTTCTTGACGTTCTTCAATTCTTTGCGTGATTGGGTGCAAGCTTGCACTGGTTTCATTGACATATGAAATCGAGCCATTTGGAGCAACTGCTAAACGGTTTTGATTGTATAAACCATAAGCTTTCACACTTTCACGTAAGTTTTCCCAATCTTCTGGTGTTGGGATAAAAATGCCTTCAAATAATTCTTTGATTTTATCGGTTTCAGGGAACCAAGCTTCATTGATGTATTTATCAAAGTAAGTGCCTGATGCATAATCAGATTCAGCAAAGCTAGCAAAGGTTTCTCCACGTTCTTTAGCGATCGCATTGCTTTCTACTAGCGTCCAGTAGTTTAACAGTAAGAAATAGATATTGATAAAGTCCACCGATTCAGTTGAACCATAGTGAATATGATTCTTCGCTAAATACGTGTGTAAACCCATTGCGCCTAAACCGATCGTATGGGCTTCATCATTTCCGCGCTTAATTGAAGGTACCACACCAATTGATGAGCTATCTGTAATAAAGGTCAACGCGCGCGTCATCACTCGAACCGATTTCCCAAAGTCTGGTGATTCCATTAAGTTCACGATGTTGCTTGAACCTAAGTTACAGCTAATATCTGTTCCAATCACTTGATAGCTTTGATCGTCATTAATCACTGATGGTTTTTGAACTTGTAAAATCTCTGAACACAAGTTACTCATTAGAATTTTACCGCTAATTGGATTGCTACGGTTAGCAGTATCAATGTTAATAATGTAAGGATAGCCTGATTCTTGTTGCAATTTACTGATTTCAATTTCTAAATCACGGGCTTTAATTTTTGATTTTTTGATTTCAGGGTTATTTACTAGTTCATCGTATTTAGCTGTGATGTCGATATAAGAGAATGGTTCGCCATAAATACGCTCCACATCATAAGGACTAAATAAATACATGTAGTCATCGTTTTTTGCCAACTCATAAAATTTATCTGGAACCACTAGCCCAAGAGATAGAGTTTTCACACGAACTTTTTCATCGGCATTTTCTTTTTTTGTCGCTAAGAAAGACACCACATCTGGATGGAAAACACTTAGATAAACCGCTCCAGCACCTTGACGTTGACCTAGTTGGTTACTATATGAAAAACTATCCTCTAGTAATTTCATAACTGGAACAACACCACTTGCAGCGCCTTCGTAGCCTTTAATAGGGTCACCAGCAGCACGTAAGTTAGACAGTGAAATTCCTACTCCGCCACCAATTCTTGATAATTGCAAAGCACTATTAATGCCACGTCCGATACTGTTCATATCATCCGTTAATTGTAATAAGAAACAAGATACCAATTCCCCACGACGTTTTCGACCGGCATTTAAAAATGAAGGTGTCGCTGGTTGGTAACGTTGGCTGATTAGTTCTTCTGCTAAATCCATTGCCAATTGTTCATTGCCATCTGCAAAGTACAACGCATTAAAAGCGATACGATCTTCGTAACGTTCTAAATAACGCATATTGTCATTGGTTTTCAACGCATATTGAGTATAAAACTTATGAGCTCCCATAAATGAACGGAAACGGAATTTTTTGTCATAAACTTGTTGGAATAATTTCTTGATAAATTCAAATGAATAATTGCTTAAAAACGCTTCTTCCACATAATCATTTTCAATCAAATAATCAATTTTCTCTTTTAAGGAATGAAAAAAAACAGTGTTTGGGTTTACATGCTCTAGAAAATAAGCACGAACCGCTTCTTTATCTTTATGTAGTTGGATTTTACCATCTACAGGAATATTTAATTGGTTGTTTAACTTGAAGTAGCTCGGGTTGTGTTGTTCTTTTGGAATATCATAAACGTTCAATCTGCTCAACCTCTTTCTTAAAATTAATGACATCTTGGTCTGTTCCACTGAATTCAAATTCAAAAATCATCGGAACGTTGTAAAGTTTGGCTAAATCTTTTGCTGTGAAAACAAACAAGTCCGCAAAATTACGATTTCCACCACCGGCAACACCCTTTAAGTGTTGTTGGTTATCGCCATATTCAATAAAATCATTGATAATCTCAGTGACTTCGATGTCATATGTCGGTGCAACTACAATATAATCTTCTTCGATTGGTTGAAAAGGATTCGTTGCATTGACTTCATAGCTATCTAATCCTAGCTTTTTGACAAATCTTCTTGTTTGTCCAGTCAATGAAAAGTAAACGATTTTCATATTGCTTTCAGTTCTTTTAGACGTTCAGGCTGAAATCCAACGATTGGCTCAATTCCTTCCACTAAAACAACAGGAACACTCATAAACCCTTTTTCTTTTAAGAAATTAAGATGATCTTCATCTTCCATAATATTTCTTTCATGAAATTCAATATTTTCGTTCTTTAATAAGAACTTTGTCATATCACATTGTGGACAATTTGGTTTACTATATACATGAATTTTACTCATTTTCAATTCCTCCAGTTACGTAAAAAATTAATTAATTTCTTCAACAAATTCTATTATAGGCTACTCGAGAAAGAAACACAATATATTGTACCTAAATCTTTTTTTTTATTTAACCATACTATATATAGCGTCCGTTTTTTTCTTAAGGAAACCTTATTATAGTCTAATTTACAGGCAAAAAGCAATCAATTTCTACTGCATTTCCCTTTATTTTTTAGTTACTACCTGTTTTAACTTGTTCTAACAACCTTTCCCCACAAAAAAATAAAACAACTAAATGTTGCCCTCTCTTTTAAGGAAACATTTAGCAGTTTATTTATAAGTGATCGGTTCCTGCTGGCAACCCTTTTTCAACATCAATCATGACACTATCGATTACTTCATCATTTTCATCAAAAAAGATTAGGTTAACTGGATTGACATTGTTTCTTAGTTTCCAGCCATCAATGCAATCAATTGTTTCTGATTGCTCAACATACTTATCCGCATTTTGAATCAACTCATTATCAGTGTCTGTTAAACTAGCATACTCAAAGTAGGCTTGTGAAATGTACGTATCTCCATCTTTCATAGCGGATGCTTGGCTAATGTCTAAATAAGTATCATTTGCAGACATCGCTTCTTCGCTATTGTTCTTAAATGTGTAATAAATAAGCACTGCTGGTAATGCTTCGTTATCCCGAACTACTTTATAGCCTGTAAGTTGCAGCTCAAAGGTTTCTCCAGTAATGGTTTTATTTAATTTATAAAACTTGTCATAGTTAAACGCATCATCAATAGTATTGGCGTTTTTTTTCATCCCGGTACAACCTACCATCAAAATCGCCATTAAAAGAAACACTATGATTTTCTTTGCCTTCTTCACTTTTTTTCCTCCCTTTAAGTCCTTTTCTTTCTATAATTATAACATATTCAATTTATCTCTTCTTGAATTAAATAAAAATCAGTTCTTAGAAATGATTTTCCTAAGAACTGATTTTCTTTATTATCTACTTGTTCTTGTTCGACGTTTATGCGTAAAGTATAACGTGGACAAGCCTAATAATAATAATCCAACTTGGCGAATCAGTTGATTCCCCTCATCTCCAGTTTGTGGTAATTTTTGATTGTCTGGTGGTACGGGTTTTGTTGGTGGCAACAGATTTGGTTGTGTGGTAGCTGGAGGTACTACTGGTTTAGTAACAATTGTTTGAACTTCATTACTATCCAACTCTTGATTTTCCGTTATTGCTGGATCATCAGAAACAAGGGAGGCAATATTCAAAATAGTGGCCGTATCTCTTGAAATATCTGTAATCTTCACTTGGAATCGAATCGTCACACGTTGATTCGCTTGTAATTCTGAAATCATAACGGACCATTGGTGGCCTTGCCAAACATTTGCATCTGACAAGTTGATGCTTTCACCGGTTTCATTCGTAACGGTTGTACTGTCTGGTAGGTACATCGTATGCTCTGGTATAGTATCTATCACTTGACCAGACCATGGGCCTCCATTTGGTCCATTTTTCACGATTAATTCATACGTTAAAACATCTCCCACTTTGGCATCTTTTTGATTAACTATTTTTAACATTGATACTTCAGAGGCGACTTTATTGTCGACTGAAGGATGTTGTTCAATGACTGTTTCAGGTTGACCCGCTACTTGAACTGCCGTACCCGTTACATCCGCAATATTCAAAATGGTTGTTTTTTCTGTTACGCCTTGTTCAATCATCACTTCAAAGGAAATCACAGCTTTTTCGCCGCTAAGCAATCTTCCTACTTTAATTGTAATGACTTGGTCAACAACATGATCGTCACTCAATGATTCCGAATTTAATTGAAGCGTACCTGGGATATAACTTAGTCCTTTTGGTAATTGATCTTTTACAACAATTCCATTGACAGTTGCTGGTCCCATGCTGCTATTTTCAACCACAATTTCATAGCGCAATTTGTCTCCTACTTTTACTGCTTTTCCACTGACATCTTCTGTTCCTTGGTAAGATTTCTTAGTAGAATTTAGTTTTCCTGGTCCAGCCTGTAAGATAAATTCTGATTCATCTTCTACTGGATCCGTTAAAATTCCATCTCCATTTGCACCGACAAACGTTGCTTTGTTGACAATCGTTTTATCAAATTCAAGTGAGGTCACTAGAACCTTGAACTCAATCATTAATTCTTCATTTTCAGCTAACTCAATGTCTTTGATTGTTAACGAATTGTTTTTCCAAACAGCTGCATCTTCTACCTTTTCATTTGCAATTGTCGTTGTATTGGGTTGGTAACGAACACCTTCTGGTAAAGTATCCGTTACTACACCCTCTTTTAAGAAGCCTGCATTTTTGGCATTACTAACAACCAATTGATACGTCAAAATAGTGTTGGTAAAAGAATGTCCATTAAATTGAGGCGTTCCATCTGTCACTGTTTTGATAATGTTTGGTTCTGGTTGTGCATTATTTAAAACGTTAGGTGTCTCTTTTAATTCCGTTTCTTTTTCAGGCTCTTCTGAATTGACAGCGGTCATTCCTTTGGCTGTTGCAATATTTGCAATGGTTCCACTTGCTTTATTCGTAATTTTCACATCAAATATCACTACTGCTTTTTCTCTTGATTTCAAAGTGCCAATGTTCAAGGATAAGAATTGCTTCTCTTGGTTAACAGCCTCATCGCTTTGTTGAATCAATTGGTTGTCCTTTTCTAAATAAAGAGTATTCGGCAAATATGAAACACCACTTGGAAGTAAATCTTCGACAATGACATCGTGTACTTCTGAAAGTTTTTTCTCGCTTGTGTTTTCTACCAGAATTTTATAGCGAATCGTGTCATTAACATTAACTACAGCGTTATGAATATTATCACCATCTGAGCCATCTAGATGAACGGCATAAACAGATTTAAGTGCATCAATTTCACCTGGATCTGCAATGACGTCAAATTTTGCACTGTCTTTTTGTTCGGTTACAGGGTTATTGTGGCTGTCTGTTCCGTTCATATAAGCTGTGTTCAAAATGCCAGTAGCTATTTGTTGAACCTCTACTTTTACTTTGAATTTGATTTCCATTGTTTCTCCGCCGGCTAATTGAATAGGACTTAATTTGAATTGATTGTTTATCCAACTAAGTTGCTCGGTATTGTCTTTGATCGAAACGCCATTTATTGTTGTTGTTTCTGGTTGGTACTGTACTTCATTTGGTAAATGATCTTCGACTGTTCCGTTTTTCAACATGCTAGCGCCTGCTTCATTATGCAGAATTAGCGTATAGATTAATGTGCTTTCATTGAAGACTGCTGTTTTATTTGTAGTATTTTCTTCCGCAACAGATTTTTTAATACTCGGTTTTGGATGGATTTTATTTTCAACTGAATTTGTTGGTGTTTCTTCAATCTCCAAGTTTTCTCGATTTGGATCCTTGGGATCGGATGGTGTTGGTGTTACAACTCCATTAACGAGCGCAATATTAGTTAATCGACCATCTGCTTTTTGATCCACCCTTACTTCAAATCGAATAACAGCTTGTTCACCACTCGATAAGTGACCGATCGCTAAATTTAAATGATCGTCTCCATTTGAATCCGTCGTTACGTTATTGGCGACAGCTTTTCCATTTACGGTTGTGGTGTCTTTGATATATTTCAATCCGGTTGGAATGGCATCTGTCACTATAATGTCACGTACTTCCGAGATATCTTGTTCTGTATTCGTTACGATAATTTCGTAATATAACGTATCACCAATCTTAACTACTTGATTTTCAATCGACTGACCTGCTTGATTGTAGACCGCTTTAACAGGCTCAATTTTACCTGGGCGTGGAACTACGTTTAGTTCAGCAAAATCTGAAACTTCTGCCGTGGGTACATTGTTTTTATCGGTTCCATTAAAAATCGCTTTGTTTAAAATTCCTTCTGTCGCTTTATTAACGGTTACTTTGGCTTTAAAGGTAATCGTAATGAATTCACCTGAAGCTAATTCAATTTGGTCAAATGTAAACTGATTTCCATCCCAGTAATCTTTTGTCGCATCTTTTCCATTTATTTGGGTTGTTCCTTTTTGGTAGATAACGCCATCAGGCAATTTATCCGTTACAACTCCATTATAAAGGTACCCACCACCCTCTTGATTGCGTACAATTAAGGTGTAGATGACTGTGTCGCCGTTAAAAATAGTCTCTTGGCTGACTGATTTTTCAATACTTGGTTTTGGAGGTGCTTCATTTACAACTGGTGGGGTTTGACTGCTATCTGGTATAGCTGGTTCGTTTGGTTTAGGTGTCACTAAACCATTAGCTACTGCAATATTAGTTAATTCTCCACTAGCATTCGGCATAACTTCAACCTCGAAAGAAACAACGACTTGTTCTTTACTAGCTAAATGTCCAATTGAAACTTCAAGTAACTCCGTTTCTGGATCATCTGGATTTTCAAAAATCAGTTCACTGTCATTTGGCATTAATCGATTATTGACAGTCAGTGTATTTTTTACATATTTCAATCCTGCTGGAATGGCATCTTTGACAACCACATCGCGGACTTCAGAAAAAGGTATTTCGGTACTGTTTGAAACAACGATTTCATACCTGATTTTATCGCCAACTTTGACTTCTCTCGTGTTAAGGTCTGTACCATCTGCTCCATATACTGCTTTTTTGGCTTCTAGTTTTCCTGGACTGTTGATAATAGCGACACTCACATCGTCTTTTACAACTGGCAACTGATTTCCATCACCATCTTCTCCAACAAAAGTAGCTACATTGAGAATGGCCTTTGGAACTTCAGTTTCTGCTACTTTGACGGTAAATCGAATCGTCATTTTTTGCCCGCTAGCTAATTCAATCGTTTCTTTTTTGAAGGTATTTCCTTGCCAATTTTCATCTCCAACAGATTTCCCATCAATAACCGTTGATTTTGGCTTGTAAACAAGACCTGGCGGCAATGTATCTTCTACTACTCCATTTTTTAATAACCCCGCTCCTACTTGATTGGTTACAATTAATGTGTAGATTAATTCGTCTTCGTTAAATACTGGTAATGGCGCCATCCCATGAGAATTTTCATTTGTTGAGCCTATCGCTTTTACTGATTTTTTGATACTTGGTACAGGTTGAATCAGATTGTTCACTGGCGGTGTTGGTTTGTCGCCAGTTGGCGTATCTGTTTCGGTTGGTGTTTTATTTGTGGTTCCGTTGGCGATTGCAATATTTTTTAATGTCCCACTCGCATTTTTAGAAACCATGACTTCAAATGAAACCGTTGCTGTTGCTAAACTTCCTAATGTACCAATTGATAGATTCAGGTGGTAACTTCCTGTTTTTGAGTCTAGTGTCACCGCATCGTCTTTTTGTGGTTCTCCATTTAAGGTTAATGAACCTGCTACATAAGTTAAACCAAATGGAATTTCATCGTTTAAGTTAATCTCTCGAACCTCTGAAAAAGGTGCTTCCGTTGTATTTTTTACAATGATTTCATAACGAATCGTATCTGAAACGCTGACTTTTCCATTATTGATTGATTCACCTGCTTGATTATAGACTGCTTTTTCAGCTTCTAATTCTCCTGTATTGCTGATCACTGTAACAGGAACTTCGGATTTCACTTGTTTCATTCCTTCGCCATTGATATCTTTCCCACTAAAACTAGCTGTGTTGGTAATGGTTTGAAGTTCTTTGACATTGATTTTAACTTTAAAACGAATCGTCATTTTTTGATTCTCAAGTAATTCAATCCCTTTTTTATTAAAGGTATTGTCTTTCCAATGATCATCGTTCACTTTTTGACCATCAACTTCTGTCGAGTTCGCCACATAGGTAATGCCTGTTGGCAAACGATCTTCAACTTCTCCGAAATATAATTTCCCTGCATTCTGTTTATTTTGGATGACTAATGTGTAGTAAAATTCATCATCATTAAATGCTACCCCTTGATTATCCAGTGTTTTGGTTATCATAGGTTCAATTGGGACATTATTTTTAACGGTGTTTGTTTCTACTTTTGATGGTTTGGTAATGGTCAAATCATCTGGTTGCAAGGCGACTTCCCCTTCGGCTTGGGCTGTATTCGTGAATTCTCCACTAGCCGAATCAAGTACGATAACATCTAATAAAATGTCAATTGACTTACCACCTGTCAATTCTTTTAGTTCAACAGAAAGAGTTTCTTCCCCTTGATCATTTTTGGTTACGGTCACAATCGCAGTATTATCCCCCACTACTTTCAACGTATTATCAACATAATAAACGCTACTTGGTAAAAGGTCACTTACAGTTATATTTTTAATAGTTGAGAGCGACTTGCCATCGTTTTTCACTACGATTCTGTACTGAATTTTATCGCCAACTTGAAGTTTTTCTCCATTGATATTGGTTGCATTTTTTCCTGTTGAATACACAGATTTTGTCGCGGTTAGTATTCCTGGTGAAGCAACAATATCAAATTTTGCTTCGGCTGTGTTGCCGATAACTGCTTTTTTATCTTTGTCTGTTCCTTTAATTGAAACTTTATTTATGATATCTGTTTTCAACTGTTCGGATTTCACTTTTACTTTGAAGAGAACTTTGAAGGATTCGTTTTCTGCCAAGGTGAATCCTGAAATTCTTAACCTTCCGTCTATCCACACATCTTGATCTTTTAACTTTTCAATTTTTCTGTCTTTGTAATGAATCTCTGTACTTTCTGCAATATACCTTACTTCATCTGGTAATTTTTTATCCTCAATTTCGCCATTAAAAAGAACTCCTGCATTTTTTTCATTGGCAACTGTTAAGGTATAAGTCAATGTGTCTTCATTAAAGGTTTGCAACTTTTCATTTTCTTTTGCGTTATGAATCTCCTCACCTACATTACGACCCACTTCTTTTTGAATCGTTGGTTTTGGAGGAACATGATTTTGAACGGGATCTGAATCGTTTGTCTCAGCAGGTTTTGTTGGTTTGTCCTTTTCAGGTAACTTAGGGTCCGTTGGTTCGGTAATGACATTTCCTTTTGAGGTGGCAATATTCGTTATTTCCCCACTGGCTTCTTTTGTAACCGTCACTTTGAATGTTAATGTAGCAAATTCACCACCTTTTAGCGTCCCAATTAAAGCGTCAATGGCCTGCTTTTCAATGTTGATCGTGTCTTCATCTTTTAGAGCAGTAACGGTGTCTCCAATTGTTAACTCCAAACTATTGGGTACATAAGTCAATCCTTTTGGCAACTGATCCTGTAGGTGAACGTTTTTCACTTCAGTTGCTCTGTCTCCTATATTGGCTACGCTAATTTGGTAAGCAATGGTATCATTAACTTGAACATTTCCATTGTTGATTGTGCTGTCTAGCGAGCCATCTTCCGTTAAGCTATAGACTTCTTTCGTTGCTGCGAGTTTGCCTGGACTTGGAACAAGTTCAAATTCTGCCTCAGCATTCTTTTCGTAATTTTTGGAATCCGTTCCTTCATTACTTGTTCCCGTAATTTTCGCATAATTAATAATGGGTTTTTCAAATACAGCCTTCATCACTTTAACTTGGTATTGGATGGTAATGGTTTCTCCCTCTTTTAAAGTTAGTCCTGATAAGGAGAAGTTACGCTCATGCCAATACTTGTCATTTTGAGCGCCTTTATGAATAACGTCATTTTGATCGATAATCACTGTGCTACCTATTTTGTAGGCCACTTCTTCTGGTAGCTGATCTGTTACTTTGCCATTTACTAATAAACCGGCTTTTTTTGTATTGCTTATTACAAGTTCGTAATTTAAAACATCATCTTTAAAAGCAAACTTACGATCAATTGACTTCGTGATTGTTGGCTCTGGATCAACTACTGTAGTTGTACTTGTGTTGGGTGGGTTTAAAGAAATATCTGGCTGTGACGGTGTTTTATCAATAAAGCCAACTACTTGCGCTTCATTTTTTAATGTCCCACTTGCTTGTTTCGTCACTCTAACATTAAATGTAACGACTGTTCGCTTGTCTAGTTCTTGATTGGTCCCTTGTAAATGCTTAATCTTAACAGTTAAAATAGGGCGCATGGGATCTGCTGTATTCATTTCTGCAGTTGCATCTTCAACAACTTTTCCTGATCTAGTAACCGTTAACGTACCTTGCATATATTCTAAACCTTCTGGTATAACATCTTTGATTTCGATATCTCGAACCGCCGTATTTTCATCTAATGGATTCCAAACAACAATTTGGTACTGAATAATGTCCCCAACAGCTACATTTTCCCCGTCATTAGATTCGCCAACAGCGCCACCCTCAACTGGAAAGACAGATTTCGCTGATTCTAGTTCTCCTGGTTGGAAAACGAATCTTGTGTCTACTTTGTCTTTATCCGTTGTTTTAAAAAGTTTATCTTTGTCGGTCCCACTAACTTCGGCCCCATTTTTCAAGATTTCTCCAGCAATTGACACATCTGGAATCACCTTAAAGGTAATGACTGCCTGTTGGGTGCGGTTCATGGTTAAATCACTAATGGTTAAAACATCTCGTCCTTCTGTATTTTGACTCCATGAAGACGTCACATTACGAAATTCTCTTTTCAAAGCTGGGTCTGTTATTAACTTTGTAGTGGGTTTTGTATCAATTATAATCGTAGCGTTTCCTACTGGTTTTAAACCTGCTGGCAAGATATCGGTTATGACGCCATTATGAAGTGCGCCGGATTCTTCATCTAAAGTGACAACCAACCTGTATTCAAAGGGTTCTCCAACATAACCTACCGAATTAGCTATTTTTTTAATGTTAACGTTAGGTTCAATGTAGTTTTCTACTGAATTTGACGTGTAGTCAACAGACGCTCCCCATGAATTGTCAACAAAATCATTCTCTCTTACTTGTCCTTTTACTAGTGCCGTATTTTCTAGAATCCCACTAGCATCTGGGGTTAATTCTACTTCAATAGTAATTAACATTCTCGCATCTTTAGGATCGTTTGTAATACTTAACAATTTATTTCTAGCAATTTTCGATACTGCAATCGATAGTTCATTTCCGTTTAACTCAAATAATTTTGAATTAATTGGTTTCCCATCAATAGAAACTTTAATTTTAGATGGGTCACTTACATTAATTCCAGCTGGTAATGTGTCAATAATATCAGTAGGTTTAATTTGACTATAGAGTTCACCTATTGCTGTAATTTGTATATCGTATCGCAACTTATTACTTCCGATAATAGTTGTTTTATTGTCTTTAGTATCTGTAGTGACCCATTTTTCTGTCTGTTCTTTTGATTTCTCAAGAACTTCTACGGTTTTATCCACCTTTAAACTAATTGCTTTTTTAGGGTGAGCCATTACTTCAGCTTTATTTGCAAATTTTATAGATGATTTGCCATTTTTATCAATCCCCATACCATTAATCGACATAGTGTACATCTGCATAAATGCTTTTGAATCTTTAGGAGTCATAATCCATTCTGTTACCAATTCTAATTTTTCTCCTGCTCCTAGAGGTTCTTTTATCGTAAATCCATTATTTTCATCTGTTAAGTCTATTTGATAGTCCAAAATATAGCCTTCTTCAACACTGCCTTGCATTTGCCAAACATCGTCATCATTCAAAGAAATTCGCTCAACTTCAACATTATCTTTGTATCTAATTAGGATTGGATTAGGCAACTTCTTTAACCCACGCGCACTAGCTTGTGGAATACCTGCATCTGAAGGAATGGAAATGAAGTGCGCTTTGATAATCTCCGTTCCATCCATATAAATCATTTCTTGTCTGAATGTTACCTTATCTCCATAATAACCTTCAGTTATATCGGAGGTTACTTTATTTTCAATAATTGGTGCAAGTGCAATCAACCCTAATTCATTTGGATTTCCTTCACTAGCATTACTAATTCTATTGGCCTCTCCTTCAAACTCAAACTTATATTGTTCACCGTTATCTCCAGTTATTAAATATCCAGGTGCCTCTAGTATCATAATAGAATATTTTGATGCGTCTTTGTTCTCTCTTAAAGGCAAATACGCTACCCCATGATCATCTGTATAGATAATATAAAGTTCATCATCTGCTAGGATATTTTTCACGCCGAGTTTAACATTAGGGATTGCTGTTCCTGATAGACTATCTTTCGTGACAACCTTTGTTGCTTGAGGATAAGTCCCTTCCAATATGAAGTCTGAAGAAGAAAGCTCTTTTTTACTAGATGTTTCATAATAAATATTAAAGTCCGGTTTAAAATTATTAAAACCTGAAGATACATTAAAAATTGAATCGTAATTAACGCCAAGTTTTAAACACAAGGAAAAATCATAGGTGTACGTACCAGCGGGAAGATCATCTCCTACAAATCCTTCTTCCATGTCTTCATAAAAATCATAGTATGCGTCACTTGAGTTCCCTGAAAAATCTGTATACGTAATGTCGATAGGAGTGGTCACTCCATTATCTGTCCAAAATAGATCCCACATCAAGTTGTTATCAAATATTATTTTGGTGAAGTCTTCTTCACTTGTAATCGTCATTCTAAATCGGACTTCTTTTTTATAATCACTTGGAGTCGCTAATTTTGGATTTTTTAGTTCATTTCCATTTTCATCAATTACTGCGAAGTTTGTTTTCACTTCTGTAGCTTTAACTTGTTGTGCTTTTTGTTCGTGCTCTGATTTTTTCGTTTCTGCTGCTTTATCTTCTTCCTTAACCACAACGCTTAAGGATTTTGCAGTATAAGATTGCCCTTTTCTAGTAGTTTGTGCCGTAACGGCGTGACTTCCTGTTTTTATTCCTTTAAAGACTAGCAAAACTTTCTTAGTTTGTGGCATTTTTTCTTCCACAGAAGGCGCATTTTCAATCTTAGCAGCAATTTCAGCCTCTTCCTTAGACAGCAGTCCTGCTTTTTCTGCAAGTGTCGTTTCTTCTGTCTTTAGTGATTCTTGCGTTTCGTTAGCTGTTAGTTGAGGTTGTGTAACCCAGTTCACCAAAATATTCCCTGCCTCTTTACTATAAGCAACGGTCACATTATTTTCTTGGTTCGCACGATTCGTAGCTTCTTGATCCAATTCTATCCCTGGTAGAATCGACACTGATACTTGTTGATCTAATGAATGATCAGAAGTTAAAACCGTTGTCACTGTTTCCCCTAATAAAATAGAAGCTTGATCTAACTTTTCTCCCGCATCATTCGAAAAATATAAATCTTCAATTTGATTATTAACTCCATCGGCAAATGCTTTAATACTTGAAGTTGAAGATGCTACTACTTGAATGAACAAACTTAACGTCACAATCCAATGAATGAATTTACTCGTTTTCACTTGTTTCCCCCCTAATAAATTTCTACTATTGATTATTTTCTTGTCCCTTTTGTTCTTCGTCCACTACTGTTACAGTTGCTGGATTTGTTTTCTTTTCTATTTTTTCTTCTTTTATTTCACTTGAAATCTCTTTTTTTTCTGGTAACGTTTCATCATTTTTTTTATGTTGACAAGCTCCTAAACTCAATGCCACTGTACAAATCACTAACAGAATACTTCCTTTTTTCATTTCTATCTGCCTCCTTATTTATAATTGTTTTCTTCCCTTATTATTCATATAAAATAATTGAATTTAATAAATGCATATAAAAATACCCATTATAAAGACATTATAACAAACAAAATAACTGACGATTTTTTTGTTTTTTCTTTTATTTAGGGAGTTTTTTAAAAAGAAAAAAGTCTTGTATTTATTCCTATAAGGTAACCGTTTCTCCTTCCATAGTAATAATAATTAGTCTAATTCATACTATCTTTATTGGTTCGCTGCTCTCTTTCAATAACGAAATAAATTTTCGTTATCGTTAATTATTTTTATTATAAAAAAAACACTTTCCAAATTGGAAAGTGTCCTAATAAAACTATTTTTAAATTATAATTGTAGCTGTTTCTTGCGTTGTATTTGTTAATAAATCAGCAAAGTAGGGGGCATCCCCTTTCATTTTATGATTATCTATGCCTTTAAAATGAGCACGGTAAGTTGTCCCTCTGGAAAAATGTCCCAGAATGCAGGTTCCACAATCATTTTGTTCATAATGACATTCCCCCTAAATTTCAGTCACTTTTTTTGTCATAATAATATCTAGTTGTTTTTCGTTTCCCATATAAAAAGAATGTTCACTTGTTTCTACAAATCCTAAATGTTTATAAAAAGCTCGTGCAGGTTCGTTATGTTCCCATACTCCAAGCCAAATTTGTTTTTTCTTTTTTTGATTTGCTAATTCTTCTGCTTTAGCAATCATTTTTCGTCCATACCCTTGACCCTTAGCTGTTTTCTTAATATAAATTCGTTCAACTTCTAACGCTTCCTCTGCGCTATTTTCTGACTGAGCAGTGTTTACATTAACCTTCAAATAGCCAACAATTTCTTGCTTGTCCTTCAAAAAAAGAAAGGTTGAATCTGGATTGTTTAATTCATTTCTTAATTGTTCTGTATGGTACGCTTGCTCTAAATAAGTTGTTAGATTTTCCGTTGTGTTTTGGTCTTTGAATGTATCGCTAAATGTTTCAATACTCATTTTTTGTAACGTCTGTAAATCACTCTCTCTACAAATACAAAATTCCAAGGTCATCTAATTCCTTCTTTCCTTTTTTAATATGTGCGTTTTTTTCCTTTTTTTACATCGTTCCAATCGTCTTCGATATTTTCTTTGACTGTCTTCAATAAACTCGCAATCTGTTCTTTTTCTTGATGGGTTAAGCCTTTTAGAGCTACTTCATTGGAATAGTGATGTTCTTTAATAATAAATGGAAACGTCTTTTGACCTTTTTCGGTTGGAAAAAGTTTTTTTATTTTCTTATTAGTGTTGTCCATTCTTTTTTCAATAAAGCCTTTTGCTTCAAGCTTTTTAATCGCTCTTGCCGCAGTCGTTCGATCTACTTTTATCCTCTCTGCCAACCGATCTTGAATAATACCTGGATTTTCAACAATCCTCACAAGGTAGAGGTATTGCCCTTTGGCTAGGTCGTATTCTTTAAATTCTATATTTGCAATTGAATCCAATGCTCTACTTATAATCCCGATATCTCTAAGAATGTCTGTCATATCAAAACTCCCTATTCTTGGTTACCTTTAGTATAAATCAACATTGTTGTATTTGCAACAATATAGAAAGACCAATCACTCCATGAGGATTGGCAAATCTTTCCTTTGATTCTTTCGCCTATTCTTAGTATAATAATTGTGCCTTTTGGAAAAGTAATTGCGCGAAATAGAATGGAGTTTAGCTATATGACAACTAATTTTTGGGCAGATTTACCAACGCCCTTTTTTATTTTAGCACCAATGGAGGATGTGACGGATGTCGTCTTTCGCCATGTGATTAAAGAAGCCGGCTCGCCTGACGTCTTTTTTACGGAATTCACAAACTCGGATAGCTATTGCCATCCAGACGGAATCGAAAGCGTACGTGGCCGTTTAGTTTTCACCGAAGACGAGCACCCGATTGTCGCTCATATATGGGGAGATAAACCAGAATTTTTTAGAGAAATGAGTATTGGATTAGCCGAAATGGGCTTTAAAGGCGTTGATATTAACATGGGCTGCCCGGTTCCAAATGTCGCTGGTCGCGGAAAAGGCAGTGGCCTAATTTTACGCCCAGATGTAGCTGCAGAGTTGATTGAAGCTGCCAAAGCAGGTGGCTTACCCGTTAGCGTCAAAACACGTATCGGATACAAGGAAATGGCTGAAATGGAAGACTGGGTTACTCACTTGCTGAAACAAGACATTGCCAACTTGTCTGTTCACTTACGAACACGAGAAGAAATGAGTAAGGTGGATGCCCACTGGGAGATTATTCCTCAAATTATGGCGATTCGTGATCGCATCGCACCTGACACGCTTATCACAATCAACGGCGATATTCCTGACCGTAAAACGGGTTTGATGCTTGCTGAAAAATATGGAGTGGACGGGATTATGATTGGTCGAGGGATCTTTAAAAATCCTTACGCCTTTGAAAAAGAACCTCAAGAGCATTCTTCAAAAGAGCTACTTGGTTTACTACAATTACAACTAGATTTACAAGATCACTATTCAGAGCTAGCTCCACGCTCCATCGTAGGCTTGCATCGTTTCTTTAAAATTTATGTAAAAGGCTTTCCTGGCGCTAGTGATTTACGTGTTAAGTTAATGACGACCAAATCGACAAATGAAGTTCGTCAGATTTTGACTGATTTTAACAAGAACGATTCTTTGATTTAATGGGTGTTACATTTTGAACACTTTCCAGAAATGGGAGGTGTTTTTTGTTTTAAGGATGATTTGCGAAAAAGCTTTCTACTATGTAGTCATTATCCTAGATAAAAAATGGTAAAAAAAAGACTCTCCATTTTTGGAAAGTGTTTTTAAATCGCCCTGTTCTCATTTAAATAATTATTTATTATAAATTTTCGGACCTTTTCGCATGTTTTTACGGTCATTTTTTGGTGCTGTTACTTGGTTTGATCTGCCACCAGATTGTTTATTTTTAATAATTTCTAACATTTTTTCTTTTGCGTTCATTTCTTCTACCACCTTTAATACTATTATCACTTGCTCACTCTCTTATGTCAATCTAGTATTGGTGATTCACGTAATAAAAAGACGCTTCGTAATAAATTAGTGCGAAGCGTCTGGAAATATTTATTTCTATTTTCATCTAATTTACGTCAAATCAGGCCATAATCCTTTATTTGCTTTATATAACTCATCTAATACTTTTTTTCCAACTGTATAATTTGGAATGGTTCTATTAAGCATCACTGCTTCTAACGCTGTTTGATATGAACCAGATAACGCTGCATCTACTGTCATCTTTTCGTAAGCTTTCTGCATTTCCATAAGTCCTTTTTGCATAACAGGAATTTCACCAATATTAATGGTTTCAGCACCCATAGATCCAATATATGCTGGAGTTTCAACAACCGCTTCTGAATCGAAATTGGAAATAGCACCATGATTTTTTTGATTTACCGTAAAGCGTTCTCTTGTATTATGAATAATAGCATAGGCTATATCCACGATGTAATTCCCATGAACTCCAGCATGTAGTGATGAATCCTTTGCTGTTCCCGCCATGATAACTCGACGACATTCGTCATAAATTCGTTTTTCACGTCCGTTCATTACAAAATCACCACGAGTAAAATCAGGATTATCATGAGCCAGCATCTCATCTGGTGTTAAATAATATTGTAAATAACAATTTGGAAAATATTCTGGAAACCGTTTAAACAAACTAATCATTTGCTTGTAAGTATCAATCCAATATTGATCTCCTTCTGTCTCATCATTTGACATTAAGAGTGTCTCAATTTCCCCAGACAAAACATCATCCCTTAGCTTAGGTAGCAAATCGTTTCCATTCTCATCGACAACGTTAGTCCACCAGCCAAAATGATTCAAGCCAAAGTATTTAAACGTTAGGTCACGAAGGTTCTTGTTAAAATATTTTGCGATAGCTCCTTCAATTGAGATGGGCATATCACAAATACATAATACATTTGCATCTGGAAACTCACGATAGATGGCTTCTGACAAGATAGCTTCTGGGTTTGTATAATTCAAAATCCAAGCTTTTGGACAAATTTCTTTAACTTTACGAATAATTTCCAAAACAGCTGGTATCACTCGCATGGCAAAAGAAAAGCCTCCTAGCCCACATGTTTCCTGGCCAACTACTCCGTTACGTAAACATATTTTTTCATCAATTGCTCGTTGTTTATTAAGACCAGGACGAATCTGCATAAATAAGAAGTCTGCTCCTTGCAAAGCTTCATCAATGTTTGTGGTGAAGGATACATTGACCTTCGAACCTGTTTCATCGTAATACATTTTTGTGTACTGACCTAATAAGGACACTCGTTCTTCATCAATATCATACAAAACTAAATCACTTAAATTTAATTCTTCTGAACGTTTACGCAATACTTCTAAAATTCCTGGTGACTGAGTTGAGCCGCCACCTATCATTACAAATTTATTTCCCATGATTTGACTCCTCCAAAATTAATTTAATATTTTTATTTAAACTCGAGTAGCTTTTAAGTGTTCCATATAAGCTTCTACCTTTTCTCTTTCTTCTTCTACACCAACACCAATAATAATTTGAATATGTTTCCCTTTATCTACTATGCCCGACGCTTGAACTTCTTCTTTCAAAATGTTCATGTTAATTTTTGTTTCATCTTTAACATCTACACGAAGTCGTGTATAACAATTAATGATACTTTCAATATTATCTACCCCGCCCAAACCAGCTACGATATTTTTAATCTGTGATGGGAATTCTGAATCTCCAGCTACTATTTCATTATCTGTTTCAAGAGAGCCATTCTCTTCTCGTCCTAAAGTTTGAATATTTAATTTTACAATCAATGTTTTGAACACAAAATATTCCATTGCTGCCGTTACTAAAAATACAATTGGTATTAAATACTGATGTCCTAATCGAATCGGAAAAGCAAAACTATTAATAATCATATTGATTCCCGTATCAAATTGAATATTGATACCCACCATATTCGTAATAAACATACTTAAACCATACACAATCGCATGTGCAAACCACAATAGCGGAGATAAAAACAAGAATAAAAACTCTAATGGTTCAGTAACCCCCGCTAAAAAAGCTGTGGTGACAGTTGGAATCAAGATTGCAGCAACTTTTTTTCGATTTTCTGGTCTAGCTGTTTTCCACAATGCAAATGCAATACCGATTGGCAGTGAAATCGAACCAAAATTAGCCAAATAACCAATTGACGGATGCATTGTAGTAATTTGACTTGCGTTGCCAAGTTCCGCTAACCAAATATTAAATGCACCATCGTATGCTTGTCCTGCAATTTCGGCTGTTCCTCCTAGTGGTGTGTAAAAAATTGGCATCCATAAAAAATGATGCAATCCTAATGGGAGTAATAAGCGATTTAAGAATCCATAAAAGAAAAATCCGACAGATCCAGATGTAGTAGTAGTTTTTACAATCGTTTCAACAGCATTATTGATAACTGGCCACACATAAGTGATGCCAATCGCAAAGAGAATTGTAACAAAAAGAATTAAAATATAGACTGTTTTAGTGCCTGAATAGGGCGAAAGATATTTATGAAGCTTGATATCGCCAAATTTATTTACCATAAATCCTACCAATACTCCTAGACTAATCCCAAGAAAAACACCCATATCCGTTACTTGAATTCCAAAAACAAGCCCTTGTCCCGTTCCATATAAACCTTGTGCACCTGCTTTTGCTAACTGATTAGTTAACGTAAGCCAAGCGTTATTTGCATATAAAAAGGCTAAATAAGTAATAATTCCAAGAATAGCCGCATCTGTTTTATACTTTGGTTTTGCTAAAGCAGTAGCAATACCTACACAAAAAATTGCACTCAGTTGACCGATCATCCCTCCGGATAATATATTAAAAATGAAATCACCTATATCTTTTGAAACTGTAGGCATCATTTCTAGTTTCAAAATAGCACAGACCGACAGAATAATCCCTGTCACAGCCATGAACATAACGGGTTGAATAATTGCTTTGGAAAAAATACTCGCCGATTTCATAAACTTTTCTCTCATCTCTTACTACTCCTCCGTTTAATTATTTTCAATCTATACGAATGATGCTTACTGATTTACACTAGGAATATCTCCGTAATGACACAGTTCAATCTGCTGATTTTCTAGTAATAGTTTTAATTCTGGGTCACATAAAATAGCTACCTCTTTTATTCGTTGAATATTAAAAGATGAATTAAAATACAAACTTTCATCAATAAATGCTGGGTGAACCATTAATTCTGTAATCTGACCTCCTTCTACTTTATCAAATACCGTTTGAAGTTCTTCAAAACATTCTTTTTTTCGTGATTCAAAGGCAACATTCAAATCACGAATTTCTTTATGATTCATTAAATCAAAGAAACCTGTGATCCCTTTTTGATAAGATAGATGACTATTTTCTTCAAGACTATAAGCATTTCTAAAGCATAATTGATATTTTTCAGAAATATTTTTTGTAATTTCATAGTTTTCTTTAAACGTATGAACGTGATGGTGACTGTCTAGGTGGGTCAACACCATCCCCTGATTAAGCAGATAGTCTATTTGGGAACACCATTCATTAAAAATCTCAGTGTCATTCATATCTTTTCTATATAACTGATACTCCTTCAAACTGAAAAATTCCCCACTGGGTTTTACAATTGTTGATCCCTCAGTAATTGGACTTCCACATGTCAGAACTAAATGACAGCCTACTCCCAATCCAGTATTATTTTTAGCTAAACGAATGGCTTCATCTCGCCCTCCCATATTAGCCATCAATGTAGTGGATGTTAAAACTCCTTTTTTAAAGGATTCTATAATCCCTAAATTGACAGCTGTCGAATAACCAAAATCATCAGCATTAATAATTACTTTTTTCATAATTACCTCCCTCTCCTCAACGAAATTACTTTCATATAATGATATTTACTTTCTATCTATATGTAGTATAATTTATAAAGATAGCGCATACAATGCTTTCGGAATAGGATGGTTTCTCTTTCTCCATCTGAAACTACTTTCAACTGGAGGGGTCTACTTGACAAAAATTTACTACTTTAGTCGTCTTTTTCCTAATAACACTCTCAGAGACGATGATGAAAAAATAATAGAAAATATTATTGGACGAATTAAAGAAAAATCTAGTACCTGCATAAAGACGATTGCCAAAGTGAACTTTACGTCCCAGTCTTCCATCAGTCGCTTAGCCAAGCGCGCTGGATTTAACAACTATAAAGAATTTATTTTCTTTTTAACTACTGAATTTTCACTTAAAAATAAAAACCAATTGGAAAATTTACCATTTGTACTTGCCGATCAAGACTGGGAGAAAATTAATGACTATTTTGAAAATGCACTTACTTCAAAAAAGATTTACTTATACGGCGAAGGATTTTGTCAATTTTTAGTCGATTACACCTACCGAAAATTACTTCTAAAAAAAATCTATGCAATTGATCTTGAAGGTGTAGAAATCAGCTTAATATCCGATGACAATCCACATACGTTAATTACTTTTTCTCAATCAGGAGAAAATAAGCAAGGATTAATTAAAATGAAAGAATGTAAAAATGATGGTGGTACGGTTATTGCAATTACTGCGACAGAAAACAGCAGCTATGTTGCAAAAAGTGACTTATCTTTTGTTGTAGAAAGAGGAAATACTGGACTCGATCATGAGAATCAACATCTAAATTATTTCTTTGGAAATGCACTAAATTTAATAGAATATCTCATAAATCAATATACAAAAAAACCAAATCATTAATAAAATAAATCGATAATGATTTGGTTTTTATTGTTACTATTTTCCAATTAAACTTATTAAATATCAATAAACTATTTTAAGACGTTTAGAGCGTATCAGGAATTTCTATACAGAAAAATACGTTCTATAAATAACGTCAAAAAAAGAAGGATATTTATAATGAAAATATCCTTCTTAAAATTGTTCTATTTATAAAATAATCATGTACTAATTTGTTAATACGTTCATTTTCCCTCAATTTTTTTAACATTCTTTAAGACTATTCATTTACAGTCCATTGGCTTCGCCAAGCTCCTTGCTGTATAGCACCTGCCTGTAAATACCCTAAATTGTCTTCTGTATGAATTACTTGATTTGGCTTCCAACGATTCACAAATCTAACATATCCGTCTACCGTCTCTTTCTTCCACTGCCCACTATATGCCGTATCTTGAATCTTACTATGTTCAACAAAACCTTTTTGGTGCTCAATATTTAAGGTTTCACCCGTTAGACTATTCTTTATTAAGAAGTACTCGCCTTTAGGCACCAATTCCCATTTTGACGAATCTGCGATAACATCAGACAACATTACCTTTTCAGTAGATACATCTAAATTAATATATTTACCTGTGTCTCTATTTCTTACTGTTTGATTAGGAATCTCATACCCACTATCTTTTTTATAAACCCTTACATAATCAATCGCCCATTCTTTAGGAAATACATCATCATGTTTACCAGATCCAGAATCTGTGTAAATATTTAAAATCATTCCCATTGGATAATCCGGTGCTTGATTAATTGTTCTAAATAGTTTTCCATCAAAGTAAAATTTTAGTGATCCTGGTTGCCAATCTAACCCATAAGTATGATACTCATTCGTTAAACTTTCTATCCCCACGGCTCCCGGAACAACGGCCTCATTTCCGCCTTTTATGGCCGTCGTACTGTCTGTCCATGAAGGAGAAAAGAACGGATCATTCCAGCCAAATGTACAGACTTGCCATAATCCTTTTTGCCAATTCGCCTCTGTAACACCTTTAGTTCCTACTGGTCTTTGAACTTTTTCACTGTAATCAAAAAATGTTTCTATAACATCAATTTCACCTGTTTCTTTTGAATTGAACCAATCATTAGTATCATTTTGCATGCCGACTAGCCACCAAGCTTGATGACCACCACCTAAAGACTTACTTAATTTGGCACGTATTTCAAAATATCCGTAAGTTGTTGCATACCCGCCTGTCTTCTCATCTCCAAGCATTAAATCCTCATCTGGGATAGGTGAAATTAATGTATTCGAATTGCTGAAATTATGAATCCAATTCTTATTAAATGATTGAATTGCGCTAGATTTTACGCCGCTTGTTCCATAACCATAATTATCTTTATCCAGTGTTGGTGCCCAAGCCTTCTGCTCTTTTTCAATAGATTCAACTAAAGCACCGTTTTCAAATCGATAATTAGCTTTAGCATCTTCTGGATTATCTGCCCAATGTTCTAAATAATGATCCGACCACTTCGTTTTATCCAGCATCGGCCCATTAAACTCATCATGAAAATCTAACGTATAACCCTCTTTTTCAAGATCAGTCTCTTCAGCCTGCGCTATCGTAGAAAAACCTAACAGTACAGATGAAACTAGTATACTAAAAAAAATCTTCTTCATTTTTTGCAACCCCTTTCATTCTAATAATTTAACTGTATCACGACAAAAATAAAAAAAATATATTCTCCACTAAAAAAGAGACTACTTTCAACTATTGAATCTAGTTGCATATTTTATGTATTCCAAAAAAAGATTCTGTTTAGTTAAAGTATACAAGCTTAAACTTATCCAGTTTTAACAAAAAAGACACTCTCCAAAAATTGGGAAAGTGTCTAAATACATTCGCTTAACACTTGACGACGAATCTTTGCGTAACAGTTATCAATAAATTTCTCTACTAGATAACCAAAATCATTTTCCCATCTACTATTTTTAGATTCTCCTGTAAGAAAATCATCTTTTATTTTTAATGGTACATCAGGATGATCGTTTAGTAATGCTTTTTGTTCTCGTACAAATAAATATTCTTGAATATAATCTTCTATTTTTCCAAAATCAAATCACCTAACTTTTTTCCATTGAATTCCGTTACTTTTTCAATAACTTCTAATGGATCCAGAGAATACTCCCTGACGTAAGAAGTAATGGTTGATTTAATTAATCCTAATCGATTTCATATTCACTAGAAGAAAAAACAACTCATCCTTCACTTCCCTAAAACGGCACCCAACTTGCTCTTTATATAGAATTTTTTAAAAATTTTGGCGTATATTTATAATAGCCCCTGTTGCATTTATTTTTTGATTACTTTCTTACAGGAGCAATCAACTCCTTGGATATAGTAAGACAATTAATAGAGAGCCCCTAGTTAGTAACCAAATCTATTCCATTAACTATTTAAAAAATACGAATTTTTCATTATTTCTCAAACTATCAGACAATAAAAAAACATGCGCTTTTTATTTATATGGTAAAATAAAAAATAGAGTAGCTTACTTAATGAGTAGTGAACTGAGATGAGGTGTGATTTTGCGAAAGAAAACATGGGTATTAGCAGGGATTCTTATATTTATTCTAATTGGAGGTGTTAGCTGGTTTATGTTTAATCAAAACGAGACGCAACGGAAAGAACAACAAATTGTGAAGATGGAAACAACAACGGCCAAACAAATTAAAAATACTTTTACGGATGTAACGGAAATTAAGTTTTCGGAAAGATATGGTGAAAATAGACTAACTGGCTATACATCAGTGGATGTGACTATAACAACTAGTTATGGGGTGACCTCATTACTTGATGTCAGTATGTCTTTGAATGATAAATCTAAAAAGTTAGAATCTTATGGAGTAGACCCTAATCTTTTAGAAGGCACGACAGAAAATAAAGTCAAAGTTATTTTTTCTAATAAGACAGAAAGGAGTCTATAATGGCAACAGAAAAAGAATTAAAAGATTTAAACAATAGGGTTTACCAGGTTGACCCTGATTATAAGGAAAGTGAAATTAAATATACAAATAAAGCTGATAATCAACTGAAGAGTAACGAGAGGAATATAGTCAAGGCAGGTAATCAAAAATTTAAGGTTCTTTCAGTGAAAAACGGTGATTATGGGTTTCAAGGAATGGCAGTGGCGCCGATAATAAATGGTGTACCTGATGTATCACACGTAACAGTTGTGGCAGCTGGAACATATCCTGACGATGGGATAGATTTTAAAGCTGCATTAAAAGGACTATCTCCAAACGGTTCACCTCAAGCAGATGTAGCTGTAGACTATGTTGGAGACCTTATTGATAAGAATCCTGACTGGACGATTACGCAGTTGTCTGGCTACTCTCAATCTGCGTACATATTGAAAGCTGGTGCTCATTTTAAAATACCAACAACAGTATTTAGTGGCTGGTTTCAATATCGTTCTTTAACAAAAGAAGAAGAAACCTTTATGAAAAATAATCCACATTTATTTTTGAATTACCGTCAAAAGAACGATGATGTCACTAAATGGAATGATTTTAATTCAAGTTGGGGAAACAGTGACGATTTTGGAACGATTTTGTGGATAGATGGCAGTAGCCATAAATTAGATAGTTGGGATTTTGATGAGAAAACCGGACAATTAAAAATTCCGAATAGTTCAGGTAACTCAGAAGGAGCCATGATACAAGCAAGTCATTATATTATGCGTGAATTTTCTGCCCACTTGACAGAACTAGACCAACTAAAGATAAAACTAACGGCAAATGGTGGCGGACTTTCGAAGAATGAACAGCTCTATTTAAATGACCAACAAGCACTGATAGCAGTAAATACAGGGCGTTTTGCCTATCAAAATGCAATGGCAAACGCAATAAGAGCGTATCAAAAAGGAATGACCGACGCAGAAGTTATCTGGCAAGAGACACTGAGAGAATCACGTAGACAAACAGAGTTATTGTCCGAAAACGAAATAAAAGATAGTCTAGCAGCTGTAGGAGCGACCCAGCAACGAATGGTGGATGAGCCAACAGAATATTTTCAAAAAAAAATCAATAAGACAAAAATGATAGATGAAAAATTTGAGAACTTATCTAAAGAAATAAAAAATAAAATTGATGAGCTCATTCAAAGAGATAAAGAATTAGCACAACAGTTAAGGTCATAAGGGGGATTAGAAAATGAAAGAAGAACAAATCCTTGCAGACTATCAACGAAAACGTCGTGAATTGGAAGCGGATGAAGATAGATTAAAAAATGCTCAACAAAAAGGAGAACAGTTGATACAAGAAACATTGTCTGATATCTACCGAACAGTTCAAGAATCTGCTGTAAACAGTGAACCTTTTGATAAGGCGAGACAGTCTATTACGCGCTTAGAGCATGACTACTATGAGGAAATAGCAAGAGCAAAAAAACAAATCTATCAACAACAAGAACAAGTTGAACGAAGGTATCGAAATGACCTTCAGAAAGTAAATAAAGAATAAGGAGTTGACAGATTGGAAGAATTCACAAAGAATTTATTAAAAGATTTGCAAAAGAATTTAGAAAAAATAAGTGTTCTAGCAATTGGAGGCGCAAAAATACAAAAGTCTTATACAAGTATACAGGACACCAAAAAACAAGGAGAGACAGCGATAGAGAGTGCGAAAAAGGCACTTGATTCTTCTTCAAAAACATTAGGAAGTTCAATTAAAGGACAGTTTGGAACGAAAATAACAAAAGTCTTTGAGAAGCAACAACAAACGTTAGACAACATCTAGCAGATAAAAATATCAGCGACCTATAATGATCATCTTAACTAGTACTTTACGGAGAGTTCATCAATATCAAAATAAATAGACAAAAAGAGTCCCTTCCATTTGGAACTAACCCCATTGAATGGAACACAATCAAAAAAAAGCGATTGTTATGCTATAAATTTCCGATATTCTATCGGTGATTTATAACCTAATTTTTGATGAATTCGAGTTTTATTATAGTATTTAATGTAATTATTACAGTCTGTATTACAATAAAAAAGACACCTTCCAAAAACTGGAAAGTGTCTTGAAATCTTTGATATACCAAAGATTAACGTTTTGAGAATTGTGAAGCTTTACGGGCTTTTTTAAGACCTGGTTTGATATAGAGCAAATCTAAATCAATTGATTTTGTTTATTTTTATTACTTTGTTTACTTACCCGATTGCTATAATTTGATTTTATTAATACTTATTTTAAATGCTTCGTCCCTGATTATCGACACAATTTATGCTTCAAGTAATGACACAATTTGCTCATGCCACATTATAATCTCATCTAGCAAGAATTTATGCCCTTGGAAGTCTTCTTCTGTTGTTGCCAATATATATTCAGTATTAAATTTATTTTTTACTCTACCCACTTTATCTTTTTTCTTTTTATCAGTAACATCATCCCAATCACATGTTCTGGATTCTGCTGAATTATGAATACTCTTAGCGATTGATTCTGGAATATCACATGTTCCCCATTCCTCTATGCTATTTAGCACTTGAGATTCATAAAATCTTTTTAAAGTATTCATAGGTATATAATTCTCAAATTCTCTCATTGTAGTTTCAAGTCCGATACAATTACCTCTAGTGTTAATAGTGTTAATACTATCTATATATTTATGTTCTCTTCGAGAACCAATATCACTATCATAAAGATGAAATTGAGCCAAGTTAAGCTTTCCTAAATAATCTTCATTAACCCAAAATTGTAAAGTACTTCCTCCCATAGGAATAAAAATAATCTGATCACTTTCCAAATCAATTATCTGTTTTAACATAGGTATGGCTCTATTTATATTTTTTAGAAATTCTATATCATTTTTTCCTTCAACACAAACAGCTAATTTTACTCTATTCGTATCAAACGGCTCAATACTTGGTAAAATTCCTAAATCCAATGAAATTTCTCTAAGAATATCACTATGTTCTGAAGCAGTAAAAATAACAGTTTCATTATCTTCGTTTTTAGTTATAAAACGCAAGTTATTAGTAGGAAGCATTTTTACTGTAGCAGGGCTATGAGTAGTTAATATCACCTGGTTAACCTCACTTTGAGCCAATTCTTTAAAAGCTTCAATTAACATTTTTTGATGTTCTGGATGTTGTGATGTTTCAGGTTCCTCAAATGCATATATTATTGTTGGTACTTTTCGTTCTGAACTTCGTCTTTCTGCTTCTGCTCGGAAAAAATTTAATAATATTAATCTTCTAACACCACTACCTCTTTTATTCAATGATATTCCTTGATCAGTATCAAGAGAAAACTTAAATACACTACTCCAGTTTGGTTTAGAAAATTCTGATATTAGTTCACTTGCAATTTCTGGATTCATTTCTGATATTTTTGAAACTGTTCTATCAGTTAATATTTTAGTTTTTGTCTGTATTTCATTAAATATTTCATTTAATCTTTCTTCCATTTCATCTTGTTTCAGTATTTCTTTTATAAGTAATTTTACTGGACTTTGTACCTCATCATCTTGATCTAAGTTTTTTCTATCTGATTGAAACAATTCATAAAGTGGCATGTATTGTTCTAAACTAGACCAAATTTGTTTAGCTCCCTGTACATCAATAGGAATTTCTTTTATTGTTAAATCTTCATTTTCTACACTGTTAAAAATTTTTTTCCTAATTAATGATGATTTTCTGTAATCCTCTACTTCCAAATTATGACTCTCTAATATTTCTTTTAAATCAGCAATCGATTTTAAATGAATATCTTGTAATTCAGAAGATACCGGATAATTAGCAACAATAAAAGTACCAGTTTTTTTACCATTTTTAAATTGTTTTTTTATTTCTAACATACTTTCATTATTTAATAAAAATTCTTCTTCCAAAGACGTTTCCACTGTACTATCAACTATAATTTTGGAAGGATAATTGTCAAAACATACTCCTATTGTAAAAACATCTGAATCTCCATAAATACAAGCATCGTCTTTTTCAATCTTTATAATGTTTTTTCCTTCATTAAAAAAAATATCCAATGCTTCAAGCACAGTTGATTTTCCTGCATCATTTCTACCAACAAAAGTTGTTAGAGTTTCAAAATCAATATCCACCCTATTTTTATAACCTCTAAAATTTTCAATATACACAGTTTTAATTCTCACTCTGAAACTCCTCCAATCTTTAGAATATATATACATCTTACCTTATTGTGAATTTTTTCTCAAGACAATAAAAAAACACCCTACAAATAAGAAGTGCTTTTAATATTGAGATATAATAGTTAATTACATAAATATAGTTTTTCTAAAGCATATAAATTACAAGCTATCAATTAATTTTAAATCTTCAATAGTCAATGTCGCATCTGACGGTAAAACAGTTTTCAAATTACTGGGTAATTCTACTCCCTTAGTCATTCTTTCCACAAAACTGTCAGCTAATACTACCAAGTCATTTTCAAGTTCATTACAAAATTCTAAGATTCCGTAAAGTTTACTCCATTCGTAAGCTTTTGTATTATAGAATTGTAATTGTCCTTCCGTTTTAAAACCTATAGTCCTCTCAATTAACGAACCAAGTATAGGTGGACAGTCTGTACACCAAAAAATTTTGATTTGCTTTTCAGATGTTTTTTAGCCAGTCAGCTATATATTGAGGAATAGCTAATTCCATTCTCTACTGTCAATAATAACTTTGTAACCTGAAACATCCATACTATGACAAAACGTTTAAAACTCTACAACAAGCAAAACAAGCTGATTTAGATTTTGATAATTATATTCAAGAAATACGAAGGAGACAACATATGAATGATTTTGAGCTTGGTGGAAATATGATAATTGAGGATTTTTGTATCAAATATTGGTATGATGCTTATATCAATGGTTCAACAAGTTCTTATCCTACCCAACCCACCTGCTATACAGAACACTAAAGATATGTTTAGACTTCATATCTTGCCAATGCTCGGAGAACAGACATTAAACTTTTTAAATAACCACCCTGAATTTGTTACACCTAGAATGACTGCGAAAGCTAAAGAATACGCTAATTTTAAAGTTCTAAGGTGTTACGTGAATCAGGTTTTTGATTTAGCTGTTCACTATAAATATATTGAATACAACAGGGTTGCTGAACCACTTAAAAAAATAAAAGCTTTTAAAAATATTCAGCTAGCAGAAAGTAAACTTGATGAAGACAAGTATCTAAACGAAAATGAATTGAATTACTGCTTCAAAGCAATTAATGAAGACTACAAAAATGGCGATTTAACCACACAAGAATATACGCTATTTTGGACAACATTCTTTTTGAGTTGTAGGAAAAGTGAATGCTATGCACTTCAATGGAAACATATTGATTTTGAACATAATTGTATTCATTTAGATCAAACATTGGATAAAAATGGAACTGTAAAAGCTACTAAAGGACGCAAGAAAACAACGCTTAAAATATCAGCAAATTTAAAAGCTATTTTAAGCGCTTGGAATGAGCAGCAGAAAAGAGAGCTGAAACAACTTGGAAATTCTCAAGACCCTAATCAGTTCCTCTTCACTTTCTGTGATAGTCAAGGAAATATTAACAAACGGGTTCACACGGATTATTTAAATTACAGAATGAAAGTAGTCGAAAAACGACACCCTGAGCTCACACATGCCTCACCCCATAAACTTCGACACACTTCAGCAAGTTTAGCTAGTAAGCACGGAATGTCGTTAGACGATATTATGGAGGCTTTGACTCATAGTGACCAAGAAACAATGAAAATTTATATTAATATAAAGCCTACTGTTAGGATTACGCCTGCAGATTACACCTTTGATAATATTTCTGAATGTAGCGGTGGGGAATAGGTGGAGATTCCAAAAAAAGACTCCCAGATAAAATATCTGAGAGTCTTGTAAATCCCTTGATAACAAGGTTTTAACGTTTTGAGAATTGTGAAGCTTTACGGGCTTTCTTAAGACCTGGTTGGCTGTTCCTAAATTTTATAGAGTTGAAAAACACTATATTATCTGTATTTACAGCGCTCTTTTAGGGCAAGTAGTTTCACTAAATTTTATTGAATTTTAGATACTCGTTACCAATATTCGTAACCAAAATAAATTACTTGCACATCAGAATATGAAGCAATTGGGGCCCCCTTGAACACTACATTAAAAATATAATCCTTAATCTATTTTAAACTGGTCTTTATTTTCTTCTACAAATTCTTTAAATGACGTTAATTTGATATCATATTTTTTTAATAAATCAATGTCCACATTGTATCCAACTACATTGTCCCATTCTTGACCTGCGATAGATAATGGATGAATTCCATCCTTTTCTGCTTCTTCAATAGTAAGCGTTGAAACGTTAAGCTCTTTTCCAGTCTCCTCTGAAATGATTTCAGTAATTTCATTATATGATATTGATTCAGCAGCCAGTTCAATACTCTGTTGATTGAATTTCTCAGGGTTTTCAAAGGCTGCACAAACGAACACAGCAAGGTCTTTAACTGAAATATAATCGATAAGTGTATCTGCAAAGGTGACTGTTTTTATTTCACCTTGTTTAAAATCAGGATACATCAATTCAACTTTATCAATGAAATTTTCCATAATCACTGCTGGTTTCAAAATTGTCCATGAAGGAAAACCTGCAGAACGAACGGCTTCTTCCCCATCCCATTTATCTGTCCAATACTTTTCAAACCAGTAACCTGTTCCCCATTTTGGAAACTCCGTGTATCTGCTTGTCGCAGCAACAGACGTATGCACAAATTGTTTCACTCCACTTTTCACTGCGCTTTGAATAACTGCCAAAACTTGCTTTCTCTCTCTATCCGTTTCAACAGTATCCATTCCAGAGATTGGTACAGAAAATACAGCATCAACATCTTTCATAGCACTTTCCAAAGAAGAAGGATTATCAAAATCACCTACTACAGCTTCCGCCCCTTTTTGAATAAGCGCTTGCGATTTAGGCGCATTTTTATCTCTAACCAAAATTCTTACTTTAAATCCCTGTTTTAATGCTTCATTTGCAACAGCGCCTCCTTGAAGTCCAGTAGCACCAACAACTAAAACTAATTTCTGATTATTTGAATTCATGTATAAATCACCTTTCAAGTTTAAATTTTTATCATTAATCAAAGTATTTAAAAACTTTACCAAACATATTACAATCACTTTATTATGTTTTTGCTTAAAAATTCAAGTACTGTCTTTTTTAATCAATTCCTGTCATTACATTCCTAATTTTTAAAATTTCTCATTAATGACTTCTGATAATAATTGATATGATTTTATTTGATCCCCTTGATTATAGATAAAACTATTGACAATAATCTCATCAAATTGCACTTTATTTTGTAGCGCTTTTAATTGTTTTGTGACAGTATCTTTATTTCCAATTAACGACAAGCCTGTCATCTGTTCAACAACCTCACGCTCGCGATTTACAATTCCTTCAATTTCAAAGGCAATTGGACCAAAGTGAGGAACTTTCGTTGCAGCGATATAGTCGTTCCATAACTGCTCTTCATCTTTTGGTGGCAAAATCCCTTTAGGATTCCCTGTTACTAATGACAACACGCCTTGCATTTGAGAAGTTGCTAGTCGTTTTGCTTCTTCATCTGTATCTGCTACAAAAGCATTCACACCAACAATCACATACGGTTCTTTCAAATAATCACTTGGTTTAAATTCCCTGTGATAAATAGCCACAGCCTCTTCTAAATGAGTTGGTGCAAAATGGGAAGCAAAGGCATATGGTAATCCTAATTTTGCCGCAATATGTGCACTGTCTGGACTAGAACCTAAAATATATTTAGGAATCGCTAAGTCTTGTGCTGGATAGGCATGTACCGATGCTGTTCCTTTAAAATAACTTTCTAGCTCAGCAATTTCTTCTTCAAAATCCGAATTCAATGTTTTAGAACGTCTTAAAGCTTGTGCTGTTACACTATCCGTTCCAGGAGCTCTTCCCAATCCTAAATCTACTCTACCTGGATATAAAGTTTCAATCGTTCCATATTGTTCGGCTACTAAATATGGACTATGGTTAGGTAACATGACTCCACCTGATCCCACACGGATTTTTTCTGTATTGGCTAATGCATGTTGAATTAAAATTTGGGTCGCACTACTGCCGATTGGTCTACTATTGTGATGTTCTGCAATCCAATAACGCTCATAGCCAAATTCTTCGGCTTTTTTAGCTAATTGAACTAAATCATGATACGCTTCAAGGTAAGTTTGACCTTCTCTTAAATAAGCTAAATCTAACACTGAAAATTTCATTTTTCTTTTCATTTAGCTAATTCACCTGCTAAATTTGCTACTTTTCTAGCTGTATGACGAGCCTTTTCAGCGTACTCCTTCGAAATTTCTTCATTGATGCGTGTTCCATAACTCACACCGTATAAAATTTCGTAACCTGCTAATTCCATCTCAGTAGCTTCCACAATTCCTTTAATTGGTATTAATAAATCTTGTTCATAAACAGCCTTTTCTCCTTTATAGTAGGATTCTGGTGCTCCAGCAGTCATTAATAATACTAACTTTTTACCAACTAATGCATTTCCTTCTGGGCCATGTGAGAAACCATTTAAGAAAACATCCTCCACCCACTTTTGCATTAAAGCAGGCATATGGTACCAAAACACTGGGAATTGTAAGACGATAATATCGGATTCAACTAATTTCTCTTGCTCTTTTTGTACATCAATTTTATAGTCTGGATATAACAAATCCAATCTATCAATTTCTGCACTGGGTAAAAGTTCAGTTAGTTCCTTAAAAGCAGCTTTATTTGCTACTGATTCTTTCTCAAAATCTGGATGTCCTGTTACAATTAATACTTTTTTCATTTTTATTCCTCCTTCAACCAAACTTGACAATGTCAATGTTTAATCGTATTATATGAATTAACATTGACACTGTCAATGTTATTAGCTAAACTTAGACAGAAAGGAGTGTTTGTAAATGTACCAAGGAAATAACCCTACCGCCCTAATTTCACAACAATTATTATTAGAAGCTTTTACTCAGCTTTTGAATAAAAAAGGATTCAAAGATATCACAATTAGTGAATTATGTACCCAATCTGGCGTCTCACGTCAAACTTTCTATAGTCTTTACAAAACAAAGGAAAACCTATTACTCCACCATTTGCAAATCATTTCAAAAGAAACGAGTTCTTATAAACACGGTTCTGAGATCACACTCATAGAAACCTGTAGAAATTTTAGTAAGTTTGTTATTAAGCGAAAAAAGGATTTGGAAATAATCATTGAAAATGATTTAATGGATATCTTAAAGTTATTAATTTATCAAGAAACAGCCACATGTAGAGATAGTTTTATTACCGTTGATGAAGATGAGGCATTTTTGGCTTTAGAATTTATGGCTTCAGGTTTAGCACAGCTTACCAAGTCTTATCTAATCAATAATAAGAACCCCAATGAAGATGAACTGACGCAAATAGCTTATAAGATAATGTCTGGGAGCATTTATCGTGCAATTAAATGAATATTTTTTATAGATAGAGGAATACAGAAGTGCCTATCAAAATGAATAGCTGGTTACGAGGTACGAAAAAAGTCGCCACCAAACTCGTTACCAAATCAAAAAAAGACACCTTCCAAAAAATGGAAAGTGTCTTGAAATCCTTGATATAAAAAGATTAACGTTTTGAGAATTGTGAAGCTTTACGGGCTTTCTTAAGACCTGGTTTTTTACGTTCTTTCATACGTGGGTCACGAGTTAATAGTCCAGCCGCTTTTAATGGTGCGCGGAATTCTGGGTCAACTTGTAACAATGCACGAGCGATTCCGTGACGAGCAGCGCCTGCTTGTCCAGTGAATCCTCCGCCATTTACGTTAACGTGGATATCGTAGCTTCCTAGAGTTTCTGTAGCTGCAAGAGGTTGTTTTACTACCTCGTGTAGGTATGGAAATGGAATGTATTCAACGATATCTTTTTTGTTCATGATGATTTTACCTGTTCCTGGTACTAAACGTACGCGAGCAGTTGAATTTTTACGACGGCCTGTGCCGATATATTGTACTTGTGCCAATGAAATTCCCTCCTTAAATTAGGTTGTTGATGTCCAATAATACTGGTTGTTGTGCTTGGTGTTCATGTTCAGTTCCACCGTAAACGTTTAATTTAGTAAATTGTTTGCGACCTAAAGAAGTCTTTGGTAACATACCTTTTACTGATAATTCAACTAATTTACGAGAATTGTTCGCACGTAATTCGCCAGCTGATACTTGTTTCAAACCACCTTGGAATCCACTATGGTGATAATAGATTTTGTCAGTTGCTTTTTTACCAGTTAATTTAATTTTGTCTGCATTGATTACAATCACGAAATCCCCTGTATCTACATGAGGTGTGAAAGTTGGTTTATTTTTACCACGTAAAATAGTTGCTACTGCTGTAGATAGACGTCCCAATGGAATATCAGTTGCGTCTACTACGTACCATTTACGGTCTACTTCGTTTGTTTTAGCCATATAAGTTGTACGCACGTTAATTTCCTCCATATTCTTATCTGTTTGTTTGAATGCACAATAAGTTTCCGGGGCTCATCGTGGGGGCAAACAATACCATCTAACATATTACCGTTTTTTATCGGTTTTGTCAATCCTATTTCAAACTTTTACCAGAATTTATTTGTTTAGCAAATACCCCATAAAGACATCCTCTACATATCGATCCTTGATCCAAAATTCATCTTTTAAAACGCCCTCTTCAACAAATCCATGACGTTTATAAAAACGAATGGCCCCTTCGTTCGTCCCTAATACCCGTAGTGATAACTTATGAATGCCGCGTTCTTTAGCAAGCTCTTTAAGCTTTGACACCAACAAATTCCCTACACCTCTACCTTGCGCACTTGGCAAAACGCCAATGTCTAGCAACCAGGTTCTTTGATGCGCTGCTAAGCCTGTTGGGGGATGAAAGCCTAACAAACCTAAGACCTCCCCATTTTCAACTGCAACTAAATGTGAGCCAGTAGGATAGCGCAGTTGAAATTCAGCAACACTATTATAGGTCGTCACAGATGGCGTGTTTAAATCGTTCCAAATACTATTTTCAATGGCTACCATTCCGGGGTAATCTTCTACTAAACTTAATCTAATCTCCATTTTCACTCAGCTCCTTTTGTCGATCCCAAGCTTCCTTTTCAGCAATTTTTCCAGCAATTTCAGCAGCATTCAAATAATACACTTTTTTTAAATAGAGTCCGTGAGGCAAGGCTGTCGGTCCTGCTTGTTGTCGGTCTTTTGCTTCGATGATGCGTTTCATATCGGTGACAGGTCGACGTCCGTTTGCAATTTGCATCAACGTCCCTATTAAAATCCGAACCATATTGTATAAAAAGCCATTGCCATAAAATTCAAAAATCAATTCATCACGCGTTTCATCTTTCGTTACGGTTGCTTCATAGATTGTTCTAACTTTATTTTCACGTCCACTTTTCACCGCACAAAAGCTTGTAAAATCATGAGTTCCTACAATATCCTTTAATGCTGCTTCCAAATACTCCATCTGAATGGGGTAGGGATGGTGTAACGTATAATCTCTTAAAAATGGATCAGCAACTTTGCTGATATTGACTCGATACTGGTATCTTTTGCCATTTGTAAAGTAGCGGGCATGAAACTGATTGTCTGCAATCTCTGCTTCTATAAAGGCCATTTCATCTGTTGTTAAGCTATTTAAAGCCCGAAGCATATTAGCTGGTGGAATCTCACTAGGATAGTCAAAGTGAATCACCTGCCCTAATGCATGGACACCTGCATCTGTTCTACCCGAAGCTTGGATTTTGATGACGGTGCCTTTCGTCATGGTTTTTAAGGCTTTTTCGATTTCTCCTTGAACTGTTCGACACTTTGGTTGAATCTGAAAACCAGCAAAATGCGTGCCATCATATTGAAGAGTTACTTTATAGCGTGTTGTTTTCATTCGATTTCTCCTTGTTTCTGCTAATAGAAAAGACTATTTCAATTAGAAATAGTCCTTCAAGTTGTTTAAGTTCTTAAATATACAAGTAAAACCGTTACCACTGCGTATACTAAAATGACAAGTGTATCATTGCGTTTCCATTTTAGTAAGCGATACTTGGTTCGACCTTCCCCACCTTGATAGCCTCGAGCCTCCATTGCCGTTGCAAGCTCTTCTGCTCGGTTAAAGGAACTGACAAAAAGTGGGACTAGTAATGGGACGATGGATTTCATTTGTTGAAAGACATTCCCTTCACCAAAATCAACTCCACGAGCCCGTTGAGCGTTCATAATTTTTTCCGTTTCATCCATCAATGTCGGAACAAATCGCAATGCAATCGACAGCATTAACGCAATTTCATGCACCGGAAATTTCACTACATTTAATGGGCGTAATAAAAATTCAATCGCATCGGTTAATGCTAAAGGCGCCGTAGTTAACGTCAATAAGGTCGACATAAAAATAATCAACACAAAACGACAGAAGATAAATACACCGTTTAACAACCCAAATTGTGAGATGACAATTGGTCCCCACTCAAAGTAGACCTCGCCGCCTCGGCTAAATAAAACTTGTAAGACAACGGTAAACAAGATTAACCAAATTAGTGGTTTTACGCCGTTAATAAAAAACTTATACTTGATTTTAGAAAGAGCAATGGTTGCCATTGTAAAGGCAAATAAAAATAAATACGTTTGCCAATTGTTTGCTAAAAAGATAATACCAATAAAGTAGAAACTTGCTAGTAATTTTGCTCGCGGGTCTAAACGATGAATAATCGAATCCCCAGGTATATAACGACCAAAAATCAGTTTGTCCATCATTTGCCGTCACCTGCTTTGTCTTGAATTTTCGCCACAAGTAAATCAGCTAAAGCCTCTGTCGTTAATGGCAGTTCGCCTAAGTCAATGCCTGTTCGTGCTTCAAAATAGTTACTGAAAGCAACCGCCGTTGGCACTCCTAATTGTTTTTCCTTTAACCAATCGGATTCTTTAAAAATCTCACTTGGCAAGCCTTTTTTCACAATTGTGCCACCTTCTAAAACAACCATTTGATCCGCATAATCTGCCACGTCATCCATTTGATGGGTTACTAAAACGATTGTCAGTCCCTTTTCTTTATAGAGATAGTGAAACATTTCCATCATATCTAGACGTCCTTTTGGATCTAAGCCTGCTGTTGGTTCATCTAAGACCAAGACATCTGGCTCCATCGCTAAGACACCTGCAATCGCCACACGGCGCATCTGGCCACCGGATAGATCAAATGGTGAGCGTTCCATATAAGATCCGTCTAAGCCCACCAAATCAAGCATTTCTTTTGCTAGCGCTTTGCCTTCTTCTTCCGTTGCGCCAAAATTTCGAGGACCAAATGCAATATCCTTTGCGATGGTCTCTTCAAAAAGCTGCGCTTCTGGAAATTGAAACACAATACCAACTTTTTTACGGATGCCTTTTAGGTTCTTATTATTGGTTTCGGGTGTAATCACACGATCGCCAATCGTTACAACACCTTCAGTAGGTTTCATTAGCGCATTTAAATGTTGTAATACAGTCGATTTTCCACTACCAGTATGCCCCACTAACGCTGTAAAACTGCCTGATTTGATTTCTAAATCAATATCATATAAGGCGCGATTTTGAAAAGGAGTGCCTTTTTGGTAGGTATAGCCTACTTTTTCGAAAGTAATGTCCATAGCCAATCCACCATCCCTTCCTCAGTTAAATACTCTTCTGGTACTGTGATATTTCTAGTCTTCAATGCTGACTTTAATTTTTCTGGAAATGGCAAATCTAAGCCCATTTCAATCAGCTCATCCCCATAAGAGAAAATTTCTTCTGGAGTCCCTTCTTTAATCAACTTGCCCTCTTTCATCACTAACACACGATTTGCACTAGCCGCTTCATTGATGTCATGAGTGATTGAAATCACCGTTAAATTAGCAGTCTCTTTGATTGCTCTCACAGTCGCAAGTACTTCTTCTCGGCCTTGAGGATCCAGCATACTTGTTGCTTCATCTAAGATAATAATATCTGGACGTAGTGCCACCACACCGGCAATGGCCACTCGTTGCTTTTGACCACCTGAAAGTCTGGCCGGCTCTTTTTCAAGATAATCCGTCATTTTCACTTTATCAATTGCGTCTTTTACGCGTTCTATCATTTCTTCACGGGGAACACCTATATTTTCTAAACCAAAAGCTACATCATCTTGAACCGTTGAACCTACAAATTGATTGTCTGGATTTTGAAAGACCATACCAACCATTTTTCGAATATCCCAAACAGATTCTTCCGTTAAAAGATGTCCGCCAACGGTAACCGTTCCTTGAGTTGGAGCTAGTAACCCATTAATGGTTTTCGCTAAGGTGGATTTTCCTGAACCGTTATGTCCAATAATTGCGATCCATTCTCCTGCTTCAATATCAAGTGAGACACCGTCAATTGCTAAACCTTCTGCATCTGGATGATATTTATAGGATATGTCATTTAATGTTATAATTTTCTCCACTGACGAAACCTCCATATTGATTCAATTCAATCCCTATAAGACTATCAAAAAAGAGAGTCTTATGCAATATTATTTGTTTTAACTCCCTCTATTATAATGTTTCTGAAATTCAAAAACTAGCCTAAAATTTTCCCTTAGACTAGTTTTTTTATTAGTTATTTAAATAGTTATATGCGTACTGAGCATACATCTCTGCCCCCATTTTCATTGCGTCTTCATCAACGTTGAATTTCCCATGGTGGTGCGCCCATTCGGTGTCTTTATCTGGATTTCCACAGCCCACTAGAGCAAAGCAACCTGGAGTATGTTCTGTAAAGTAGCTAAAGTCTTCTCCACCAGTAGTTGGTGGCTCTTGAAGTAAGGCGTCCTCACCAAAGCTATCTTGAATAATTTTTTGCGCAAACAAGGCGTCTTCTTCATCATTTACAACTGGAAGCGTCCCGTATTGGTAATCAACGGCTGCTGTTGCTCCGTAAGTTAACGCTGTATGTTCTGCATATCGTTGAATCGCTTTTTTTACTCGCTCTCTGGTTTCAATACTAAAGCAACGAACGGTTCCTTCTAAACGTGCATTTTCCGCAATGACATTGAATCGCGTTCCAACATCCATTCTACCAATCGTCACTACTACTGGATCTAACGGATGTGTCTCTCTTGAAACGATTGCTTGAACGTTCATCACAAAAGCAGAAGCTACCATCGTTGCATCAATACAAGCGTCTGGCATTGCTCCATGTCCTCCTCGTCCAGTAAAATCAATTGTGAATATATCAGCCGAAGCAAATGAAGAACCTACTACACAAGAAACTTTTCCAGAAGGCATTTGTGACCAAATGTGAATGCCAAAAACATTGTCTACTCCTTCGACAGCACCTTGCTCCACCATCGCTTTAGCCCCTTTTGCATTTTCTTCAGACGGTTGAAAAATAAATCTTACAGTTCCTTTAATTTCAGATTGAATGGCCTTTAAGGCTTTGGCTGCCGTTACTAACATTGCGGTATGAGCATCATGTCCACAGGCATGCATTTTACCGTCTTCTAAAGATTGATAAGCTAATCCTTCATTTAATTCTTGAACAGGCAACGCATCCATGTCAGCACGTAATGCTACTGTCTTACCAGGTTTCCCTCCAACTAACTCTGCAATCAGACCAGTAGGAACTGTTTTTCTATAAGGAATTCCTAACTTATCCATTTCATCTGCTACTTTTTGAGTCGTACGAAATTCTTCCCATTGCAATTCTGGGTGTTGATGTAAATCTCGTCTAAATGCAATCATTTCTTGTTCATATTTTTGAATACTAGCTTTTAAATTCCCCATCAATTAAGCCCCCATTTTTTATAAATTTGATAGAATACTTGAAAAAATCCCTGCCAAAACAACAGATACGATTGTCACCGTGATAAAGCCTGCTACTAGCATCGGAGGCAACATATGACTTGTGAGTGCTTCCTGCTCCTTCTTATCTTCTGTCAACGCTTGAATCACTTCGTTCGTAATAATATAATCTGCTGGAAAACCATAAAGCGCCGTTAACGAAACTGCAAAAGCCATTTCTTTACTCACCCCTAGTAACCTTCCAACAATTGCTGAAAATACATACATTCCAAATACTCCAATAACAATAATTCCGACCATCGGCACTAATAATTCTTTTAACATTTCGGGTGTCGCATTTTTTAACCCATCAAAGATGAACAACATCAATCCTAAAATTGCAAAACCAAAACCATTTGCTTTTTGAAGTGGTTGCTTTTCTAAAAATCCACTACTTGAAGCTATAACGCCAAATAATAAACACAAAACAAACGGGCTAACTGAAACAAATGGAGCCAACCAAACAGAAACATAATAAGCGAACATTCCAACAATGGACAATCTAAAAAATCTAGAAAAGTTTGTATGATAACGCTTTGGAACTTTGGCAAATAATTTAGGGATTTCTTCATCCTCTTCTTTTATTGCTTTTTCCTGTTCTTGTTCATTTGTAGGAACCCATTCGCCACTTCGGTATTTGGCTAACATTCGTTTGCCTTCCTTTTTTAACATAATCGATGTCAAAGGATACCCCGCAAAACCTTGCATCACATAAATCAAAATTGCCAGCACGGACAATGACATCAAACCAGCCTGTTGTGCTGCTTCTGACATAATCAAAGAAGAAACAACCCCACCTACCAATGGAGGGACCGCTATTAAAATCGTTTGTAAATCAAAAAACAACATCCCAACTGTTAAAAGTAAGACAACAATTCCAGCAATTCCTGACAGTGTGATGACAATCGTTTTCCACTGATTGATTAGCTCTTTCACTGAAAGCAACGTTCCCATATTGGTAATTAGCAAGTACATCAGTAACGTAGCTACGACACTTGGAATACCTGCGACTTCAACAATATTTGCTGGAAAAATAGTCCAATACCCAATAATAAACAAGACTGCACAAACAAAGACAGAGGATACCCAAGCTTTCGTTTTAGCAGATATAATATCTCCTATGTATAAAATTCCCATCAATAAAGTAAAAGCTAACATTTGCGACATAAACATTCCCCATTTCGTATTATTGTCAGAATATTCTGATTTGTAACAGTATACAAAAGAACCTTTTGAATTGCAAGCTTATTTTAAAACAAGTGTTAGTTTACGATTTTAATCAAAAAAAAACAGTTTTTACGAGCTCTTTTAAAAGAGTTTCGTAAAAACTGCTAGAAAACAAAAAAAATAATCACCTTTGATGAATTTACCTCCCCTGAAAACAATCAGGGGAAGTTTCGAGCTAGACTTGGAAGTAAACTTCCATCATCGTAACACTCTTTACAAACATCGATAAAGTGAAGCATTTGTAATGTTTAAATTGAAATTAAACCAATTCAATGATAACCATTGGTGCAGCGTCTCCGCGGCGAGGTTCAGTTTTCATGATACGAGTGTATCCACCTTGACGCTCAGCGTAACGAGGTGCTACATCGCCAAATAATTTTTGTAAAGCTGATTCAGTAACAATTTTTTCGCCATCTTCTTTAACAGAAGCAACTTCGTTACGAACAAATGCAGCTGCCTGACGACGAGCGTGCAAATCGCCACGTTTACCTAAAGTAATCATTTTTTCAGTTGTAGAGCGAACTTCTTTAGCACGAGCCTCAGTTGTTACAATACGTTCGTTAATGATTAAATCAGTCGTTAAATCGCGCAACATTGCTTTACGTTGTGAACTTGTACGTCCTAATTTACGGTAACCCATTGTGATTTTCCTCCCTTGATACGGTACTAGTCGTCTTGACGTAGACCTAAACTTAATTCTGCTAGTTTAAATTTCACTTCTTCAAGTGATTTACGACCAAGATTACGCACCTTAATCATTTCTGCTTCAGATTTGTCTGTCAATTCTTGAACAGAATTAATACCAGCACGTTTCAAACAGTTGTATGAGCGTACAGATAAATCTAGTTCTTCAATTGTCATCTCAAGCATTTTTTCTTTATGCGTTTCTTCTTTTTCTACCATGATTTCAGCTTTACGGGCTTCATCAGTTAGATTTACGAAGATATTTAAATGCTCTGTAAGAATTTTAGCTGCTAGACTCACAGCCTCTTCTGGGCTAATAGAACCATCTGCCCATACATCAAGTGTTAATTTGTCAAAGTTATCTTTTTGACCCACTCGAGTATTTTCTACTTGATAGTTCACACGACTAACTGGGGTGTAAATCGAGTCGACTGGTAATACACCAATAGGCATATCATCGTGTTTATTATGTTCAGCTCTTGCATAACCTCTTCCTGATTTTGCAGTTAAACGAACGTGGAAACGTGCGCCTTCAGCTACTGTACAAATGTACAAGTCAGGATTTAAGATTTCAACATCGCTATCATAAGTGATATCGGCTGCTGTTACAACTGCTGGACCTTTTACATCGATTTCAATCGTTTTATCTTCACCAGAATATAACTTGAGTGCAAGTTTTTTAATATTCAAAATGATTGAAGTTACATCCTCAACAACGCCATCAACGGTTGAAAATTCATGTAAAACACCATCAATTTGGATAGTAGTTACTGCTGCACCTGGAAGAGATGACAACAATATACGACGTAGAGAATTCCCTAGCGTTGTACCATAACCACGTTCAAGTGGTTCTACAACGAATTTACCAAACTTGGCATCATCGCTGATCTCAATCGTTTCAATTCTTGGTTTTTCAATTTCGATCATTCTATACATACCCCTTTCAAAACGTTAAGTTCATGTTACTGAGTGCAAACAAGTTCAATGTAGCAGCTCTCAATTAAACACGACGGCGTTTTGGAGGGCGGCATCCATTATGAGGAACTGGAGTTACATCACGAATACCTGTAACTTCTAAACCAGTAGCTTGTAATGAACGAATTGCAGCTTCACGTCCTGAACCAGGACCTTTTACAGCAACTTCTACAGTTTTCATACCATGTTCCATACACGCTTTAGCTGCAACTTCTGCTGCCATTTGAGCTGCGAATGGAGTTGATTTTTTAGATCCACGGTAGCCTAATGATCCAGCTGATGACCATGAAATTGCATTCCCATGAGTATCAGTAATCATTACAATAGTATTGTTGAATGTTGAACGGATATGTGCTACACCAGATTCAATATTCTTTTTCACACGACGTTTACGAACGACTTTTTTTCCTGCCATGAAGAGTTACCTCCTAACTTAATTAATTATTTTTTCTTGCCTGCAACTGTTCTAGCTGGGCCTTTACGAGTACGCGCGTTGTTTTTCGTGTTTTGTCCACGAGTTGGTAAACCACGGCGGTGACGCATGCCTCGGTATGATCCGATTTCCATTAAACGTTTGATGTTTAGGTTAACTTCACGACGTAAGTCACCCTCAACTTTCAACGAGTCAATTTCAGCACGGATGCGATCTAATTGATCATTTGTTAATTCACGTACACGAATTTCTTCTGATACGTCTGCAGCTTTCAAAACTTCGATAGCTGTGTTTTTACCGATTCCATAAATATAAGTTAAAGAGATTACTACACGTTTATCACGTGGAATATCTACACCTGCAATACGAGCCATTACAATTACACCTCCTGTATATTTTTAGTTATTATCCTTGACGCTGTTTGTGTTTTGGATTTTCACAAATTACCATAACACGTCCGTTACGACGGATAACTTTGCATTTTTCACAAATTGGTTTTACTGATGGTCTTACTTTCATGAACTATACCTCCCATTTTATTGACGGAGTACAATTATTTAAAGCGATAGGTAATGCGACCGCGAGTTAAATCATACGGTGACAATTCTACTGTTACTTTGTCTCCAGGTAAAATACGAATGTAGTGCATACGGATTTTTCCTGAAACATGAGCCAATACAACATGCCCATTCTCAAGTTCCACTTTAAACATTGCATTCGGCAAAGTTTCAACGACTGTTCCTTCAATTTCAATGACATCGTCTTTAGCCACGCCTAGTACCTCCTTAAAATTGTTTCGCAAATCAATGCGATAAACTTAGCGAGAACCTTGGCCCCCACCATTCTGTTTCATCTTAACCTATTAATTCTATCACAATATAGACGCATTGAAAAGCCAAGACCCCGAATATTGTACCATAGAATTAAAATAGTGACAAGCCCCTCATGAGACTACCGCTTTCCTCGTTCAACAATTTGGATAAAACGAGGCTTCATTTTCGTCATTAAAGAATTAAGCTTTTATTTTTCAATAATTGCTTTTACTTCTTTGAAAACATCGTGAATGTCTTGGTCACCTTTAACAGTGTTCAAAACATGGCGCGTTTCATAAAAGTCTAACAAAGGTTCTGTTAACTCTAGATTAATATTAATTCTGTTTTCAACTGTTTCAGGTTTATCATCATCTCTTTGATAGAAATCATGTCCGCCACAGCGATCACAAGTTCCTTCAACTGTTGGAGGATTAAATACTTTATGATAAGTAGCCCCACAAGTGCGGCAAATGATTCTCCCAGTCAAACGTTCCATTAAAATGTCTTTATCCACATGAATGTTGATAACGGCATCAATTTTTTTACCCAGATCTTTAAGGATTGATTCCAAAGCTTCCGCTTGGTTAAGCGTTCTTGGGAAACCATCTAATAAAAATCCTTCTTTTGTATCAGCTTCAGCTAAACGTTCTTTTACAATCCCGTTTGTTACTTCGTCTGGTACGAGTTCGCCTTTATCCATAAAGGATTTAGCTTTTAAACCTAAGGCTGTTTCATTTTTGATAGCAGCTCGGAACATATCACCAGTTGAAATATGTGGAATTTTATAAGTATCCACAATTTGTTCAGCTTGTGTGCCTTTCCCTGCACCAGGAAGACCCATTAAAATGAGATTCATGTTTTTCCTCCTTAAATGTAAGAATGAGTGCTGAAGGAAATCCCTCAACACTACTGTTCTTATTGTATAAAGCCTAGATAGTTACGCTTAATCATTTGGCCTTCTAATTGTCTAGTCGATTCTAATGCAACACCTACTACGATAAGTAAGCTTGTTCCACCAAGACCAATAGACTGAGGTAGGTTCCATAAGTTTTGCGCGATAATAGGTAAGATTGCAATTAAACCTAAGTAAACTGCACCGACTGTACTTAAACGCATTAATACGCCTGAGATATAATCTTCTGTCCCTTTACCAGGACGCACACTTGGAATATATCCACCTTGCTTTTGTAAGTTTTCTGAAACTTTTTCTGGATTCACTTGAATGAATGCATAGAAGAATGTGAAAACAACAATCAACAATGTGTATAAAACCGCACCTGCTGGTTTTTGATAATTAAAAATATTATTCATAATGATATACCATTGATCGTCAGCATGTGTCTTAGCGAAGAATCCCATAATCGTTTGCGGAGTTACAATAAATGAACTTGCAAAGATAACTGGGATAACACCAGCAGAGTTAACTTTTAATGGTAAGAACGAACTTTGGTCGGAACCAGTCGCACGTTTAGAATATTGAATTTTAATTTTTCGTTTTGCTGTTTCAAAGAATACAACAAGTAACACTACTGCAAGAATTGCAACAACTAAAGCAATAGTGAACAAGATTGCTTTCCAAAGGTCTGGTCCAGCATTTTTGATTTGTGAACTATAATAGGATGCAATCCCATCTGGAACACGAGCCACAATACCGGAAAAGATAATCATAGAGACGCCGTTCCCAAATCCCTTAACAGTGATTTGTTCACCCATCCACATCACTAACATCGTACCTGCTGTTAACATCAAAGCAATACTTAGGTAAGTCATTGTCCCTGGATTTTTAATTAACCCAAACCCAGATAAAGCGTTAAATCCGTAAGAGATACCGATTGATTGGACAAATGCCATGATAATCGTTAAATATCTCGTTACTTGATTTAATTTTTTACGACCAACTTCCCCTTGCTTCGACCATTCAACAAACTTTGGAACAATGTCCATTTGAAGTAATTGAACAACGATTGAAGACGTGATATAAGGCGATACACCCATCGCAAAGATAGAGTATTGACTTAACGCGCCACCACCAAAGGTATTAAGCAAGCCGAAAATTCCAGAATCTGAAATTTGTGATACGGCTTTAGCGTTAATGCCCGGAACCGTTAAATGCGTTCCTAAGCGAAAAACGATCAAAACACCTAAAGTGAATAATATTTTGTTTCTAATGTCTTTTACTTTTAATGCACTATTCAGTAATTTGATCATTAGATCACCTCGATTGAACCACCAGCAGCAACGATTGCTTTTTCTGCTGCTTCGGAGAACTTGCTTGCTTTAACAGTCAGTTTACGTTCAACTTGACCATTACCCAAAACTTTAATCCCAGATTTTTCATTTTTAACGATACCAGATTCCACCAACAATGCTGGTGTAACTACTGTTCCGTCTTCGAAGCGATTTAATGTTTCTAAATTAACGATTGCAAATTCTTTGCGGTTAATGTTAGTAAAACCACGTTTTGGTAAACGACGGAATAAAGGTGTTTGTCCACCTTCAAAGCCTAAACGTACTCCACCGCCTGAACGTGAGTTTTGTCCTTTTTGACCGCGACCTGAAGTTTTACCATTACCAGATGAAGTTCCACGTCCAACGCGGTTACGCACTTTACGAGAACCTTCAGCAGGTTTTAATTCATGAAGTTTCATATAGATTGGGCACCTCCTTCAATAATAAGTCTCATTCTGTTTTTAAACTTCTTTTACGTCCACTAAATGCGAAATTGTGTTAACCATGCCTTTGATTGCTTCATTAGCAGGTTTTACAACAGTGCTGTTCAGTTTGTTTAAACCTAGAGCTTTCGCAGTATCTTTTTGATTTTGAGGACGTCCGATAACGCTACGTTTTAAAGTAATTTCTAAATTAGCCATTTCTTATTGTCCTCCTTAACCTGTAATTTCTTCAACTGATTTGCCGCGAAGTTTTGCAACTTCTTCAACACGTTTCAATTGTTTCAAACCGTCAACTGTTGCACGAACCACGTTAATTGGAGTGCTTGAGCCTAATGATTTACTTGTAATATCAGCAACACCTGCTAACTCAAGGACCGAACGAACGGGACCTCCAGCACTGACTCCAGAACCGGCTACGGCTGGTTTCATTAAGATGTTTCCGCCGCCAAAGCGTCCGATAACTTCATGAGGAATTGTTGAATCTACCATTGGTACTTCAACAAGATTCTTCTTAGCATCTTCAATTGCTTTACGGATAGCTTCTGGTACTTCTTGGGCTTTCCCAGTACCGAAACCTACGTGACCATTTCTATCTCCGACAACTACTAAAGCAGCAAAACGTAAACGACGTCCACCTTTAACAACTTTAGTAACACGGTTGATAGAAACGACACGGTCTTCTAATTCCAAATGTGTTGGATCGATATAAACCATGAATGGTATTCCTCCTTTTATTAAAATTCTAGTCCATTTTCGCGAGCAGCTTCAGCTAAAGCTTGTACACGGCCATGGTAAAGGTAACCACCACGGTCAAAGACTACTTCTTTAACGCCTTTTTCAACAGCGCGTTTAGCTACTAAAGTTCCCACAGCAGATGCTAGTTCAACTTTAGTTTCGCCTGATACTTCTTTATCTAATGTAGATGCACTTGCTAGCGTTACACCCGCTACGTCATCAATTAATTGAGCGTAGATGTTTTTGTTTGAACGGAAAATGTTCAAGCGTGGGCACTCTGCAGTACCTGAAATCTTAGAGCGAACTCGTGCGTGTCTCTTTTGACGCATTTTGTTTTTATCTAGTTTCGTAATCACAATTGTCACCTCTTTAATAGTTTATTTAGGCTATTCGCAGGCGATTATTTACCTGTTTTACCTTCTTTACGACGAACGTGTTCTCCAACGTAACGAATTCCTTTGCCTTTATAAGGCTCTGGAGGACGTACTCCGCGGATATTAGCAGCTAATTCGCCAACGCGTTCTTTGTTAGCTCCTTTGACAATTACACTAGTGTTTGAAGGAACTTCAACAGTAATACCTTCTTCTGGTGTAAATTCAACTGGATGTGAGTAACCAACGTTCAATACAAGTTTTTTACCTTGTAATTGTGCACGGTACCCAACCCCGATTAATTCTAAAGCTTTTTCAAATCCTTCTGTTACTCCGATAACCATATTATTTAGGTTAGCGCGCATTGTTCCGTGTAAAGCACGGTTTTCTTTATCCTCGTTTGGACGAGTAAAAGTAATTTCGTTACCTTCCACATGCATTGTAATGTTAGGGCTGAAAGAGCGAGTTAATTCACCTTTAGGTCCTTTAACAGTAATATCGTTACCATTTTCAGTAACAGTTACTCCTGCAGGAATTGTGATTGGTTTTTTACCAATACGGCTCACAGCAATGCACCTCCTTGTTTAATCTTAAATATTACCAAACGTAAGCGACGATTTCGCCACCAATGTTTTTAGCTCTTGCTTCTTTATCAGTGATAACACCTTCAGAAGTTGAAACGATCGCAATTCCTAGTCCGTTAAGAACTTTAGGAACTTCACCAGTTTTAGCGTAAACACGTAAACCTGGTTTAGAAATACGTTTCAATCCAGTGATAACACGTTCGTTGTTTTTTCCATATTTTAAGAAAACACGGATAACACCTTGTTTGTCATCTTCAATATACTCAACATCTTTAATAAAACCTTCACGTTTTAAAATTTCAGCGATATCTTTTTTTATTCTTGAAGCAGGCAATTCTAGTGATTCGTGACGCACCATGTTGGCGTTACGAATGCGCGTTAGAAAATCTGCAATCGGATCTGTCATGACCATTGTACTTATTACCTCCTTTTTGCAAGTATCGTTTTACCAGCTTGCTTTCTTCACGCCGGGAATTTGTCCTTTATAGGCAAGTTCGCGGAAGCAAATACGGCAAAGTTTAAATTTACGATAAACTGAATGTGGACGACCGCAACGTTCGCAACGAGTGTATGCTTGTGTTGAGAATTTTGCAGGGCGTTTATTCTTAGCAATCATTGATTTTTTAGCCACGTAGTTCGCCTCCTTTTTTTATTTTTGGAATGGCATTCCAAGTTGTGTTAAAAGTTCGCGTGATTCTTCGTCTGTGTTTGCAGTTGTTACAATAACAATATCCATTCCGCGGACTTTGTCTACCATATCGTAGTCAACTTCTGGGAAGATTAATTGTTCTTTGATTCCTAGCGTGTAGTTACCACGTCCATCGAAAGCTTTTTTAGAAACTCCGTGGAAGTCACGTACACGAGGTAATGAAACTGAAACTAATTTGTCTAAGAATTCATACATTCTTTCGCCACGTAAAGTTACTTTAGTGCCGATTGGCATTCCTTCACGTAAACGGAATCCAGCGATTGATTTTTTAGCTTTAGTGATCAATGGTTTTTGACCAGAGATTACAGTTAATTCGTCAACAGCTTTGTCTAAGTTTTTAGCGTTTGAAACAGCATCACCCACACCCATGTTAATAACGATTTTATCAACTTTAGGAGCTTGCATTACTGATTTATAACTAAATTTTTCCATCATTGATGGAGTAATTTCTTTGATATATTTTTCTTTAAGGCGGTTCATGAAGTTAGTACCTCCTTCCTAATAGTATTATTTATCTAGAACTTCACCGGTTTTTTTAGAAACACGTACTTTTTTGCCGTCTTCAACTTTAAAGCCAACACGAGTTGGTTCATTTGTTTTAGGGTCAATAAGCATTACGTTTGATACGTGGATAGGAGCTTCCGTTTCAAGAATTCCACCTTGTGGATTTGCTGAATTCGGTTTTTGATGTTTTTTCATCATGTTGATTCCTTCAACGATCACGCGATCTTTTTTAGGGAAAGCTTTTAAAATTACGCCTTCTTTACCTTTGTCTTTACCAGTAATAACTTTAACTTTGTCACCAGTTTTTACGATCATGTTTTTCTCGCACCTCCTTCATGGATGGTTGTATATTAAAGAACTTCTGGAGCTAGTGAAACGATCTTCATGAAGTTGTTGTCACGTAATTCGCGAGCAACAGGTCCAAAGATACGTGTTCCACGTGGGCTCTTGTCATCACGGATGATAACACAAGCATTTTCATCAAATTTAATGTAAGAACCGTCTGCACGACGAGCTCCTGTTTTAGTACGAACGATTACTGCACGTACAACTTCACCTTTTTTGACAACGCCACCTGGTGTAGCGTGTTTAACAGTACACACGATTACATCACCAATGTTCGCAGTCTTACGGCCAGATCCGCCTAAAACTTTAATAGTTAAGACTTCACGAGCGCCTGAGTTATCAGCAACTTTTAAACGACTTTCTTGTTGGATCACTTCAGTATCCTCCTTTCGGAATTAGAAATCTCTTTGTCTCATCAAAACTTGTTTTAGATAACTACTGCTTCTTCAACAATTTCTACTAAACGGAAACGTTTTGTAGCTGATAATGGACGAGTTTCCATAATTTTTACGATATCTCCAGTTTTTGCAGCGTTATTTTCATCATGCGCTTTAAATTTCTTAGAGTATTTTACACGTTTACCATAGATGCCGTGTTTTTTATAAGTTGCAATTTCAACAACGATGGTTTTATCCATTTTGTCAGAAACAACACGTCCTTGGTAAACTTTACGTTGATTACGTTCTTCACTCATTTAGATGTGGCCTCCTTTGCTTACTAGTCTCAACTATTTTTGTAATTCACTTTGACGTAACGCAGTTTTAATGCGTGCAATCGATTTGCGAACTTCACTTAAGCGAGCAGTATTTTCTAATTGACCAGTCGCTAATTGGAATCGTAGATTGAATAATTCTTCTTTATATTCTTTCTCTTTTTCAACCATTTCAGCAGTGGATAACTCTTTAAGTTCATTAGCCTTCATTCGATTCACCACCAATTTCTTTACGTTTTACAATCTTAGTTTTAACTGGTAATTTGTGAGATGCTAAGCGTAATGCTTCGCGAGCCACTTCTTCTGATACGCCGTCAATTTCAAACATGATCTTGCCGCGTTTTACTGGTGCTACCCAACCTTCAGGTGCCCCTTTACCAGAACCCATACGAACTCCGATTGCTTTTGCAGTATATGATTTATGAGGGAAGATTTTAATCCATACTTTCCCACCACGTTTCATATAACGAGTCATAGCAATACGGGCTGCTTCGATTTGGCGGTTAGTAATCCAGTGTGAATCTACTGCTTGTAAACCCCATTGACCAAAAGTTACTTCTTTTCCACCTTTTGCTTCACCACGCATTTTACCTCTAAACTCACGACGGTGTTTAACACGTTTAGGTACTAACATGATTATTTCCCTCCTTTCTCAGCGTTCTTTTTTGTAGGAAGTACTTCTCCACGGTGAATCCAAACTTTAACGCCTAGTTTACCGTAAGTAGTGTCTGCTTCTTCCCATGCGTAGTCGATATCGGCACGCAATGTATGAAGAGGTACAGTTCCTTCAGAATAGCTTTCCGCACGTGCGATGTCTGCTCCGTTTAAACGACCAGAAACTTGCGTTTTGATCCCTTTAGCGCCAGAACGCATTGTGCGTTGAATTGCTTGTTTTTGAGCACGACGAAATGCTACACGGTTTTCTAATTGACGTGCAATTCCTTCGCCTACTAATTTAGCATCTAAATCAGGTTTTTTGATTTCAACGATGTTGATGTGAACTCGTTTACCTGTTAATTGGTTTAAGTTTTTACGTAACGATTCAACTTCAGAACCACCTTTACCGATAACCATTCCTGGTTTAGCAGTGTGAACTGATACGTTTACGCGGTTAGCGGCACGTTCAATCTCAACGGTTGAAACAGCTGCATCGCTTAAGTTTTTAGCAATGTATTTACGGATACGTAAATCTTCGTGTAAATAGTTAGCATATTCTTTCTCTGCATACCATTTAGCATCCCAATCACGGATAACGCCAACACGTAAACCTATTGGATTAATTTTTTGACCCACTGATTACCCCTCCTTTTTTTCTGATACCACGATTGTAATGTGGCTTGTACGTTTCATAATTGGTGAAGCTGAACCTTTTGCACGTGGACGGAAGCGTTTCATTGTTGGTCCTTCGTTTGCATAAGCTTCGCTAATCACTAAGTTTTCTACGTCTAAATCGTAGTTGTGTTCTGCATTAGCTACTGCTGACATTAGTACTTTCTCAACAGGTACTGAAGCACCATTTGGAGTGAATTTCAAGATTGAAATTGCTTCTCCTATGCTTTTTCCTCTGATAAGATCGATAACTAAACGAACTTTTCGAGCTGAAATGCGAACAGTATTTGCAGTTGCTTTAGCTGCTGTAATTTGTTCTGACATGAGTAATCCTCCCCTCGATATTAACGTCTAGTTTTTTTGTCATCCGCAGCATGTCCGCGGTATGTTCTTGTTGGTGCAAATTCACCTAGTTTGTGGCCTACCATATCTTCTTGAATATATACTGGCACATGTTTACGTCCATCATATACTGCAATAGTGTATCCAACAAAGCTTGGAAAAATTGTTGAACGGCGTGACCAAGTTTTAACAACGTGTTTTTTTTCACTTTCAACGAGAGCATCCATTTTTTTCATTAGGTGCTCATCAATAAAAGGTCCTTTTTTTAAACTACGTCCCATGGTTGAACCTCCTTCTATTCGGTTGCTAACTGGCTTGTCGCCAGTTAACATTATTTTTATTTAGTTTTACGACGACGAACGATAAATTTATCTGATTTAGCTTTTTTGTTACGAGTTTTGTAACCAAGAGCTGGTTGACCCCAAGGAGAAACTGGAGCTTTACGTCCGATTGGAGCTTTACCTTCACCACCACCGTGTGGGTGATCGTTAGGGTTCATTACAGATCCACGAACTGTAGGACGTTTGCCCATCCAACGTGAACGACCTGCTTTACCAATATTGATTAATTCGTGTTGTTCGTTACCAACAGAACCGATTGTTGCACGGCATGTTGCTAAGATCATGCGAACTTCACCAGAGTTTAAGCGAACTAATACGTATTTGCCTTCTTTACCAAGTACTTGAGCACTTGTTCCAGCTGAACGAACTAATTGTCCACCTTTACCAGGTTTCATTTCAATATTGTGGATAACAGTACCTACTGGAATGTTTTCCAATGGTAATGCGTTTCCGATTTTGATATCTGCGTCTTTACCAGAGAAGACACGTTGTCCTACTTCAATTCCTTTTGGTGCAATGATATACGTTTTAATACCATCAGTATAGTGAATTAGGGCAATGTTAGCTGAACGGTTTGGATCATATTCAACTGTTTTTACGATACCAGCGATATCGTCTTTGTTACGTTTGAAGTCAATCACACGGTATTGGCGTTTGTGACCACCACCATGATGACGAACAGTAATTCTACCATTATTGTTACGGCCAGCAGTTTTTTTAGTTGATTCTAACAAAGTCTTTTCAGGCGTTGTTGAAGTGATTTCAGCGAAATCTGAACCAGTCATATTACGACGACCGTTTGTGGTAGGTTTATACTTTCTAATTCCCAAGTGTTTTCCCTCCCGATATTTATTTTTAAGCTTTTAATTAAGCTTCAAAAAATTGAATTTCTTTAGATTCAGCTGTTAAAGTTACGATAGCTTTACGACGTTTTTTAGTGTATCCAGCGTATTTACCCATACGTTTTAATTTCCCACGTACATTCATGATATTTACGTTTTCAACTTTAACATCGAAAATTTCTTCAACTGCTTGTTTTACTAACGTTTTATTAGCGCGAACATCTACTTCGAAAGTGTATTTCTTGTCATCTGTAACAAGCATTGATTTCTCAGTGATGATTGGGCGTAAAATTATGTCACGTACATTCATTATTGAAGAGCCTCCTCTACCTTAGTAAGAGCAGTCTGTGTTAAAATCATTTTTTTGTTTGAAACAACATCTAGTACAGTAACGTTGTCATGAGCTACTACTGTAACTCCTGGAATGTTACGTGCTGATAATGTTGCAAAGTCGTTAGTGTCTTCAACAACAACTAATACTTTTGAATCAACGTTAAGATTTTTTAACACTTGTGCAAATTCTTTTGTTTTTGGTGCATCAAAGTTCAATGCGTCAACAACGATTAGGTCTTGTTCCGCTACTTTAGTAGAAAGAACAGATTTAATCGCTAAGCGACGAACTTTTTTAGGAAGTTTATAGCTGTATGAACGAGGTGTTGGTCCGAAGACAACGCCACCGCCACGCCATTGTGGAGATCTGATTGACCCTTGACGAGCACGACCAGTTCCTTTTTGACGCCATGGTTTACGTCCACCACCGCGGACAGCACTACGGTTTTTAACCGAGTGATTTCCTTGTCTTAATGAAGCGCGTTGCATGATGATTGCATCAAAAACAACGTTTTCGTTTGGTTCGATACCGAAAATTGCGTCGTTTAAAGTAACTTCGCCGTTTTGTGTACCGTCTTGCTTAAATAATGCTACATTAGCCATTCCTTAGTTCCTCCTCTCTTCTCTATTATTTAGCTGCTGATTTAAGAGCAGTTTTGATTTGGATTAACGATTTTTTAGCTCCAGGAACATTACCTTTAATTAAGATAACATTTTTTTCTACGTCAACACGGACGATTTCAAGGTTTTGAATCGTAATACGATTTCCACCCATACGACCTGGTAATAATTTACGTTTAAATACTCTATTAGGAGCAACTGGACCCATTGAACCAGGACGACGGTGGTAACGAGAACCGTGGGCCATTGGGCCGCGGCTTTGTCCGTGACGTTTGATAACGCCTTGGAAACCTTTACCTTTAGAAGTCCCTGTGACATCAACGATGTCTCCTGCTTCAAATACATCAACTTTAATTTCTTGTCCTACTTCGTATTCTCCAAGCTCTACATCGTTAAATTCACGAATGAAGCGCTTAGGAGTAGCATTTGCTTTTGCTACATGACCTTTAGCAGGTTTGTTTGACAATACTTCACGTTTATCTTGGTAACCCACTTGAACTGCTTCGTATCCATCGTTTTCCATTGTTTTTAATTGTAAAACAACGTTTGGAGTAGATTCGATTACTGTTACTGGGATTAATTCACCATTTTCAGTGAAGACTTGCGTCATTCCTACTTTTCTTCCTAAGATTCCTTTGGTCATGAGTACACCTCCATTATAATTAGTTTAGTTTTTTTGTCTTGCGGGGTATTACAGTTTAATTTCGATGTCTACGCCACTTGGTAAATCAAGTTTCATTAATGCATCAACAGTTTTTGGTGTTGGATTAACGATATCGATTAAACGTTTGTGAGTACGCATTTCGAATTGTTCGCGAGAATCTTTGTATTTATGAGTCGCACGAATAACAGTGTAGAGTGTTCTTTCAGTTGGCAATGGAATTGGACCAGACACGCTAGCACCAGTTCTTTTTGCTGTTTCTACAATTTTATCCGCTGATTGATCTAAAATACGGTGTTCATACGCTTTCAAACGGATACGAATCTTTTGTTTTGCCATTTTTGTTTTCCCTCCTTCGCCTATTCTTAAGAAATTAGACATTGCTCCACGAAAATTTCTGGCACGCCCTTCCGTGACAAAGCGGCCGGGTGTGTCACAACCTCTCGTTTCATAGCCGCAGGTATTCTTTCGAATTACCTCAGTGCGATTTGCTCTACAAATTCAGCACCTTTATCATTATACAAAGAACACACATAAATTACAAGCTTTTTCTGTTGATTTATCTAGGTTTTTTCTAATTTCTTCAATACTTGTTTTGAAAAGGGTTTCAACTCAGACGTTCTTTTTTGCCATTTGATACAAAAACAGGATAACTAAATGCAACAATGTGAATACTCCAACAAAATGGACCATTTCTAAATCAATTGTATCAAGTACGGTATTCATCGTCCCTGTAAAATCTGTAATTAAATACACTGTATGAATTCGTAAAAAACGCCCTAAATAAATCGCATACGCACTTAATATAGAAAGAACAACATAAAAACCACTTAGTAACACAATTTTATTTCCAATTATTGTCTGTTTTAGTTTAGTAGTAATAGCCGTTAAACTTTCGAATCCCATAAAAACACCTAGCATAATTCCTGCTGTTAATAACGAAAAATGAAAATAAACATCTGGACTGCTAATCGTCATCCCCACTGCGGACAAATGAAAAAAATCAGTCAACATGTAAAATGCATTTGGGTAGAATAAAAGCCACCCCACAAATAAAGCAATTGAAAGGATTTTTTGTTTGCTTTTAGCGTATAGCCACGAAATTTCTAGTGGAATATAGGCAAGACCCACATTTAAAATTAAAAATTGATATCGGTTTTCTGTAAAGTACACAAGACAAAAGAATAAAATGACCATTATTCGATAAACCCATTTTTTTGATGCCATCATAAATCCCTCCCAGTTTGTTCAACTTATGTATTATACAATTAAAACTCTTTAAATTTACTTAAGCTTCTGCAAACCTTTTGTTAAATAAAAGAACTAGCAAAAAAGTTCTCTTTGCTAGCTCCAATTCTATTAGACTTTAACGATCCAACCTGCCGGACTTTCGATATCCCCAAATTGAATTCCAGATAACTCTTCGTATAATCGTTGCGTTACAGGACCTACTTCTGTTTCGCTATAAAAAACATGAAAATCATCTCCTACTTGAATACCCGCAATAGGAGAGATTACCGCCGCTGTCCCACAAGCTCCCGCTTCTTTAAATCGATTTAGCTGATCTAAATAAACGTCTCCTTCTATCGCTTCTAAACCTAGCCTATTCTCCGCTAAATAAAGCAATGAATATTTTGTAATGCTTGGCAAAATTGATGGAGAAATAGGTGTGATAAATTGATTTTCTTTTGTAATCCCAAAAAAATTAGCCGATCCTACTTCTTCTATCTTTGTATGTGTTTGAGGGTCTAAATAGATACAATCACTAAATTTCCGATCATGAGCTTCTTTACCTGGTAATAAACTTCCACCATAATTCCCACCAACCTTAGCGGCTCCCGTCCCATTTCCAGCTGCTCGGTCATAGGTTGAAACAATAAAATTAGTTGGAACAAGACCGCCTTTAAAATAAGCCCCTACTGGCATACAAAATATTGAAAATAAATATTCAGGTGCTGCATGTACTCCAATATTATCTCCTATCCCTATCATATACGGCCTTAAATATAACGTACCCCCACTTCCATACGGAGGTATAAACTGTTCATTCGCTTTAACAACTTGCTTACATGCATTTATAAATGTTTCCACAGGAATTTCTGGCATCAACAATCTTCTACAACTCGCTTGCATTCGTTTCGCATTTTCCTCTGGTCGAAATAAATTGATTGATCCATCTTTGCATCGATATGCCTTCAACCCTTCAAAACAAGTTTGACCATAGTGTAACGCTGTTGAACCTTCACTAATATGGACTTGGTTGTCGGTCACTAGCCTGCCATTATCCCACTGACCATCTTTCCAATAAGACAAGTAGCGCTCATCTGTTTTGATATAGTTAAATCCTAAATTATCCCAATCAATTTTTGTTTCACTCATATCTTATCCCCCTAGTTATTTGTTCTATGTATCAGTTTATCACATTTATGGCAAAAAAATGAAATTTAAATGTGAAACGTTTTAATTTAAAAATAAAAAGACCTGCTATTGTATAAATAGCAGGTCTTTTTCTCGGATGGGCACGCATTGCACAAAGGCAATGACTAGAGTATTTTTTGAGATGTTTGGTTCATCTTATTTTGAAAACTTAATTGCTTAAGTTTTGACTATGCTTCGATTTCAGCTACAACGCCGGCTCCAACTGTACGTCCGCCTTCACGGATAGAGAAGTTAGTTCCTGCTTCGATAGCGATTGGGTTGATAAGAGTAACGTCGATAGTAACGTTATCTCCAGGCATTACCATTTCAACGCCTTCAGGTAATTCACAAACACCAGTAACGTCAGTTGTACGGAAGTAGAACTGTGGACGGTAGTTAGTGAAGAATGGAGTGTGACGTCCACCCTCTTCTTTTGATAATACATAAATTTCAGCTTTAAATTTAGTATGTGGAGTGATTGTACCTGGTTTAGATAATACTTGACCACGTTCGATATCTTCACGAGCAACACCACGTAGTAATGCGCCAATGTTATCTCCAGCTTGTGCGTAATCTAATAATTTACGGAACATTTCAACACCTGTAACAGTTGTTTTAGTAGGTGCTTCAGTGATACCAACGATTTCAACTTCTTCACCAACACGTACTTCACCACGTTCAACACGGCCTGTAGCAACAGTACCACGTCCAGTGATTGAGAATACATCCTCAACTGGCATCATGAATGGTTTTTCAGTATCACGTTGTGGAGTAGGGATATACTCATCAACAGCAGCCATTAATTCTAGAACTTTTTCTTCGTATGAAGCGTCGCCTTCTAGAGCTTTAAGAGCAGAACCAGCGATAACTGGAGTGTCGTCACCTGGGAAATCGTATTCTGTTAATAAGTCACGAACTTCCATTTCTACTAATTCTAATAATTCTTCGTCATCAACCATGTCAACTTTGTTTAAGAAAACAACGATGTATGGAACACCAACTTGACGAGAAAGTAAGATGTGCTCACGAGTTTGTGGCATTGGACCATCAGCAGCAGATACTACTAAGATAGCTCCATCCATTTGTGCAGCACCAGTGATCATGTTTTTAACATAATCCGCGTGTCCTGGGCAATCTACGTGTGCGTAGTGACGAGTTTCAGTTTCATACTCGATGTGTGAAGTATTAATTGTAATACCACGTTCTTTTTCTTCAGGAGCGTTATCGATATCAGCATAGTTTTGTGCTGCACCGCCACCGTGTTTTGATAATACAGTTGCAATTGCAGCTGTTAAAGTTGTTTTACCATGGTCAACGTGTCCGATAGTACCGATGTTAACATGGGCTTTTGAGCGATCAAAGGTTTCTTTTGCCATTTTAATATTTCCTCCTCATATTGAGTTATAGATTTTTATTTTTGTTATAAACAACAAATAGAGCAAACTCTTTTCACTGTTTATAAGAAATTATATAGGTTGTTTCAAAGAAAATCAACCGTTAGAAACGAAAGACTAAGCTGAGCTTAGTTGCCACCGTTTTTGCTGATGATTTCTTCTTGAATTGATTTTGGTAGATCTTCATAATGATCAAATACCATCATGAATGTTCCACGTCCTTGTGTTGATGAACGCAATGTTGTCGCATATCCAAACATGTTAGCTAAAGGAACAATCGCATTAACGATTTGTGAGTTACCATGAGCTTCCATACCTTCAACACGTCCACGACGAGCAGTAATGTGTCCCATAATATCACCTAGGTAATCTTCTGGTACTGTAACAATTACTTTCATCATTGGTTCAAGAATTACAGGATTTGCTTTTTTAGCAGCTGCTTTTAAGGCCATTGATGCGGCAACTTTAAAGGCAGTTTCATTTGAATCGACATCATGGTAAGAACCATCATAAAGTTTCGCTTTAATATCTACTAATGGATATCCAGCAAGAACCCCATTGTCTAATGAACCTTCCAAACCAGCTTTAACAGCAGGAATGTATTCACGAGGAACAACCCCTCCGACAATTGCGTTTTCAAATTCAAAGCCTGCTCCTTCTTCATTCGGTGTAAATTCAATCCATACGTGACCGTATTGACCTTTACCACCCGATTGACGAACGAACTTACCTTCTGCTTTTGTAGAACCACGGAATGTTTCACGATAAGATACTTGAGGAGCACCTACGCTAGCATCCACATTAAACTCACGACGCATACGGTCTACTAATACATCTAAATGTAATTCACCCATACCCGAGATAACAGTTTCACCTGTTTCAGCGTTTGTTTCAACGCGGAATGAAGGATCTTCTTCTGCAAGTTTTTGTAATGCAATACCCATTTTATCTTGGTCAGCTTTTGATTTAGGCTCAACAGCGACTTGGATAACTGGTTCTGGGAATTCGATAGATTCAAGAATAACTGGCGCTTCTAACGCACATAATGTATCACCAGTTGTTGTGTCTTTAAGACCAACAGCAGCAGCGATATCTCCTGAATAAACTTTATCGATTTCTTTACGTGTATTTGCATGCATTTGTAGAATACGACCAACACGTTCTTTTTTGTTTTTAGAAGCGTTCAAAACATATGAACCACTTTCAAGAACACCAGAGTACACGCGGAAGAAAGTTAGACGACCAACAAATGGGTCTGTCATTACTTTAAATGCTAATGAAGCAAATGGAGCTGAATCGTCAGCAGGACGAGTTGTTTCCTCTTCTGTTTTAACGTCAGTTCCTTTAATAGCTTCAACATCAAGTGGTGATGGTAGGTAATCAAGAACTGCATCAAGCATTAATTGAACCCCTTTATTTTTAAAGGCAGAACCAGCCATTACTGGGAAGAATTCAACGTTAATCGTTGCTTGGCGGATACCCGCTTTTAATTCTTCTTCAGTGATTTCTTCACCGTCAAGATATTTCATCATTAAGTCTTCATCAGTTTCAACAACTGCTTCGATTAGTTTTTTACGCCATTCGTTAGCTGCTTCTACATATTCTTCAGGGATTTCTGTTTCTTGGATATCTGTCCCTAAATCATTTGTATAAATTTCAGCTTTCATTTTGACTAAGTCAATAATACCAGTGAAATCGTCTTCAGCGCCGATTGGCAATTGAATTGGATGTGCATTGGCTTGTAAACGTTCGTGTAATGAATTTACTGAATATAAGAAATCTGCACCAATTTTATCCATCTTGTTACAGAAAACAATACGTGGAACTCTATAGTCAGTCGCTTGACGCCAAACTGTTTCAGTTTGAGGCTCAACTCCTGATTGTGAATCAAGAACGGTTACAGCACCATCTAATACGCGTAGAGAACGTTGAACTTCAATTGTGAAATCCACGTGTCCAGGAGTATCGATAATGTTTACACGGTAATTTTTCCATTCTGCTGTTGTTGCAGCAGATGTAATTGTAATACCACGTTCTTGCTCTTGTTCCATCCAGTCCATTTGTGATGCACCTTCATGCGTTTCACCAATTTTATGGATTTTACCAGTATAGTATAAAATACGCTCTGTCGTTGTAGTTTTACCTGCATCAACGTGAGCCATGATACCGATATTACGGGTTTTTTCTAGAGAAAATTCTCTATTTGCCATAATTATTTTTAACTCCTCTCTATATCTTAGTAACTTGATAAGAAGGAAGACTCTATAATGTTATAAAATTCCCAATCAAAGGTCGTCTACTATAATAGTAGAGACCTTTTAAAGAGAAAATTTTACCAACGGTAGTGAGCAAACGCTTTGTTCGCTTCTGCCATTTTATGAGTATCTTCACGTTTTTTAACTGCAGCACCAGTATTGTTAGCTGCATCCATGATTTCTTTAGCAAGACGTTGTTCCATAGTATCTTCTCCGCGTAAGCGAGAGTAGTTTACTAACCAACGTAAACCTAAAGTAGTACGACGATCGCTACGAACTTCGACAGGGACTTGATAGTTAGAACCCCCAACACGACGAGCTTTAACTTCAAGAACAGGCATGATGTTTTTCATTGCTTGTTCGAAAACTTCCATAGGATCATTGCCAGTTTGTTCTTTAATAACATCAAAAGAGCTATAAAGAATAGTAGCAGCTTTTCCACGTTTACCATCAACCATTAAACGGTTAATTAAACGAGTTACTAATTTTGAATTATACATTGGATCAGGTAACACATCACGTTTAGTAATAGGACCTTTACGAGGCATCCAAATTCCTCCTTTCGATAATAGTCATTTTATAGTTCATAAATTTTAGTTTAAGCTTTTGGTTTTTTAGCTCCATATTTAGAACGGCTTTGTTTACGGTCTGTAACACCGGCAGTATCTAAAGCACCACGTACAACGTGATAACGAACTCCTGGTAAATCTTTTACACGTCCACCACGAATAAGAACCACACTGTGTTCTTGTAAGTTATGTCCGATACCTGGAATATAAGCTGTTACTTCAAGCAAGTTTGACAAACGTACACGCGCGTATTTACGTAACGCTGAGTTAGGTTTTTTAGGAGTCATAGTTCCTACACGAGTACACACACCACGTTTTTGAGGTGAGCTAGTGTTTGTTTGTGATTTTTTGAAGCTGTTGTAACCTTTATTCAAAGCTGGAGAATCTGATTTTTCCATTTTTGCTTTACGAGGTTTACGTACTAATTGATTAATAGTAGGCATTTTTAGTTTCCTCCTTCCCTATGTTATCATTCTAAGTCCACACATCCAGGTGGTTCCTTTTTTTGCAAAAAAATAATTGCTATAATTGCAACCTTTTCCCATCAGTGTTTTAATGATGGCCCTTGTAACAGTCAGAACGACTGATTCACAGGAATCTGTCTACAAAAGCACCTTAGAAAGCATACCATGTTTCAGGCTTTTTTGTCAATCAATTTCATTAAAAATATAAACTTTTTTTGAAATCGGCTTGATGTACCTTTTTTTAATGGTAATCCGTATTTTTTACGGATAGTATTTTTAGACTATTTAAGAGGATTGGAGTGCTTGTTATGTTGATTTTAGCGTTTCTTTTTATAATTGGATGTTGCTTTGGCTCATTTATTTTAGTTGCTAGCTTAAGAATACCTACAGGAGAATCAATCGTTAGTCCTCGTTCCCATTGCTTCCGATGCAAAACGATTTTACCTATCTATTCGCTGATTCCTATTTTCTCTTATGCTATTCAGCAAGGGCGCTGTTGCTATTGCAAAACAAAAATACCCATTTATTATCTGGTTGTTGAGATTGTAACTGGCTGTCTCGTAGGTGGAGCGTTTCTTTTATTTAAACACCAACCTTCGGAGCTTTTGTTGGCTTGGACATTAATTATTTTTAGTGTATTTTTTAGTTTAACAGATTTTTTCTACTTGATATTGCCTAATTCTTTTATGTTCCTTTTTTTTATTATTGTCTTTTTAGAATGTTGGTATCGCATGAATTTTCATTTTTTAACGAGTGCTTTCAGCGCTCTTTTGATTGCTGTCGTGCTACTTAGCATTGCTTTAATCACTCAAGAAGGCATAGGTGGTGGAGATATTAAATTCTATTTTGTTTTGACTTGGATTTTGGGGTTTCAAGGTATTTTAACAGCCATAATCATTAGTTGTTTATTAGCAATCATGGCATTTTTTATTATTAACAAAAGAAATCCGTACTCACTAAACAGGAAACTGCCTTTTGCTCCATTCATTAGTATTGGCGCTTTGCTAGTCTTTTGTATATAAAAAAGAAGCAACCATGATACGGTTGCTTCTTTTCGCCATTCATTATTCATACATATATGCTCGAGTCATTGGCAAATCATTCGTGCTTCCTTTTGTTACGAGGTATTGAATTAAATCAATATTCCCTGATTTAAAGGAAGCTGCACAGGCTTGCAAATAGAGGTCCCACATACGGATGAATCGTTCATCTTTTAGTTTGCGAATTTCTGTCAATTGATTGTTAAAGTTTTCGTCCCATATTTCTGTTGTTTTTTGATAATGGCGCCGCAGACTTTCCAAGTCAATAATTTGTAGCTTATTTTCGGTAATGTGACGGACCATTTCAGCAACCCCCGGAACGTAGCCACCAGGAAAAATGTATTTGTTCAACCAACCGTTTGTCGCACCTCCTTGTTGCCTTGAAATCCCATGAATCAGAGCTGTTCCTTTTGGTACCAGTAACGCTTCTATGTCTTTAAAATAAATACTTAAATTCTCCGGTCCAACATGTTCGACCATGCCCACACTTGTAATATGATCAAATTTTTCATGTTTCAATTCACGGTAATCTTCTAATTTTACCGTTACAAGATTTTCTAAATGCTGTTCTTTAATTTTATTATTGATATAGTCGTACTGTTCTTTGCTTAATGTGATTCCTGTTGCTTTGACATTGTACTTTTGAGCAGCTGTTAGAATTAGCGTTCCCCAGCCACAGCCGATGTCCAATAAGGTGTCATGTTTTTTTAAATCGAGTTTATTTAAAATATGCTCTACTTTATTTTGTTGCGCAATTGCTAATGTGTCTTGAGAATTCTTGAAATAAGCACATGAATAGGTCATGGTTTCATCTAACCATAACTTGTAAAAATTGTTTCCTAAATCGTAATGCATTTGAACATCTTGTTTGCTTTTTTGTTCTGTATGAGACATTTTAGGCAGGTATTGGCGAAAATCTTTTTTCCTCATAAAACTTTCTGCGTTTTCATAAGCTGATGCGATTAACGCTTCTAATGAACCTTCTACTTCAATTTTCTGATCCATGTATGCTTCCCCTAATGCAATGGAAGCATTGCTAAGAATATCTTTTGCGGGAATACTTTCGTGAAATGTAATAGTTGTTTTCGGTTCCCCCACCCCGTACACTTCTGTTGTTCCGTCCCAAAAATTCACTTTAACAGGAATAGAAAAAGAATGTCGTAATACTTTTTTGAAAAATTGCTTTTCTAACATGTCTACCGCTCCCTTGTTTGATAACTAATTTAAGACCAAACAATCTTTTAAACCATTTTGACTCCTCATGTCTATTGTAGTCCTCCTTTTTTTAGTTTTCCAATTATAACCCTTTATTAATGTAAAATTATTTCAAAAAAACTCCCAACTATTTAATTGCTTAAATAGTTGGGAGTTTGAATGGATTTAGAAATCTGTTTTCGGTTCAATTGTATCGTTGATACTGTAAACATTTTCACTCACAACACCAATTCCTTTTGGTTCCATGTTACGGTATTTAGCCATACCGGTACCTGCAGGAATGATCTTACCAATGATAACATTTTCTTTAAGACCAAGTAACGGATCACGTTTTCCACGAATTGCAGCATCTGTTAACACACGAGTTGTTTCTTGGAAGGATGCAGCTGATAAGAAACTGTTCGTTTCAAGAGAAGCTTTTGTGATTCCAAGTAGTACAGGACGACCAGTTGCTGGTACATTTCCTGCCATAATTGTTTCGTAGTTTTTGTCTGTAAATTCGCTGATGTCCATCAATGTTCCTGGTAAAATCTCTGTTGAACCTGGGTCCATAACGCGGACTTTACGTAACATTTGACGAACCATTACTTCGATATGTTTATCGCCGATTTCTACCCCTTGCATACGGTAAGTTTTTTGAACTTCACGTAATAGGTAATTTTCAACAGATAATACATCACGAACACGTAATAGTTGTTTTGGATCAATTGATCCTTCAGTAAGTGCTTCTCCACGATGAATCGTGTCGCCTTCTGCAACTTTCAAGCGAGCGGTATAAGGTACTGGATAGCTACGAGTATCCGTTGTTCCTTTAATTGTCACTTCTTTAGTGCGTTCAGCAGCATTTTCTGAAATGGCAATGATTTCACCAGTAACTTCAGTGATAACCGCTTGCCCTTTAGGATTACGAGCTTCAAAAATCTCTTGGATACGAGGTAAACCTTGAGTAATATCGTCTCCGGCAACCCCACCTGTATGGAAAGTACGCATTGTTAATTGGGTACCTGGTTCTCCGATTGATTGAGCGGCAATTGTACCAACTGCTTCCCCAACTTCAACTTCTGAACCTGTTGCAAGGTTACGACCGTAACAATGTTTACATACACCATGTTTCGTGTTACATGTAAATACTGAACGGATTGATACTTCTTCGATTCCAGCGTCCATGATTTCTTTTGCAAGATCTTCAGTGATGATCTCGTTTTCTTTCATGATAACTGAACCATTTTCTGGATGGAAAATAGTTTTACGAGTGTAACGACCAAGTAAACGCTCTTCAAGAGGTTCAATGACTTCGTTTCCTTCTTTGATTGCTGAAATATCTAAGCCACGATCAGTACCACAGTCTGTTTCACGAATGATAACATCTTGTGCTACGTCAACTAGACGACGAGTCAAGTAACCTGAATCGGCAGTCTTAAGGGCTGTATCGGTCATACCTTTACGAGCTCCATGGGTTGAGATAAACATTTCTAAGACGGTTAACCCTTCACGGAAGTTTGATGTGATTGGCAATTCCATGATTTGTCCATTAGGAGCGGCCATAAGTCCACGCATACCAGCAAGCTGAGTAAAGTTGGAAATATTCCCACGGGCTCCAGAGTCACTCATCATGAAGATTGGGTTTTTCGCATCTAAACTTTCCATTAACTTAATTTGGATACGGTCTTTAGCTGAATTCCAAATGCCAATAACGCGTTCGTAACGTTCCTCGTCAGTGATTAAACCACGACGGAATTGTTTTGTTACGTTATCAACTTGTTTATGAGCTTCATCTAAAATTTCTTGTTTTTCATGTAGTACTACGATATCAGCGATACCTACTGTAATACCAGCACGTGTAGAATGTTTGTAACCTAAGTCTTTCATTCTATCTAACATTTTAGAAGTTTCAGTGATATGGAATCTTTTGAAGACTTCGGCAATGATATTTCCAAGATTTTTCTTTTTAAATGGTAAATTGATTTCTTGTTTTTTAATATGAGCTGGGATATCTGTTCCTGGCTCTACAAAGAAACGATCTGAAATAGCAACTTCTAAGTTTTCAGTAGTTGGTTCATTCAAGTAAGGGAATTCTACAGGCATGATTTCATTGAAAAGTAATTTCCCTACTGTCGTAATCAATGTACGTTCTTTTTGCCATTCAGTAAATGGTTTGTCTTTTAAGGACGTTGTTTGAACACCAATTCTTGAATGTAAATGAACGTATCCGTTTTGATAGGCAATCAACGCTTCGGTTAAGTCTTTAAAGACCATCCCTTCGCCTTCGCGTTGTTCTTCTTCCATTGTTAGGTAGTAGTTACCTAATACCATATCTTGTGAAGGAGTTACAACTGGTTTACCATCTTTTGGATTTAAGATATTTTGGGCAGCTAGCATCAACATACGAGCTTCAGCTTGCGCTTCATCACTAAGTGGAACGTGAACCGCCATTTGGTCTCCATCGAAATCGGCATTGTAGGCTTCACATACTAATGGGTGAAGACGAATTGCGCGCCCTTCAACTAGAGTTGGTTCAAAGGCTTGGATTCCTAATCTATGAAGAGTAGGTGCTCGGTTTAGCAATACTGGATGTTCACGAATAACGTCTTCTAGTACATCCCAGATACCTTCATCTTGACGATCAATTTTACGTTTCGCATTTTTGATGTTGCTTGCAAGATCACGTGCAACTAGTTCTTTCATTACAAATGGTTTGAATAGTTCAATAGCCATTTCTTTTGGAAGTCCACATTGGTACATTTTCAAGTTTGGACCTACTACGATAACGGAACGACCAGAATAATCGACACGTTTTCCTAGTAAGTTTTGACGGAAACGACCTTGTTTCCCTTTAAGCATATGTGACAGTGATTTCAATGGACGGTTACCTGGTCCAGTAACTGGACGGCCACGACGACCATTATCAATCAATGCATCAACAGCTTCTTGAAGCATACGTTTTTCATTTTGCACGATAATATTCGGTGCATTTAAGTCCAACAAGCGTTTTAGACGGTTGTTACGGTTGATTACACGACGGTATAAGTCATTTAAATCACTCGTTGCAAAACGTCCACCTTCTAATTGAACCATTGGGCGTAAATCTGGAGGAATGATTGGAACAACGTCCATAACCATCCAACTAGGTTCATTTCCTGAATGACGGAATGCTTCTAAAATATCTAAACGGCGAATGGCACGAGTTCTTTTTTGCCCTTGAGCAGATTTCAACTCTTCTTTTAATTCAGCCACTTCTTTTTCTAATTGAACATCGTCTAGCAATTGTTTAATTGCTTCTGCTCCCATTGCTGCTTGGAAGTTTTGACCGTATTGTTCACGTTTATCACGATATTCTCTTTCAGTTAACAATTGTTTGCGTTCTAAAGAGGTGTCCCCTGCATCGGTAACAACATACGAAGCAAAATAAATGATTTCTTCAAGAGCACGTGGGCTCATATCTAAGACAAGACCCATTCTACTTGGAATTCCTTTGAAATACCAAATGTGTGAAACAGGTGCTGCTAATTCGATGTGACCCATACGTTCACGACGAACTTTTGATCTTGTTACTTCAACTCCACAACGATCACAAACAATTCCTTTATAGCGAATACGTTTGTACTTACCACAAGCACATTCCCAGTCTTTTGATGGGCCAAAAATGCGTTCACAGAACAAGCCATCGCGTTCTGGTTTTAGTGTACGGTAGTTAATGGTTTCAGGTTTTTTCACTTCTCCATAAGACCAACTACGAATCTTGTCTGGAGATGCTAAACCGATTTGCATGTTTTCAAAATTATTAACGTCTATCAAGGGGCCTACCTCCCTTTAATTATTGGTTGAGCTGCCCTACCTGCTCGATTTGCTATTGAGGGATCATCTAAAGTCAAATCTGCATTCGACTTTAGATGTCTCAATAGGATACTTCTATTATTCTGCGCCTTCTTGCTCTAAACGTTCTTTTTCACGAGCATCTGCACGAATTTTTTCTTGTTCTTCTGCATATTTACTAAGTGCATCAATGTTTACGATATCGTCATCATCATCTAAATCACGTAATTCGATTTCATCGTCATTTGCATCTAGAACTTTCATATCTAATCCTAAAGCTTGTAACTCTTTTACTAATACGCGGAATGATTCTGGAACACCTGGTCTTGGAATTTTTTCACCTTTAACGATTGCTTCATACGTTTTCACACGTCCAACAACGTCATCTGATTTGTACGTTAAGATTTCTTGTAGTGTATAAGCTGCCCCATACGCTTCAAGTGCCCAAACTTCCATCTCTCCAAAACGTTGTCCACCAAATTGAGCTTTACCTCCAAGTGGTTGTTGTGTCACTAATGAGTAAGGTCCAGTTGAACGAGCGTGTAATTTATCATCAACCATGTGGGCTAATTTAATCATATACATCACACCAACTGAAACGCGGTTATCAAATGGTTCACCACTACGTCCATCATATAAAACAGTTTTAGCATCATTTGCCATTCCTGCTTCTTGTACAGTTTCCCAAACATCTTCCTCGCTTGCTCCATCAAATACAGGAGTCGCAATATGGATTCCTAGTTGACGAGCGGCCATTCCGATGTGTAATTCAAGAACTTGTCCGATATTCATACGTGATGGTACCCCAAGAGGGTTCAACATGATATCAACAGGGGTGCCGTCTGGTAAGAAAGGCATGTCTTCTTCTGGCATAATGCGAGAAACGACCCCTTTATTTCCGTGACGTCCAGCCATTTTATCGCCTTCGTTGATTTTACGTTTTTGTACGATATAAACGCGTACTAACATATTCACACCAGGTGATAATTCGTCTCCTGCTTCACGTGTAAAGATTTTAACGTCGTGAACGATTCCGCCACCACCATGTGGAACTTTCAATGATGTATCGCGAACTTCACGAGCTTTTTCACCAAAAATCGCATGTAATAGACGTTCTTCAGCAGATAATTCGGTTACCCCTTTAGGAGTTACTTTACCAACTAATAAATCGCCATCATGAACTTCAGCCCCAATACGGATAATTCCGAATTCGTCTAAGTCTTTTAATGCGTCTTCTCCGACATTTGGAATTTCACGAGTGATTTCTTCAGGTCCAAGTTTTGTATCACGAGCTTCTGATTCATATTCTTCAATATGGACAGAAGTGTAAACATCATCTTTCACTAGACGTTCACTCATGATAATCGCATCCTCATAGTTGTACCCTTCCCAAGTCATGAAGGCCACTAAAACGTTTTGTCCTAATGCCATCTCACCGTTTTCCATTGAAGAACCATCAGCTAGGATTTCACTAGCATCCACACGGTCGCCTTTAGAAACGATTGGACGTTGGTTGTAACATGTACCAGAGTTTGAACGACGGAATTTTGTGATTGAGTATTTGTCTAAAGCGCCGTTATCTTGACGAACACGAACTTCTTTAGCATCTACATATTCAACGACACCAGGATTTTTACAAATTAATGCAGCTCCTGAATCGTGTGCTGATTTGTATTCCATCCCCGTTCCAACTAGTGGAGCTTGTGGATGAATCAACGGCACAGCTTGACGTTGCATGTTGGCTCCCATTAACGCACGGTTACTATCATCGTTTTCCAAAAACGGAATACATGCTGTCGCAACAGCAACTACTTGTTTTGGTGAAACGTCCATGTAATCGACACGGCTAATTGGAACTTCTAAGTTTTCACTGATGAAACGAGCCATCACGATGTCACTTTCAAAGCTACCATCTTCAAGCAATACTGAGTTTGCTTGGGCAACAACGTAGTGATCTTCCTCGTCTGCTGTTAAATAATCAATGTGTTTTGTTACTTTACCAGTTTCACGATCCACACGACGGTATGGTGTTTCGATGAAACCAAATTTATTAATTTTTGCATAACTTGATAGACTATTAATCAACCCGATATTTGGACCCTCAGGTGTTTCGATAGGACACATACGACCATAATGGGAATAATGTACATCTCGAACTTCATATCCGGCACGGTCTCTTGTCAAACCACCAGGCCCTAAGGCAGATAGACGACGTTTGTGAGTCAACTCACCTAGTGGATTTGTTTGATCCATAAACTGTGACAATTGAGAAGAACCAAAGAATTCTTTGATTGCTGCTACAACAGGGCGAATGTTGATTAATTGTTGCGGTGTTACGGTTGCAACATCTTGAATCGACATACGTTCACGAACAACACGTTCCATACGTGACAAACCAATACGGAATTGATTTTGTAATAATTCTCCAACAGAACGGATACGACGGTTCCCTAAATGGTCAATGTCGTCTACGTTGCCGATATTTTCTTGTAAGTTGAAGAAATAGCTCATTGAAGCTAAGATATCAGCTGGCGTAATGTTTTTGATGTCAGTTGAAACGTTGCCGTTTCCAATCACATTAACAACACGTTCGCCATCTTTTGGTGAAATTACTTGAACTACTTGAATCGTTACAGGTTCTGGTACAACACCATCATCTGTTGGATATAAAGTCACACTGTTTAGACCTGCGTCTAAGAATGGTGTCAGTTTATCAATCATTGGACGATCTAAGAACGTTCCTTTTTCTGCTAAAATTTCACCAGTTTCAGGATCAACTAATGTTTCAGCAAGAGTTTGGTTAAATAGACGGGTTTTAAGGTTTAGCTTTTTGTTGACTTTGTAACGACCAACGTTCGCTAAATCGTAACGTTTTGGGTCGAAGAAACGAGCATTTAGCAAGCTTCTTGAGCTGTCAGCAGTTTTAGGCTCACCTGGACGTAGACGTTCGTAAACATCTTTCAAGGCTTCCTCTGTACGAGAATCGCTAGAATTTTTGTGTAAATCTTTTTCTAACGTTAAACGTAGACTTTCATTATCGCCAAAAATTTCTAAGATTTGATCATCTGATCCAAATCCTAAAGCACGAACTAATACTGAAAGTGGAATTTTACGTGTGCGGTCGATTCTTACATAAGAAAGATCTTTTGCATCTGTTTCATATTCTAACCATGCTCCACGGTTAGGGATAACGGTAGAACCAAAACCTTGTTTGCCATTTTTATCAACTTTACCATGGAAGTAAACCCCTGGTGAACGAACTAATTGTGATACAATAACACGCTCTGCTCCGTTGATAATAAAGGTACCCATTTCAGTCATTAATGGGAAATCGCCAAAGAATACTTCTTGGTCTTTTACTTCACCAGTTTCTTTGTTGATTAAACGTAATTTCACGTGAAGCGGAGCTGAGTAATTGGCATCATGGCTTCTCGCTTCTTCAACTGTGTATTTTGGGTTGTGTAATTGATAATCAATAAATTCTAATGATAGGTTTCCTGCAAAGTCTTCAATTGGTGAGATATCTTTAAACATTTCACGCAATCCTTCATCTAGGAACCATTGGTATGAATCAGTTTGGATTTCAATTAAGTTTGGTAACTCTAAAACCTCGCTGATTCGTGCAAAACTTCTTCGTGTACGGTGTTTTCCGTAATTTACTAAGTGGCCTGCCAACCTATTCACCCCTCAAAACATATTTAATGCAACCGTAGCAAGCTTTAAAATGAATATTACATTTTCGTTACTTTTGTTAAATATAAGTAACAAACTAGCTTTTTTTTCATTTTTTGGCAAAAAAAAACCAAAAGATTCGTGACATTTTCTTTAATAAAATTCACAATTTCTTTTGTTTTCCCTTTAAAAACTCACTCTGGACAATATTTCAGGGTGAATTCTATGCTACTGACTACAGTATTCGCATTTAGTCATTATATAACTGATTGACTCACTTGTCAAGATTTTTAAAACCTCATCTGATATATATAAAAACACAGAGGGAAAGAGCCCCTCTGTGTTTGATTAACCTGCAATTTGATGATAATAGACACGCCAATTCCCATTTGGTAAGTAGGTGCTTTGAGTCGCAAAGGTTTTATCATGATCCGGTACATATAGATAACAATAAACCGTTTCTTTAAGGTCATACTTTTCTGTAGCTTCATTAAAAACTTCTACTTCAACGAGTTGACGTTCGTATTCGTTGTTGTTTGCGCCTTTTCCATAGTAGTTTTCCATTTTATCTAACGGAAGGATTTCTTTTGAGAATTCTTTCAGCTCAAAAATTTCACCATATACCCAGTCGTCACCTGGCAACAATGCTGGATAGCCTTTAGAATCTAAATGATAGAGTTCTCCTTTTATACGTGCTTTTTTAGGGGGGCCAGTTACTTTCCCAGCTAAATACAAGTCGTAGTTAAAAAGATTTTCCATCAAACTACCATAGGTGAATAAGGGGCGGGGTACTGCTTCTTTCATTAATGAATGGCACCTCCAACAGCTTTTAAATCTTCTTTGCCATCATATAAAACAATGGCTTCGATTGCTGCTGTCAGTCCTTTAGTCATATCTGTTAGACTCATAAATGGTTGACCTGCTTTTTCAATGACTTGCTCTGGAATATAAGGAACATGAATAAATCCGCCTTTAACTGCTGGATATTCCTTTTCAATCAAATAGTGAACTTGATACATAATGTGATTGCAGACGAATGTACCTGCTGTATTTGACACGTTAGCAGGAATTCCTGCTGCTTTCATTTGAGTCACCATCGCTTTGATAGGTAGTTGTGTAAAGTAGGCAGGTGCTCCGTCTTCTTGAATTGCGATATCAACAGGTTGATTGCCTTCGTTATCTGGAATTCTCGCATCGTCAATATTAATCGCTACTCGTTCTGGCGAAATTGCAAAACGACCGCCTGCTTGACCGATGTTTAACACAACATCTGGATGATGTTTTTCCATTGCGGCTTTTACAACTTCAGCCGATTTGCCAAATACTGTTGGAATTTCTAACTTGATGATTTCTGCACCACTGATTGTATCCGCTAATCCTTTAACAGCTTCTAAAGCAGGGTTAATTGGTTCTCCACCAAATGGATCGAATCCTGTAACTAAAATTTTCATATACTTTACTTCCTTTCTATCCTTAAAATTTATTTTTTAAAACGCCCAGAAATACATTAAGACGATGTGAATTAAAATCATTAAAATCGCTAACGGCGCTTGCGCTCGGATAACACCGTTTGTATCTTTCATTTCTAATAAGGCTGCTGGCAACGCATTGAAGTTCGCTGCCATTGGTGTTAGTAGCGTTCCACAAAAACCTGCCGTCATTGCAAGCGCTCCAGCCACAACTGGGTCAGCTCCTTGCATCATCACAAAAGGAACACCGATTCCAGCAGTAATAACTGTAAAGGCTGCAAATCCATTTCCCATAATCATTGTGAAAATAACCATTCCTAGACAATAGGCAATAACACCTGCTAAGCGGTTCCCTTCTGGAACTACTGTTGAGATACCATTCGAAATCACTGTCCCAACACCAGCTTGTGTGAAAATCACACCTAAAGCAGCTAGTAATTGAGGTAAAATCCCGGTTGTTCCAACTTGTTGAATCATACGATCTGAATCGTCTAAGACAGTTTTAGGTTTTGCTTTCGTAATGAAAATAACAACAAGTAACGAACCAATTGAAGCTAACCCAATCCCAACTTGACCACCTAATGGTGTTAGTTGAGCAATTCCAACTGCCAAAGCGGCTAGTAAGATACATGGTAGAAAAATCCATGCACCAATTCTTTTAGAAGCAGCTTCTGATTCTGCTTCATTTAATTCAGCTAATTTGCCGATTTGAACTTGTTTAAACAACGTCAAAATACCCATCACTAAAATAATGATGCCATCAATCATAAACGGAATAAAGTTTCCAAAAGCAAAAACAATTCCTAGTAACATCCAAAATAAAGACGTTCCTATTCTCGTTGGATGTGTTTGATCCATAAATACACGTGCAGCTGTTGTCATTAACAACAAACCGATTAAAATATAGAAGAACTCCAATAAATTATTGATTAAACTTTCCATTAAGAACGTCCTCCTTTGCTTTTAATTTCTTCAACTTTTTCCATGCCATATTTTTTAGCCATTTTTTTATCAAATAAAACATTTGAAGTTGCAACTAATAACAACATAATCAACGCGATTGGAATGGATGCTTGTGCAATCGCTACCGCTGTTGCTTTATAACCTAAGGAATTCATTGTGGCTTCAATCAATAATACTCCCGCAGCTGCAATAAACGTATTTTGAGCAAAGAAATTCCCAAAGTTTTCGGTCGCGGCTGCTTTTGCTTTGATTTTGTCTTCATCTTCTGGCGTAATTTCACCATATTTAGTCAATGCTGCAGCTTGTGCCATCGGATTGACGATTGGACGAATGAATTGTGTATGGCCTTGTACACGAATTGAAAAGAAACCTGCTAATTCACGAATAATCATATAGATTGTTAAAAAACGCCCTGGCGTTAACCCATTCATTTTTTCAATTAATACAACCGCTTGCTGACGTAAACCAAAACGTTCAGATAAACCGATCATAGGTAATGTTAGTAAAAATAACGTAACTAAACGATTGGAAACAAACGCTTCTCCTAACATCGTTAAAAAATCTGGAATTGAAATCCCTGAAACTAATGCTGTTGCTAATGCTGCTACCAATACCACAGCAATTGTGTCAAACTTAAAAATAAAGCCAACTAGAATAATCAAAATACCTATTAACTTAATTACTTCCATCTTATCTAATCCCCTTCTTAATTCAGTATATTTTTTTAGTATACACTATGTAAAAATGAATGGAAATGATTTAATAACATTTTTCTAGAAAATAAAAAAACATCAAAAGAAAAACAAACACTTTTCTTTTGACGTTTTTATTTAGTCTTTCTTAATGCTTTGGATAATCCAATAACCTTTATCTTTAGCGATAACTTCAGCATTTCCAAAGGTTTCTTCCATTTTTTTCATTCCACTTGGTGCCCCTTGTTTCTTTTGAATTACAATAACTAGCTTTCCATCTTTTTTCAAGTATGAATACGCCTCAGTCAAAATGGTATGAACGACTGTTTTACCTGCACGAATCGGGGGATTGCTTACAATCAGTGCAAATTCTTTTCCCTCAACTTGTTCATAGACATCTGACGGGTGAATTAAAACATTTGAAATACGATTATTCGAAGCATTTTGTTTTGCTAGTCCTAGCGCTCGCTCGTTTACGTCAACCATTTCAACGTGACGATCTGGATCTGCTTTAGCAAAAGATAAGCCCATCGGACCGTATCCACAACCCACATCTAACACATCACCACTGACTACATCCTTTAAATCAATTGTTTCTATTAATAAGCGCGAGCCGAAATCCACTGTTTTTTTTGAAAACACTCCTAAATCGGTAACAAATTTAAAATCAAAGCCTTTTAATTGATAAGTCCAAGCACTCTCTTTCGATTCGGTTTTGGGTTTGTTTGTATAATAATGATCTGCCATTTTAAATTCCTCTCTGAACCAGTTGTTCATTCATCTCTTCTATATTCTACACTTTTTTTGCAAAACTTCCTACTTTTCAACTAAATCCTTCCAAAAAAATGAATAATCCAACTATATTATAAACTTTTTGACCTATAAATAGTTCCGCAAAAGCAGTTAAATCAATTTTTTACAATTTATTACTCAAATTCGAGAAATTTTAAAAAAACAAAACGGTTGTATTTTTAAATTTTTCTTCGTATACTGACGTCAGCTACTATTCATTAACTAGTAATCAAAAAATAGTAGAAAAAAACTTAGGAGGTTCTACATTATGAACAAATTAACAAAATCAACATTAATTGCAGGTCTAGTTTTATCAGTTGGCGCAATGTCAACGTTAGCCGTTAGCCCAAAAGCTCACGCAGAAACAGTTCTTGAGTCAAATCAATACAAATCGGTGACATTATTTAGCAAAGCTGAAATCAAATCATTAACAGGTCTTAATGTAACTGTTAAAAATGCACCTGCTATCCAAAAAGCTTTATCTGAAGTAGCTGTTTGGGAAGAAGCGGGTTACGAAACTTCTGAAGCTACTTTGATTGCAAACCGTGTTAAATTAAGCTACAACCAATCTTTAAACCTTTTAAAGAAAATGGCAAACACTTCTAATTTACAATTTAAAGTGACTCTTGTAAAAAATAACTACTATCCAAAAGCTGAAATCGGCGTTCAAAATTACGTATCTGCTCCAGAAACTGAAAAACCTGAAGTAAGTAACCCAGGAACAGAAACACCTGAAGTTGAAGTTCCAGAAACATCAACTCCATTAGGCACTGTAATTGAATCGAATGCGTACAAATCAATCACTTTATTCACGAAAGCTGAAATTAAAGAATTAACTGGACTTGAACTAACAACTAAAAATGCTGCTGCTATCCAAAAAGCGTTGACAGATGCTAAAGTTTGGGAAAAAGCTGGTTATGAAGCTTCTGAAGCTACTTTAATTGCAAACCGTGTTAAATTAAACGCTAGCCAATCACTTGCTCTTTTACAAAAAGTTGCAAATGTTGCGAACTTAGACTTTAAAGTAATTGTTATCAAAAACAATTTCCCTAAAGCTGAATTAGGCGTTCAATCTCATGAATCCGTTCCAGAAGTTGAAGCTCCAGAAACTGAAAAACCCGGTGATTCATCAAACGCTGGTGAAGAAGAAAGTGCTGAACAAACTTCAGATATCCGTCAATTGCAAATCGAACTTGATTATAAAAAAGGCGATATCCAATTACAATATCAAGTAAATTCTAACGGAACTATTAAAGCTCAATACAAAAATGGCTTAACAAACGAAAACTTCCAAGGCGCTAAAGCTGAAGAAAAAGTAAAAGCTGTTTTAACTGGTATCGATTTGAATTCTGCTAGTCAATCAGACATTGAAAAACACGTTGTTAAAAAATTAAATGCGGGTTCAGATTACAAACAATTCCAATTACAAGCACAATTTACAGACAATACTAAAGTTAAAATCAAACTTAAAAAGTAACCCCTCTTCTTTTTAAGTAATCGATAAATTTAAATTACTAATTCTTATTTAAAACCTCAAAAAATAAAACTATACTAAAAGATACCCTACTATCTCAGTTAATCAAAAAAAAACGCTGTATCCAATGGATACAGCGTTTTTTCTTTATTTTACTTTTACAATTAAATCAATTGCTTCCTTAACGCGCTGTTCATAGACTTCTTTGCTATTGTCACTTTCTTCAATGCACTGAACAAGATTTTCAGCTACCATAATCCCCATTACTTTATCAATACTTGAACGGACTGCTGAAAGTTGCGTGATAACATCTTGGCATTCTCGCTCTTCTTCTATCATTTTCAAAACGCCTCTAATTTGACCTTCTGAACGTTTCAGACGATTTAATATTTTTTTATCACATTCCACTAAGAGTCTCTCCTTTCCAAGCAGACATGCCACCCATGACATTGATAACGTTATAACCCTCTCCTGCTAAAAAAGCACTTGCTGATGCTGAACGCATGCCAGAATGACAAATAACATAATAAGTCTCTTCTTTATTTAATTGATCTAATTGTTCTGGAATAGAATTTAAAGGCATTAAAACAGCCTCTTTAATATGACCTCCACTAAATTCATTCGGTTCACGAACGTCTAGGATGGATACTCCCCCTTGTTTCACTAATTGTTCAAATTCTGGCATTGTAATTGATTGATACATTATTTTACGATCTCCTCTGGTTTTATAGTTGAATACAGGTTAAATGCGCCGTCTAAATTTTTCGCTTGATAACCTGATTGTTTTAAAATACGTTCTGCAAGATAGCTACGTAATCCACTTTGACAACTTACAATAATCTCTTTGTCTTTTGGCAATTCATGAAGACGGCATCTCAAATCATCTAACGGAATGTGATACGCACCTTTTAAACTACCTTGAGCTACCTCATTGGTTGTTCGAACATCTAATAAAAAGGCTCCTTCTGCTTGTTTTTCTGTTAATTCATACCACTGAATCGACTCAGAAATACCTTCCATAATGTTTAATGCAGCATAACCCGCCATATTCACTGGATCTTTTGCAGAGCCAAATGGAGGTGCATAGCTAAATTCCAATTCTGGTAAATCCTCAACAGTCAAACGACCTTTAATCGCCGTTGCAATAATATCAATGCGTTTATCCACGCCATCTTTCCCAATTGCCTGAGCGCCGTACAATTCCCCTGTTGTAGGATTAAATAACAGTTTCAGCAAAATTCCTTCTGCATGAGGAAAATACCCAGCATGGCTTTTCCCTTGAACGTGGACACTCTTATACTCTAGACCAAGGGCCATTAATTGGCGTTCTGTTAAGCCGGTTGAAGCAACTGCTTGGCTAAAGACGCGAACAATTGCTGTACCTAAGCTTCCTAAATTTTTGCGGGGGATACCTGATAAAACATCTGCGACTTGTCGACCTTGTCGGTTAGCAGGAGATGCTAGAGAAATCAACGCATCTTCTTGGCTCGTAAATTGTTTCACCAAAATAGCGTCGCCAACAGCATAAATATCCTTTTGACTCGTTTGATAGTGTTCATCTACTAGAATTCCTCCACGCATTCCTGTTTCAATACCAGCTTGTAGAGCCAATGTATTTTCAGGTTGAACGCCAACTGATAAAATAATTAAATCTGTTGCAATTTCTTCGCCATTTTCCAACAAAACACTTCGACCGTTGTTCGTAAAGGCGGTTGCTGACGTTCCTGTCAAAACCGTTACTTGATTGGCTTTTAATTCTTTGGTAACAAAAGCGGCCATTTCTTCATCAATAGGAGGCAGTACATGAGGCGCTTTTTCGACAATGGTTACGTCTATCCCTCTTTTTGCTAAACTTTCGGCCATTTCCAAACCGATAAACCCAGCACCGATAACCATCGCTTTTTTCGGATTTTGACTAATGGTAAATTTCATAATTTGGTCAACATCCGGTACATTTCTAAGGGTAAAGACATTGCTTGCTTGATCCAACCCTTTAATAGGCGGAATAAACGGTTTGGCTCCTGGCGATAAAATTAACTTGTCATAAGACAAAGAATACTCTCCTTCATCATTTCGAACCTGTACCACTTTATTTTCAGCATCAATTGAAATGGCTTCACTAAATGGTCGAACATCTAGTTGAAAACGTGCCTTTAATTGTTCTGGTGTTTGTACTAGCAATTCTTGGCGTTGCTGAATTTCTCCTGAAACATAATAAGGCAAGCCACAATTTGCAAAAGATACATAGGGTCCTTTTTCTAACACAATAATCTCCGCATCTTCGTTCAATCTTCTTAAACGAGTAGCCGCTGACATCCCACCAGCTACTCCACCTATAATAACAAATTTCATTATAATTTTCCTCCTCTAACTTTGCCAGACCAACTCATCATTCCGCCCTTAACGTTGACTGCATCTATCCCTTTCGCTCGTAATAGCTTCACCGCTTGTTTGCTTCGCATACCAGACTGACAAATAATGTAAACAGGTGCTTTAGTTTGATAGTTACGCACCTTTTTTAACGGAATATTTTTAGCAATAGAAATATGGCCACCACTAAACTCTTGTGGCTCACGAACATCAACAATCATCGGTTTCTTAGGTAACATTTCTTCTAACTCTTTTGTTGTGATACTGGGAATTTTTTTAAAGAAAAACATGTTATACACAATCCTTTCAGTCTTTACGATTCATTTAGGAGAACACTAAAAATACCTCCTACCGTATCCAAAACAAATTATACCCCACTAGGTATAATTTGTAAATAAAAAAGATTGCTATGAAAGAAATCCTTTCATAGCAATCTTTATTTTTGTTCCCAAAATGCACCTACCTGTTGCTTCAACTGACTTTCATTACGACTAATTTCCATTCTTTGCCAATGCTCTGGGAATAACTCCCTGTATCTCTTAGCATTAAAACGTTGGTCCAATAATAAGACAACACCACGATCCATTTCACTTCTAATTACACGACCTGCAGCCTGTAGAACCTTATTCATACCAGGGATTTGATAGGCAAATTGATACCCCTCCTGGTTTTCGAGTTGATAATGTTTTCGTACCAAGTCAGCTTCTACATTCAACTGTGCCAGCCCCACGCCAACTATAGCCACACCAATAAGGCGTTCACCTTTTAAGTCAATCCCTTCTGAAAAAATCCCTCCCAGTACACAAAAACCAGCTAAACTTGATTCCGGAGCATTTTTAAACTTCTTTAAAAACGATTCACGTTGCCCTTCATCCATGACTCTTTCTTGAACTACAGTCTCTATTGTCGGATTGTTTTCAATAAATACTTGATAAACCGCTTCTAAATAGTGATAGGACGGAAAAAAGAATAAGTAATTCCCCTTTTTTTGACTAACCATTATATTTAAAGCACTTGCAATTGGTTGATAGCTATCCTGCCGCACTTGGTAACGAGTATCAATGTAATTCGCAATTGCTAAAAATTGATGTTCTTGCTTAAAAGGCGAAGGCAATTGATACATCAAAGGCTTTTCCTCTCCTCCTAGCAATTGCGCAAAATAATTAATCGGAGACAAGGTTGCTGAAAATAAAACAGAGGCTTTTCCACGCTTCAACGTTTGATTGATTAGAAAAGAAGGATTTAAACAAAATTGTTTAATAAGTACATCCTCTCCTACTAAATGAACATAAGTTACGTATCGTTCGTCATAAAGCTCTGAAATTTTTAAATACGTTAGCGCCTCAAAATAAAGCTCTACCATTTTCGAATGACTGCTAGATTGTTGATTCGCCAACAACCATTCCTTAGTGCCCTCAGTAAATTTAGTTACATGTTTTAAAAATAAATCCGCAGGTTCGCTTTGAGTCATAAAATCTCGTTCTCCACAGTTTGTTCTAAAACTTTTAAAATCTTTTATCAGGCGGTTCATCACACGTCGTTGTTTCTGATCTTCTTTCAACAACTCCTTGTATACTAGTGCTATTTTTTGTTCTGATAAACTTGCCGAGAACATTTCCCGTGACCGATCAACTAAATTATGGACTTCATCAATCAAAAAAACATAGTCGTTTTTTTCCTCGTTAAAAAAACGCTTCAAATAAACAATCGGATCAAACAAATAATTATAATCGCAAATAATAATATCACACCATAGACTAATATCTAAAGACAATTCAAACGGACATAGCGTGTATTTTCTAGCATAATTTTCCACAATGTCTCTTGTAAAATGATTTTCTTGCTGAAGCAATTCAAATAGTGCTTCATTCAATCGATCATAGTAGCCTCGTGCAAATACACAATGTTCCGGATCACATTTACGTTCATTTAAAAAACAAATTTTATCTTTAGCCGTTAACGTAACACTCTTTAGTTTTGCTCCATTTCGTTCCATTTGTTCGACTGCATCTTCTGCTACTTGACGTGTAATGGTTTTAGCTGTTAAATAAAATAATTTTTCAGCTTTCTCTTCCCCAATCGATTTCACCGCTGGAAATAAAGTAGACATTGTTTTGCCAATTCCAGTTGGCGCTTCACAGTATAAATTTTGTTCCGTTACAATCGTTTTATATACTGCAACAGCCAATTCTCTTTGACCTGAACGATAATCGCCATAGGGGAAAGGAAGTTGTTTAATGGATTGATTGCGTAGAATACGCCAATTGTCATTAAAAATCACCCATTTTTCATATTGTTCAATTAAGTGATTAAAAAAAGAGGCTAATTCAGTAAAGGTTACTTTTTTTCTAGATCGAGTTATTTTTTCCTCCAATGTTTCGTAGTAGGTTAACTGCAATTCAATTTCAGTTAATTCTTTTTCCACAGCTAATAAATACCCGTAACACATTAGTTGTCCCCAAAATAGATCTAGAGTATTATCAGGAATCAAATCAAAGGCTATTTCAGAGGTTTTGATTTCATCAATCCAATATTCTCCTGTTTTTTCTTCTACAACGCCATCTGCTCGTCCTTCGATGGAGTAATCTCGTTTATTTATTAACAGCTCTTTTTTTAGGAACACTTCTTTTTGATAGTTATCCCCAGCTTCTTTTTGAATTTTTTGATGAATCTTTGTGCCTTCGATTGCAGTATGCGAAGAACCTGTATAACGTTCGTCAATACTGCCTTTTTTTAATACAAACTCAACCAATTTCCTTACAGATAAACGATTCTTTTGATTCATACACACCCAACTTTCTTTATGTAACTCCCCACATTATAGAACATACATTCGAAAAAAGACAGACTTATCCACAAAAAACATTCTTTTTTCTTTACTGTGGATGAATGGCATGTTCGAGGTTGGAAAAAGTTTTCCACAACTGGATAACTTCCTATTTATTATTTATTCACAAAAAAAAGACACACAGTAAACTGTGCGTCTTCTCCCATCATTAAAAATGATTATTTAACTTCTACAGAAGCTCCAACTTCTTCAAGTTGAGATTTCATAGCTTCAGCGTCATCTTTAGATACGCCTTCTTTGATTGCTGTAGGAGCTCCGTCAACTAATGCTTTAGCTTCTTTAAGACCTAAGCCAGTAGCTTCGCGAACTACTTTGATTACTTTAATTTTTTGATCTCCAGCAGAAGTTAATTCTACTGTAAATTCAGTTTGTTCTGCTGCTGCAGGACCTGCAACACCAGCAGCTGCTACAGGAGCAGCTGCAGTAACGCCAAATTCTTCTTCGATTGCTTTTACTAAGTCGTTTAATTCTAATACTGTTGCTTCTTTCACATCAGCAATGATTTGTTCAATGTTTAATGCCATTGTTAATTTCCTCCATTATTGGGTATATTTTTTAGATTGCTTGTTTTGTTTCAAAAAAATTGCAACTCGTAATTAAGCCACTTCTTCTTTTGAATCTGCCACTGCTTTGAAAGCAAGTGCAGTATTTCTGACTGGTGCTTGTAGTACTGAAAGTAACATAGATAACAAACCTTCGCGATTTGGAAGTTTTGCAAGAGCTTCGATTTCTTCTTTTGAAGAAACTTTACCTTCAATAACGCCAGCTTTAATCTCTAATGCTTCAGCTTTTTCAGCAAATTCATTGATGATTTTTGCAGGTGCAATAACATCTTCATTACTGAATGCGATAGCAGTAGGACCTTTAAAGATATCTCCTAAACCAGATAAACCAGCTGCTTCAGCTGAACGGCTAAGAATAGAGTTTTTAATAACTTTCATCTCAACACCAGCGTCACGTAATTGTTTACGTAATTCTGTAACTTCTTCAACAGTTAATCCGCGATAGTCAACAATGACGATTGAAGCTGCTGCTTCAAATTTCTTTGTTACGTCTTCAACGATTACTTGTTTTGTAGCGATTGCTGCTTGACTCATGTGTAAGTTTCACCTCCTGATAGATTGTCTGGGGATTTAAAATAAGAATCATAAAAACTGTCATAAGACCACTTCTATAAGACTCATTTTGCGTTCCTTTGTCTACTCCGACTTGCAGAACAAGCTCTTGTAGTCATGAAAAGCAAAAAGCCCCATGTCACCTTAGACATAGAGGGATTATTATATGTTTGCACATAGTATGATCCTCGGTAGGAAATTAAGACTTGCGTCACCTACTGTCTTCGGTAAATATTTATTAACCTAGATGATTGTAACAAGTACAATCATCTAGGTCAAGTAAAATTTTAGTTATTGATTATAAAGAGCTTTGGTCAACTTTTACGCCAGGGCCAAAAGTTGTTGTTACAGTAATGTTTTTGATGTATTGACCTTTAGCTGAAGAAGGTTTAACTTTCAACATTGTATCGTTGATTGTTTTAAAGTTCTCAATTAATTTGTCAGTACTAAACGATACTTTACCAATTGGAGCTTGTACATTACCAGCTTTATCAACGCGGTAAGTTACTTTACCAGCTTTGATTTCGTTAACTGCTTTTGTAACGTCCATTGTAACAGTACCAGTTTTAGGGTTAGGCATTAATCCTTTAGGTCCTAGAACACGTCCTAGACGACCAACTTCACCCATCATATCTGGAGTAGCAACGATTACGTCGAAATCGAACCAACCGCCACTGATTTTTTGAACAAGATCAGATTCACCTACGTAATCTGCGCCTGCTGCTTCTGCTTCTTTAGCTTTTTCGCCTTTAGCAAATACTAAAACGCGTTGTGTTTTACCTGTTCCATTTGGAAGAACAACTGCCCCACGAATTTGTTGGTCAGCTTTCTTAGGGTCAACACCAAGTCTATAAGCGACTTCTACTGTTGCATCAAATTTAGCAAAATCGATTTCTTTTACTAATGCAACTGCTTCTTCTACTGAATAAGCTTTTAAAACATCAACTTGCTTAAGGGCAGTTTGATATTGTTTGCTTTTTTTAGCCATGTTCTTTTTCCTCCTTGATTGTGGTTATAACGGTTTTACCTCCCACTTAATCCTCAAAGCTAATGAATTAGCTATTGAGTCGATACGTAAGAAGCGGTTGATGAAGATTAATCTTCGATTGTAATCCCCATGCTTCTTGCAGTACCTTCGACCATACGCATTGCAGATTCAACATTTGCAGCGTTTAAGTCAGGCATTTTTGTTTCAGCGATTTCTCTAACTTTATCGCGTTTAACTGTCGCAACTTTTTTAGTGTTTGGTTCGCCTGAACCAGATTCAATACCAGCAGCTTTTTTAAGTAAAACAGCAGCAGGTGGTGTTTTTGTAATAAATGTAAATGAACGATCTTCATATACAGAAATTACTACTGGAATGATTAGTCCAGCTTGATCAGCAGTACGTGCATTGAACTCTTTACAGAATCCCATGATGTTTACTTGTGCTTGACCTAATGCAGGTCCTACCGGTGGAGCTGGATTTGCTTTTCCTGCAGGTATTTGCAATTTAACTAATTTAACAACTTTTTTAGCCACGAGACATACCTCCTTGATTGAGTCCGTGATGTGGTTAATGGGGTTAATATTTCCCCTCCCACTTTCTTACATACGCAAAACGTACCTACATACTATATCAAATTCATTTGTGTTTTTCAACCTTTAAATTATTTTTTTTGCAGTGTTTATTCTGACCACAAAAATTCGGCAACTGCCTTGTCAACGCCTGTATTTTCATGAAGCAGACTGTGACTCGCTTTTATACCTGTAAATACCATTTCTCGGTAATCCGTCACTTGGGATTGATAAATGAATTTTGCTGACAATGCGCTAGCAACTGAAACAGAACCATCACTTTTCGTTCCATTTTCTTTATCGCCAGCTATCGTTAAAACGGCTAGTTCCGATGGAATTCTTTCTTTTAATGTAGCGAAATTGGCAAAGCGTTCTGTTTGCATTTTTGGTCCGCTCTCTGTCAGATCATAATTAGTTATGCCATCTTCTCCAATTTCAAGACCGTTGATTGGTGCTGCGATTAGAATGAGTTTTTTTACCTCAGGATAGGCGTCGTTTATCCCAACTGCCGTCACATAATTAGTTAAGGCCACACCACCCATTGAATGTCCCACGGCGTTCACTTTTTCAATTCCATATTTTGTTTTTAAGGACTGCATTAATTCTTGTAGCCACCAACTTTGATTTTCTTCTGTACTTTTATTGTCCGCAAATAAAACTTGAATCATTGGATTTTTTGCTTTTTTATTGAATTCCCCTTCATAAGTGATGTTCCCATCGCTTGTGATTGTTGCTATTAAGGAAGGCGTTGCTACTTTTTCTTTAGTCAGTCGCTTAATCATTCCACCGAATGAATTTTTGGTACCACTGTACCCATGAACAAAGATGGTGGGAATGGATTCGGATACCGTTTCTTTTTTTGCAACTTTTGATAGTTCATTCTTTTTGGGCAATCTAGGTTGTCCTGTTGTGTCACTCCACTTTAAATAGAAAATAGTGCTTCCGATTAAAATCACAAATACAAACAGAATGAAGCTGATTTTTTTCATAAAACCCCTCCTTATTACAGGTAGATAGAAAAAAAGTCCCTTTTTAAAAGGAACTTTCTTTATTCGTTTATAATTTGTCGATTTGTTCAAAATCAAGTTCGGTACTTGTTTCACGACCAAACATATCTACGTTTACTTTTAATTTAGCGCGTTCCATGTCGATTTCAGTAATTTTACCCATCAATCCACTAAATGCACCTTCAATGATTGTGACTGTATCGCCCACTTCAAAGTCGATTTCTTGATGACGCGTGCTGATGCCTAGACGACGTAAAATAACTTCAATTTCTTCTTTTAATAGTGGAGCTGGTTTACTACCGGCACCGTGGGAACCAACAAACCCTGTTACTCCAGGTGTATTACGAACAACATACCATGAATCATCAGACATAATCATCTCTACAAGAACATATCCAGGGAATGTTTTTTTCATGTTGATTTTTTCTTTCCCATTTTTTGTTTCGGTTTCTTCTTCTTCAGGGACGACTACGCGGAAAATGTAATCGTTCATTCCCATGCTTGTTGCACGAGATTCGATGTTTGTTTTCACTTTATTTTCGTAACCAGAATACGTGTGTAAGACGTACCAATTTTTTTCTAATTCTACTGTTTCCACGATGAACACTCCTATTTTTTTATTTTAAACTACATGGCGTTATACCGATCATTTTAAATTCATACAAAAAAACCTTCAATATTCTAAAGAAGGTTTCTTATCGCTTGTTTATACAGTCAGTATACCATTACTACAGCATACTCGCTAGTAATTTAATTATTTTTTTAGAAATAAATCTAAAATTGATGTAATGCCATAGTCAACAACCATAAAGAAGATTACAAAGAAAAATACAGTGCCGATAACGGTCATCATTGCTTTTCTTAATTCTTTTTTTGTTGGCCAAGTTACTTCATGCATTTCACGCTTAACGCTACCGAAATAGCCGAATAATTTACCCATCTTTATACCTCCGAACATTTTAGATTCATTTAAAAAATAGTTTATTTTGTTTCACGATGTAATGTGTGTTGATTACAATATTTACAGAACTTTTTGATTTCTAGACGTTCTGTGCGATTGCCTTCATTTACCTTTTTAGCGTAATTTCTTGAACCGCATACTGAACATGCTAATGCTGTTTTCTTACTAGTCATTTTTTCCACCATACTTTCTTTATGACCGATACCTATCATCTTATAATTTAACATTCCTTGTAAAATGTGTCAAATCAACTTTTATTATTTTTATTTAAAATAACAAACTAACGGCTAAAAATAACACTTGCGATCCGTTTACTAGAATCAAATTCTTGATCGAAATGACGAAGGTTTCTGATTTCACTTGTTTTTTGTTAAAAATAGCTAGATTCTTTTTAACTGGAATAAAGCTGATTAAAGCGCCTAACATAATAGGATGATAGACACCTAAAACAACTGCTACCATAATCGCTACGTAAGAAAAATAAATTAAAAAATTAAAAAGTTGAATTGCTAGCTTTCTTCCTAAATAAAAAGGCAACGTGTAACGATGGTTTGAGATGTCTTCTTCTAAGTCGCAGATATTGTTGGCTAGCATAATATTCGCGATGGTAAATACGGATGGCAACGATACTAGCAATACTGTTGCTATTTCCAAATAATTACCAGTTAAGATAAATTGGTGGTGCGGTAAAAACTTAAATGCCAACAGCGTGCCTTCTGTTAGATTGACGTAGACAGAAATGAAAAAGATGCCAAATCCCATTGTCACACCTGAAAACAGCTCTCCTAAAGGCATTCTTGATAACGGAACAGGGCCAAATGTGTAGAACACACCGATAAAGAAACATATTCCGCCCATCAATAGGACTAAAATATCCGTTCGCCATGTCAAAATAATCCCTAAGCCTGCTGCAATCAGCAACATTATCCAAATCAACGTGCGCACTAGATTTTCTGGTATCTTTTCTTGCCCAATGACATTGACGTTGTCTTTATAACCTGCATTTTTTGCTTTTTGATAATCCATAAAATTATTAATTGCGGTTGTCGTCATATCAAATATCAACATTCCTGCAAAAAATAACAATGTATTAATTAGATTGAATTGCTTAAAATACACACTAGCAAATAACGTTCCTAATAAAAATGGAAATAAACTTGCTAATTTCGTTTGAATTTCTACTAATTTTAAAAATGTTTTGAAGGACATCGATTTTCTCCCGTTCCTTTAGTTTCTTATTTCAATGAGCTACGTTTTTCTACAGTGTACGTATCACTTGTTAGTTTAAATACACCATCTAAGCCTTTTGAAAGATAAATCTTATTTTCTTTTGTCACAAAAATAGCTTCAACGCCATCTAAGTTATCAACAAATGCTAAACCGCCTTTAACGCCTTTTGAAAAGACAGCTGTCGATAGCCCGTCACCATCGATGGATTTTTTCGAAACAATTGAAACGCCTGCAATATCGTTATCGAATGGATAACCTGTTGTTCCATCCATTAAATGATCGTATTTTTTACCGTCTGTTGGATCTTCATAAAAACGTTCATAGATACCTGACGTTACAATTGAACGATTGCTTTCTGGAATGGTCCCGATTGTCGTGCCTCGCGTTTCATTTGGATCTTGAATTCCAACGTTCCAGTCTGCGTCTGCTTTTCTTGGGCTGTGTCCTAGAACAAAAATATTCCCGCCTAAATCGACAATCGCAGTGTCAACATCGTTTGCCTTTAAAACTTTTACAACTTCATCTGTAATATACCCTTTTGCAATCGCACCTAAATCTAATTGCATGCCTTTTTCAGGTAAATACACGGTTTTGTCTTTATCGTTAAAATCAACTTTTTTATAGTCAATTAATGGTAAGACAGCATCAATTTCATTTTGGGCTGGTTTTCTAGCATCTGGAAACCCAATTCGCCAAAGATCCGTTAACGAACCAATCGTCATATCAAATCCACCCTCGGATGTCTTGCTATAATGATAAGCTTCTTTTAATAAGTAGTAGATGTCATCTGTTACCTTTACAGGAGCAACTCCTGCTTGGTTGTTGATTTCATCAATTTCAGAGCCTTTTTCATTCACTGTGATTTTAGCGGCTAGTTCTTTTACACGGTTAAACGCTTTTTCTAACACGTCTTCCTTGCCTTCATTGTATATTTTCACGTTAACAACTGTTCCCATTAAAAATTGTGTATCTGAATAAGGATCTTTAAGAATAGCTGCTTTCTTTTCTTCTTTTGCGTCTCCACAACCGGCTAATCCGATTACTAAAACGAAGAAAAAGCTCATTAAAAGTAAGTGTTTGTTTTTCATCTTCATAATTGCCCCTCATCTATCCGTCTCTATTTGTCTTTTTCATTATAGTAGTGGCGCTTTTATTTTACAAGTTTATCTCCTAGCTATTTTCATAAGAAAAGGCCTTAGAGTGATTAAACCTCTAAGACCTTAAACTTTCATTCAATTAGTCGTTAGACTTATTTTTTTTCAGACATTACGATGTTATCAACAACGATTTTGTCTTGGCTTCCTTTTTCAGCAGCGTTGATTAATTGTGCTGCCCATAGTTTGAAGCTTTCTGATGAATGAGTTGCGCCACTTACGACTTCCACTTCACCTGGATTTTGTTTTTCAACTAATCCTTTGTTTAAAGCTGGGAAGTAATCTGCTGGTCCAACTTTAGCAATTTTAGACATATTTTCTTGATATTCTTTGTTTTCTGATTTTAATTCACCTTTATCGTTTGTACCATCGTATTTAGATTCAGTGATTTTGCCATCAGCAACGACCATTTCAAATGTTTCTGTCCAGCCGTTTGAAGCATTTTTAGTTTCTAATGAATACGTGCCATCTTTAAGATCCGCATTGTTGTCGATTTCAATTTTATCAGTTTTTCCAGCTTGAGCTGCTTGAACTAATTGTTGTGCGTAGTTTCTGAACGCTTCTGATGAGTGAGTTGCGCCACTTACAACGTCAACTGATGCTGCATCTTGCGCTTTAACTAATTCTTCGTTTAATGCTGGGATGTAGTCAGCAGGTCCAATTTTTTCTTTTGTTTTTTCAGACATTGCTTTTTGGTAAGCTTTGTCTTCAGATTTTTTCTTGCCATCTTTATCTAAATAATCGTAATCAGATTTAGTAATTTTACCATCTTTAACAGTCATGCTGAAGTTTACTTTCCAACCTTTGTCGTCAAAGTTTTTTTCTTCAAGAGTATAAGTGCCGTCTTTTAATTCGCCACCAGCAGTTTTAACCATTTCTTTTGACTCTTCTTTAGAAGAATCTTTAGCTACTTCACTTGTTTTGTCGTCTGAGCTGTCTTTTTTAGTGTCGTTTCCGCCACCACAAGCTGCTAAAACAAAAGTTGAAGCTAAAACCAATGACCCAATTGTCATTACTTTTTTGAATTCCATAATAAAATTCCCACCTTATCCTTTTTAGTTTACTTAAGGCTAATTGTAAACGCTATATGTTATGTTGTTCACAATATCCGTAAGTACCTATTAACATCATACTCACTTTTTTATTTTTTGTCTATTTATTTCATCACGTTTTCAATTAGAGTTTTATTAGAATCTTCTTTTTTCGTTCAAATTTGAACAATTGTTCACAAACTTTTTTGAATAACAAAAGTTTTATTTTTTATAACAAGATAATCATAGACTTAATTTACTAAATCTTGTATAATTAGTAAGGTTGTGAACCATTTAACTATAATTTATAGTTGCTATTATTATTTCTTAAAAATAACTATCTCAAAGGAGTGGAAAAAATGCCCGAAAAGAATATTGTTGTTATCGGCGCAGGTTATGCTGGAGTAGCTGCTACTAAAAAGTTAGCGAAAAAGTACAAGAAGAACAAAGATGTTACGATTACCTTGATCGACCGTCACTCATACCACACTATGATGACTGAATTACATGAAATAGCAGGCGCTCGTGTTGAGCCTAATGCTGTTCAATATGACTTACAACGCCTATTTTGTCGTTTGAAAAATGTTAAATTAGTAACAGATAATGTTACTGACATTAATCACGATACAAAAGTGGTTACTACTGAACAAGGTTCATACAGCTATGACTACCTAGTTTTAGGTATGGGTGGCGAACCTAATGACTTTGGTACCCCTGGTGTTAAAGATTTCGGTTTCACTTTATGGTCATGGGAAGACGCAATGAAATTACGTACTCATATCGAAGAAACAGTAGCCAAAGCTGCTAAAATCCGCGATGAAGCAACACGTAAAGCGATGTTAACTTTCACTGTCTGTGGTTCTGGATTTACTGGGATTGAAATGGTCGGAGAATTGTTAGAATGGAAAGAACGCCTTGCAAAAGACAATAAAATTTCTGCTGAAGAAATTACATTATATGTAGTTGAAGCTGCACCAACCATTTTAAATATGTTAGATCGTAATGACGCTGGTAAAGCAGAACGTTACATGACTAAAAAAGGCATTAAAATTTTAACTGATTCACCAATCGTTGAAGTGAAAGAAGATCATATCTTATTAAAATCAGGCGAAAGCATCCCAACTCACACATTGATTTGGACTGCTGGTGTTAGAGCGAACTCTGATACTGCTGAATTTGGTATGGAAGCAGCTCGCGCTGGACGTTTAGTTGCCAATCAATATATGGAAGCAAAAGATTTAAAAGACGTTTACGTTATTGGCGATTTAGTGTACTTTGAAGAGTTTGAAAATACTCCAACACCACAAATCGTTCAAGCCGCTGAATGTACAGCTCATACTGCAGCTGCTAACATCATTGCTGAAATTGACGGTACTGAAAAACATGAATACAAAGGAAATTATCAAGGATTCATGGTATCAATCGGTAGCCGTTATGGCGTTGCTTGTTTATTTGAAAAAATTCACTTAAGTGGTTTCTTAGCTATTTTAATGAAACACATTGTTAATTTGAAATACTTCTTTGATATTCGTTCAGGATACTATGCATTCCAATACATTATGCATGAGTTCTTCCACATTAAAGACAAACGCAATATCTTCCGTGGTCACTTATCTCGTTATGGGAATGTGCTATGGAGTGTTCCACTTCGAGTGTTCTACGGTAGTATGTGGCTCCTTGAAGCCGGTAAGAAAACCTTTGGTTGGTTTGGTGGAGAATCATGGTTTGGCGATTCTGTAAAACTTCCATTTGCTTGGTTACAAGAAGCAACAAGTGGTGCATCTGAAGCCGCTGCTGGCGCTGCTGATGCTGTTGTTGAAACTGCAAAACCTGTATTCGGTTTTAGTTATGCATATGGCGAAGAACCTATGATGGTCTTTGACAAAGCTCCTAAATGGTTTGAATGGATGATGGAAAAAATGATCCCAACTCCTGAAGTTGCTTTATTCTTCCAAAAAACAATGACAATCATTGAATTATTAATTGCACTTGCTATTATTGCAGGTCTATTCACTTGGTTAAGCAATGCTGCTACAATTGCTTTAGTAATCAGCTTCGCATTATCAGGTATGTTCTACTGGGTAAATATTTGGTTTATTTTCGCCGCTATTGCATTAATGAATGGTTCTGGTCGTGCCTTTGGTTTAGACTACTATGTCATCCCTTGGGTTCAAAAAGTCGCTGGAAAATGGTGGTATGGAACACCTAAATCTCTTTACGACGGAAAATAAGTCATTTAATTAATGGTTTAAGGCAGATGAAAAATGCTGCCTTAGCCATTCTTTTTTTTACAAAATCAATTCAAAAAAATAGGAGAGAGAGAAGAAATAGACTTTTTTTCACACTATAAAAAGAGCCTCCCATCATATTCTTTTTTGCCTCTTGTTCTTTTTTCGTTGAAACAAACCACCACTATGGAACTAAGACCTTTCTATTTCCACTCATTAACCCATGAAAAGGAATGCCATCTATTGGCACTTTGCAGATGGAAACCACACGAGCGATTTGATAAACTAAAAGATGATTGTTCATTAAAGGAGGAAAAGCGAGATGACTCGAAATCAAAAGATTGTTTATATTGCTTTACTAGCCGCACAAGGAGTTGTAATCGGGCTTATTGAACGCAGCATTCCCTTCCCATTTGCTTTTGCTCCTGGAGCAAAGCTTGGCTTAGCAAACTTAATTACAATTATTTCTATTTTTACATTGCCAGTTAAAGACAGCTTTACGGTTGTCTGGATGCGACTTTTACTGACCACATTATTAGGTGGAACCTTATCAACATTCATGTATAGTTGCGCAGGTGCTTTATTGAGTTACGTTGGCATGCTAGCAGTAAAACAATTGGGACCAAAACGCGTCAGTATTATTGGAATCAGTGCGACTGGTGGCATTTTACATAACGTGGGTCAACTGATGATCGCCAGTTGGATTGCTCAAACTTGGACGGTCATGCTCTATTTGCCTGTGTTGGCCTTTTTAGGTATTTTATCTGGTATTGCTATTGGCATTGCCGCCAATTATTTATTAGAACATGTCCAAACATTACGCGATTTCAAAGCAATGTATCACCCACTTTCTGATCATCGTATGAAAGGAGAATCCCAATGAAGATTCATCCACTATGGGAAGCTTACCCTGAACTTAAAACAGAATTAGAAGCGACCGTAAACTTAATGGAAAACAGCATCACAATCCGAAATAAAGATATTGAAAAAACAATTATTGAGTTGATTCATTCAGGTGGTAAACTTTTGCGACCTGCTTACACGATTTTATTTTCAAAATTTGGAACTACGCAAGATCCTAAAAAAATTCAAGCTGTAGCAGCTGCTCTAGAAATCTTACACATGGCGACATTGATTCACGATGATGTTGTTGACGATTCCCCACTTAGACGTGGTGCACCAACCATTCAAGCTAAATACCGCAAAGACGTTGCCGTTTATGCAGGTGACTATTTATTTACCGTTTGTTTTAAATTATTATCAAAATATTCAAGTTCAATTGAAAGCATTCAAATCGATACTAGAGGCATGGAACGTATTTTAATGGGCGAGTTGGATCAAATGCACTTACGATACAATCAAAAAATTACGATGAGACAGTATTTAACGCAAATATCTGGTAAAACAGCTCAACTTTTTGCATTAAGTTGTTTTTCGGGCGCATTAGAAGGTGGCTCTACTGAAAAGTTTGCTCGTTCTTGCTATTATATAGGCAGCCATATTGGCATGGCCTTTCAAATTATGGATGATATTCTTGATTATTCTCAATCAGCAGAAGTATTTGGCAAACCTGTTTTAGAAGACGTGCGTCAAGGTGTTTACAGCGCTCCATTGATTTTCGCCATTCGTAAAAATCCTAAAGCTTTTGCTCCTTACCTTTCAAAAAAAGCGGAGATGACTCATGAAGATATCCAAGCCGTTCATCAGCTTGTTTTATCCCTTGGTGGTGTCTCTCAAGCACAGGAATTAGCTGAAAAATATACACGTAAAGCTTTAAAGGGTATTGATAATCTTCCTGATATTCCTGAAAAAGAACAAATTAGCGAGATTACTAAAAGTCTTCTAGCGCGACATCTATAAGTTTACACTCTACTAAAAAAATAAAAATAGCTTGATGAAATTCAGAAGAACTGAAAATCATCAAGCTATTTTTTTAGTAATCAACTTCACTATTTTCAGGTTCTTCCATCAATTCGATAATATCTGCTTCTTTCAAACTTAGTTCATTCGCTTCTTCAAATGTTAAGTTTAGAATTTTTTTGTTTGCCATTCATGAATAATCAACTTCATTTTCTTCAGGCTCATCTATTGGGGTCATGGTCTCCACTTCTTTTAAGCTAATTTCATTCGCTTCTTCGAATGTTAAGTTTAGAATTTCTTGATGCTTTTCTTTAAATTCTTCAAGTGTTAACCAATTTTCTTCATTATCATCACTAATCGTTCCTTGAACCTCTTTTGCAAGCTCGCATACCATAATGTATAAGGCTCGTTTATCTACGGTTAGAATATTGACATGATCTGTTTCAAAATATAACATAGTATTATTTCTAATCGGATCAACAGAGATATGTTCATGGTTTGAAGCTGTAAGTCTACTAGTCCATCTATCATCATTCAACCATTTATCCCATTTCAGAGAAAGTGAAAAATCTTCTTGTAAAGTTTCAGTATTTCCCATATGAGAGAGTTCTAATTTTTTATGATTATAACAACTGAACCACATTTTTTCTGCTAATTCCCGATAATTTAAAGCTATTTCCACTAAGTTAATTTGCACATAAATTCTCATTTTTTATCTCCTTATTTAGTTGTTAGCCAGATAAATGCTTTCCAAATTCTATTTATCAATTCCTCAAGTTGTCCTTTACTCAAAGCCCTTATTATTTTTTTAGGTATCTGACTTTTAATACTCGCCTTATCAGTGATTTTGTTAACTAAAATTCTCTCATCTAAGCTTGATAGTTCCCCACTACCCGCTTGAATTTGAATTTTATTACCATCTGGCTCTGCATCAACTCGTATTTTCAACTTTCTTCCTTTTATAGTAGCTTCAATTGGCTTACCCGGTCTAATCGTCTTACTCGTAATCTTCCCATTATTTGAAAACATCACGTTGCCTTCATAACCATTTTGAAAACTATTTAGCCCATCCACCATTATCGCCGTTCCTGTTCCTGCTACGGCCACACCTGCTGTCGCAACTCCCGGTAAGAAAACCGTTGCCGTTCCACCGCTTGCCAATTCGACAACCGCAAAACAACCTGTAATTCCAACTACTCCAACAATCGTCGTCGCTCCACCTCCGACAACTTTTACTGTATTTCCAATTAAATAGGACCACGCATCAATGACATCAAGAGTCGTATCTAGTTTATCTTTAAACTCGTTCCATTGCTCTTCGAGCACCATTTCATTATAGGCTTCGGTCGCCTCTTTATCTACTTTACCATTTTTCAAGACTTGGTAAAACGTGCCATATTGATTTTTAACTTCTTTCAGTTCGTAACGGTCTTTTTTATTAGCTTGATTGTAAGTGTTCAGTTTTTGGTACCAATCTAGCGAATTCAGATTCAAGGCATGATACCCATTCGCCCCACTTTCGAAATTCTTGCTATCTCCTATGTACGCTAACCCTTGTAGAATTGCCCCGATAGTTTCATGAACGTTATCAAAATTCCCTTGGGTTTGCCGTTCAAATTGTTCGTATCGTTTTAACAATTCAATCTCTTTCATTTTTCCGTACATGCTCTGTTGTCCGAAAAAATCTTTCAAAACAGGTACATCTTTAAAGACTTTCGCCATTTCTTCCATAAAGTCTAATTTTTGTGTTTGAAGCTGTCTTAATTGATTTTGTAAATCCTGTAACTCATCGGTATCTAGCCTATTTTCAGCTTCTCCCACAAGGCTTTTAAAGGTGGCAAGATACGCTTTAAGTGTGTCGTCTAAGTCATATAGAGCGTTAAAAATACTATCTGAAATGGTTTTATAATTTCGATGATAGCTTTTAGCAGAAGACCACGCTTGCCCTTGAAGTTCATTTTCTTCTACAAAATGGTCATTGGCACGATTGTATTCTTTTAAATAAGAGACAATCGATTGTCTAAGACTGGTTAGTTCATCGGATAGCCCTTTTAATTCTTGGTAGTCGATTCTTGGCATTCATTTTCCGCCTTTCTTACTCTTAAAAAATCTTCTTCTAATTGATTTCGTTGAGCAGTTTTTTTACGGATAAGCTGTTCTAAAGCTTCTTCCCCACTTTCTAATTTACGGTTGAAGAATTGTTTTTCTTCCTCTAACTGGTCGCATTCTCTGG